>NZ_JARKII010000005.1:0-81999 GCF_029309855.1 Chelatococcus sp. XZ-Ab1 | reverse complement strand
TCTTCAACAAGATCAAACACTTCCGCCGTATCGCCACCCGCTTCGACAAGACGGCGGAAAACTTCCTCGCCGCCGTGAAGCTCGCGTCCATCCGCATCTGGCTACGCGGTTATGAGTCTACGGCCTAAAAAGGCCGCCCGGAGGCGGCCTTGCTTCTTGTGTCGTCTGCAGCTGCCGGTCACACCGGCAGCGTGTAGGCCGTCTTGACCGTCGTGTAGAACTCCACCGCGTAGCGGCCTTGCTCGCGGGCGCCGTAGGACGAGCCCTTGCTGCCGCCGAAGGGCACGTGGTAGTCGACGCCGGCGGTCGGCAGGTTGACCATGACCATGCCGACCTCGGCGTTGCGCTTGAAGTGGCTGGCGTATTTGAGGCTCGAGGTACAGATGCCCGCCGACAGGCCGAACTCGGTGTCATTGGCGAGGGCGAGGGCCTCGTCATAGTCCCTGGCGCGGATGACGCTGGCAACGGGGCCGAAGATCTCCTCGCGCGAGATGCGCATGGCGTTGGTGCACTCGGTGAAGAGCGCGGGCGCCATGTAGAAGCCAGGCGTCTCGCGGTTCAGCACCTCGCCGCCGGCGACGAGGCGGGCGCCCTCGTCCTGGCCGATCTTGACGTAGGAGAGGTCCTGGTCGAGCTGGTTCTGGTCGACCACCGGGCCGATATGGGTGCCGGCCTTCAGGGCGTCATCGACGACGAGCCCCTTCATGCGCTCGGCCACCGCATCGACGAAGCGGTCATGGATGCCGGCCGTCACGATGACGCGCGAGGAGGCCGTGCAACGCTGGCCCGTGGAGAAGAAGGCGCCGTTGACGGTGCATTCCACCGCCGTCTTGAGGTCGGCGTCGTCGAGCACGACGAGTGGGTTCTTGCCGCCCATCTCGAGCTGGAACTTCTTCATCGTGCCGACGCAGGCCTCGGCCACCTTGCGGCCAGTCGAGACGGAGCCCGTGAAGGTGATGGCGTTGACGTCCCGCGATTTCAGCAGCGTTTCGCCGACGACCGAGCCGCGGCCCATGACGAGGTTGAAGACGCCGGCGGGAATGCCGGCGCGCACGATGATCTCGGACAGGGCATGGGCCGAGCCGGGCACGAGGTCAGCCGGCTTGAACACGACCGTGTTGCCGTAGCAGAGCGCCGGGGCGATCTTCCACGCGGGAATGGCGATGGGGAAGTTCCACGGGGCGATGATGCCGACGACGCCGACCGGCTCGCGCGTGATCTCGATATCGACGCCGGGGCGCACGGAGGCGATCTTGTCGCCGGCGAGGCGCAGCGCTTCCTGCGCGAAGAAGAGGAAGATCTGGCCGGCGCGCGCCACCTCGCCGACGCCCTCCGGCAGCGTCTTGCCCTCTTCGCGCGAGAGCAGGCGGCCAAGCTCGTCCTTGCGGGCGAGGATCTCGTCGCCGGCCCTCTTGAGGATGTCGTGACGCTCCTGCGGGGTCGTGCGGGCCCAGGCCGGGAAGGCGGCCTTGGCCGCGGCGATGGCGCGCTCGGTGTCGGCCGCGCTGGCGCGGGAATATTCGCCGATGACGTCATTGGTGTTCGACGGGTTGATGTTTCTGGTGGCGTCGTGCCCGGCGACCCACTCACCGGCGATGAAGTTCTGGAAATGTGCGGTCATGCCTCTTCCTGTCGTTCCTCGATGATTGCCGTGCGGCACTGCACCGGTGCCGCTGTCGGCGCACACCATAAGCGCCCCGGCGCGCATTGCAAAAGCACCGAGCAGTGCATGCCGGGCGTGCGTGCCGCGCGTGGGGATCACGATGTGGGGAAGCCCGGCGCCGCAGTTCCGTCTCGCGGGGCAGGCAGAGGCGCCTCGGTCGTCATGGCCGGGCTTGTCCCGGCCATCCACGCCTTTGATGTTGCTTTTCGGTTGAAGGCGTGGATGCCCGCGACGAGCGCGGGCATGACGGCAGGGAAACGGCGCGCAGGTCTGGCTCCACGATCGCCGGGCCGTCACTCCACCGTCGGCTTGGCCCGGCGGACGGACTTCACGGCCGAGCGGCGCTGCTTGCCTTCGAGCCGCCGCTCCCTGGAGGCCTTCGTCGGTTTCGTCGGCCGGCGCGGCTTGGGGCGCACCGTTGCCTGCCGGATCAGGTCCACCAGCCTGTCGAGCGCCTCCTCGCGGTTGCGCAGCTGGCTGCGGTGCGACTGGGCGGTGATGACGATGACCCCTTCCTGCGTCAGGCGGCTGCCCGCGAGCTTCATGAGGCGGATGGCGACGTCGTTCGGCAGGGATGGGGAGCGGCGGGCGTCGAAGCGCAGCTGCACCGCGCTCGCCGTCTTGTTGACATGCTGGCCGCCGGGGCCGGAGGCACGGATATGGCTTTCCTCGATTTCGCTTTCGTCGATGCTTATATGGTCGGTGATGCGCAGCATGGCGGATCCGGCAGGTCGCGTGCGGGCCGCGTGGCTTGAACCGACCTCGCCCGCCTGATAACTCGTGGCTCGAATTTCCGATGCGGCCGACAGTTCCCGCGTGCGCGGTGCACGCCGGGAGCATGCGGTCCTTTCGTTGAGAGAGACTTGAATGGCCTCCTATCAGTATGTCTACCACATGCGCGGCCTGTCGAAGACCTACCCTGGCGGCAAGAAGGTCCTCGACAACGTGCACCTGTCCTTCTACCCGGGCGCCAAGATCGGCGTGCTGGGCGTCAACGGCGCCGGCAAGTCGACGCTGCTCAAGGTCATGGCCGGGCTCGACAAGGAGTTCACGGGCGAAGCCTGGGCGGCGGAAGGCGCGCGCGTCGGCTACCTGCCGCAGGAGCCGCAGCTCAACCCGACGAAGACCGTGCGCGAGAACGTCATGGAAGGGGTCGCCGGCGAAAAGGCAGTGCTCGAGCGCTACAACGAGCTCGCCATGAACTACTCGGACGAGACGGCCGACGAGATGACGCGGCTGCAGGACGAGATCGAGGCCAAGGGCTTGTGGGACCTCGATTCCAAGGTCGACCAGGCCATGGATGCCCTGCGCTGCCCGCCGGACGATGCGGAGGTCGCCTCGCTGTCGGGCGGCGAAAAGCGTCGCGTTGCGCTGTGCCAGCTGCTTCTCGCCCAGCCGGACCTGCTGCTGCTCGACGAGCCGACCAACCATCTCGACGCCGAGACGGTGGCTTGGCTCGAAGGGCACCTCAGGACCTACCCGGGTGCGATCCTGATCGTCACCCACGACCGCTACTTCCTCGACAACGTCACGGGTTGGATCCTCGAACTCGACCGCGGTCGCGGCATTCCGTACGAGGGCAACTATTCCTCGTGGCTGGAGCAGAAGCAGAAGCGCCTCGCCCAGGAGGGCCGCGAGGAGGAGGCGCGCCAGCGCACGCTGGAGCGCGAGCGCGAGTGGATCTCGGCCTCGCCCAAGGCTCGCCAGGCCAAGAACAAGGCGCGTATCCAGCGCTATGAGGAACTGGTGCGGAAGGCCTCGGAGAAGGCGCCCTCGACGGCCCAGATCGTCATCCCGATTGCCGAGCGGCTGGGCAACAACGTTATCGAGTTCGATGGCCTCACCAAGGGCTTCGGCGATCGGCTGCTCATCGACGGGCTGTCGTTCAAGCTGCCGCCCGGCGGCATCGTCGGCGTCATCGGGCCGAACGGCGCGGGCAAGACGACCCTGTTCCGCATGATCACCGGTCAGGAGACGCCGGACGCCGGCACCATCACCATCGGGGAATCGGTCAAGCTCGGCTATGTCGACCAGTCGCGCGACGCACTCGACGACAACAAGACCGTCTGGGAGGAAATCTCCGGCGGCAACGATGTCATCTATCTCGGCAAGCGCGAGATCAACTCGCGGGCCTATTGCTCGGCCTTCAACTTCAAGGGCGGCGACCAGCAGAAGAAGGTGGGCATGCTCTCGGGCGGCGAGCGCAACCGCGTGCATCTCGCCAAGATGCTGAAGTCGGGCGCCAACGTCCTGCTGCTCGACGAGCCGACCAACGACCTCGACGTCGACACCTTGCGTGCGCTGGAGGAGGCGCTGGAGGATTACGCCGGCTGCGCCGTCATCATCAGCCACGACCGCATGTTCCTCGACCGCGTCGCCACCCACATGCTCGCCTTCGAGGGCGACAGCCATGTGGAGTGGTTCGAGGGCAACTTCGAGGACTACGAGGAAGACAAGAAGCGCCGCCTCGGCATCGATTCCACGATCCCGAAACGTATCCAGTACAAGAAGTTCTCGCGCTGAGAGAGACCCTTGTTGCGAGCGCCCGCAGGATGATCCCGCGGGCGCTTTTCTATGCGCTCAGGACGGGGGTCAGCGCGCGCAGCACAGCTGCATAGTGCACGCCGGCGGCGGCGACGACGAAGCCGTGCCAGATGGCCGCCTGAAAGGGCAGGCGTTCGGCAAGATGGAAGACGACGCCGACCGAATAGAGCACGCCTCCGACGGCGATCAGCGCCAGCGTGGTCAGGCCGAGCGCATCCGTCAGCGGGGCAACGGCGACAGCGCCCGCCCAGCCCAGCGTGAGATAGGCGGCGATCGTCAGGCGGTCGAAGCGGCGCGGGAAGAACAGCTTCAGGCAGGCGCCGGCGATGGCCGCGAGCCAGACGAAGCTCGTCAGGCCGACGGCCCAGGGGCCGCCGAGGCCGAGCGTCGTGAAGGGCGTGTAGGTGCCGGCGATCATCAGGAAGATGCCGGCCTGGTCGAACTGGCGCAGCTTCTCCTTGCGCGGCGACGCCGGCGCCAGATTGTAGGCGCAGGAGCAGCCAAGCATGACGAAAAGGCCGAGCGTGTAGAGCGCCACGGCGGGCAGGGCACCATAGGCGCCGCCGTGCAGCACGATGCCGACGAGCACCACCGCGCCGACGCCGGCGGCAACAAGGCCTATGACGTGCACGACCGCATCGGCCACGATCTCGCGGCGCGTGCGCGGCCGGCACGCGAAGGTCGACAATCTCCTTGCTGATCCGGTCGAGCCGGACGACGCGCGCGTCATGCCCCTGGCCGTGAGCTTGGTTGCTGCCTCACGGCACAGGGTGGATGCCGATCATGGCAGCATGCTGACGGCACGAGCCGGCGCCGCTGATCCCGTCTGTCGCAAGTCGGGTGTGCCCGACTTGCTCCTTCCGGACCCCGTCCCGGGCGAGCCCGAGCGTGGCGACGGGAGGTTGCCGGCCGGCGTGCTTCAGCGGGACGGGCCGTCGCCGCGGCGGCGGGCCGGGCGCATGAAACCGATGCCGTCCATGCGCTCGGCGCCGGCCGGGCCATGACCCTGGCCCTGACCACGGTGGTGGTCGCGCTGCTGCGGCTTGCCGCTGCCCTGCGCGGCCTTGGCCGGCCGCTGGCCATCACGGCGGGACGCACCGTCCTGCTGGCGCTGGCCGTTGCCCTGGCCGAGGCCGCTGCCGTGACCATGGCCGTTGCCGTGACCCGGCGCCTTGCCGGCACTGTGGTGGCCCGGCTGCGGCGTGTTGCGGCTGCCGCGCGGAGAGTGCCGGCCCCTGCCAGTGGCGTTCTTGCCGGGGCCGTTCCTGCCGCCGCCGTTGCGGCCCTGTGGGCGGGCTTCGGCGGGCTCCTCCGGCTCGGCGCCCGGATTGGCGCGCCGGTCGGTTGCCGGGATCTTCTGGCGCGTCAGCTTCTCGATGGCCCGGAGATAGGCGCGCTCCTCACCGTCACAGAAGGAGATGGCGCTGCCGTCGGCGCCGGCGCGGGCCGTGCGGCCGATGCGATGCACGTAGGATTCCGGCACGTTCGGCAGGTCGAAGTTGATAACGTGGGTCACGCCGTCGACATCGATGCCGCGGGCGGCGATGTCCGTCGCAACAAGGATGGGCGTCTCGCCGGTGCGGAAGCTGCCGAGCGCGCGCTCGCGCTGCGACTGGCTCTTGTTGCCGTGGATCGCCGCGGCCCGGATGCCGTCCTGTTCGAGGTGGCGCACCACGCGGTCGGCGCCGTGCTTGGTGCGGGTGAAGACGAGCGCGCGGCCGAGCTTCTCGCCCTTCAGGATCTCGGCGAGGAGGTTACGCTTGCGCGCCGTCTCGACGAAGATGACGCGCTGGTCGATGCGCTCGGCCGTCGTCGCGACCGGCGTCACCGAAACCTGCACCGGGTCGTGCAGCAGGTCGGACGCAAGCGCGGCGATCTCCTTCGGCATGGTGGCCGAGAAGAAGAGGTTCTGGCGCTCCTTCGGCAGGCGCTGCACGATCTTCCGGATGGCGTGGATGAAGCCCATGTCGAGCATCTGGTCGGCCTCGTCGAGGACCACGACCTCGGTCTCGGCAAAGCTGACGGCACCCGTCTGCATGTGGTCGATCAGCCGGCCGGGCGTCGCGACCAGCACGTCGAGGCCGCGCGCCAACGCATCGGACTGCGGCCGGTGGCCGACGCCGCCGAAGATCACGGCGGTGCGCAGGTTGAGGTGGCGACCATAGGTGCGGAAGCTCTCGCCGATCTGGCTGGCGAGCTCGCGCGTCGGACTCAGCACGAGCACGCGGCAGCGCCCACGGCCCGGGCGCTTCGGCGCGCTGGCGAGGCGGTGAAGGATGGGGAGGGCGAAGGCCGCCGTCTTGCCCGTGCCCGTCTGGGCGATGCCGAGCAGGTCGCGGCCGGAGAGGACATGGGGAATGGCCTGCGCCTGGATCGGCGTCGGCTGCTCGTAACCCTCGCTCTCCAGTGCCTTGAGCAGCGGTTGGGCGAGGCCGAGATCGGAAAATGAAGTCACTTATCGTCTTTCATGGTGCGCGCCGGACACGCCGCCGGCAACGAGCCGAAGCGGGCGCACGAACGCGGGGAAACGAACGCCCCGCGTGAATTGGGCTGTTCCGGAAGGATCGGTCGCCGGACGAACGGCTCAATCGACGAATGAACGTCGCTCACGCAGCCGAACGTGAAAGGGAAACGATGCGACCCGCGCCACATGTGTCCCCTGGCGGGTGCTTTGTCAAGGACGCCGACCGGCTAGCCGCATTGTACCAACCGCATGGGACTGCACGTACACGGCCGCCTAGCAAGGCCTCCTTGCCGCCCAGACAGGCAGATGCCCGGCCTGCGTGGGAAAGTGTATGCAGTTATGTCTAGACAATTGACAGCGGGGCTGCGGCGTGCTGCCATTCAATGAAGAGGGGTCAACGGACCGGGAGACACGTCATGAAGCGCACTTCGGCATTCGGGCTCGCTGCAGCGATCCTCATCGGCGCGGCGGGCACCGCATCGGCGGCCAACACGCAGGTGGTCATCGGCATGAGCGGCTGGACGGGCTTTGCGCCGCTCACGCTCGCCAAGGAGGCCGGCATCTTCGAGAAGAACGGCCTCGACGTCACCATCAAGAAGATTCCGCAGGCGAGCCGGCACCTCGCCATCGCCTCGGGCGACATCCAGTGCGCCGCGACGACGGTGGAGACCTGGGTGGCGTGGAACGCCAACGGCATCGCCACCAAGCAGATCTTCCAGATGGACAAGTCCTACGGCGCCGATGGCATGGTCGTGCGCAACGACATCCAGTCGATCAAGGACCTGAAGGGCAAGAGCGTCGCGGCCTCCGCGCCGGGCACCTCGCCCTATTTCGTGCTCGCCTGGATGCTGAAGCAGAACGGCCTCTCCGTGAAGGACGTCAAGGTCGTCAATCTCGAGCCCGGTCCCGCGGCCCAGGCCTTCGTCGCCGGCCAGAACGACGCGGCCATGAGCTACGAGCCGTATCTCTCGACCGTGCGCGACAAGCCGGAGGCCGGCAAGATCATCGCCACGACGCTCGACTATCCGGTCGTCATGGACACCTTCGGCTGCACGCCGAAGTTCCTCGAGGAGAACCCGCAAGCGGCCAAGGCGCTCGCCGACAGCTACTTCGAGGCGCTCGACATGATCAAGGCCGACGAGAAGAAGGCCTTCGAGATCATGGGCGCCGACGTGAAGCAGACGGGCGAGCAGTTCGGCAAGTCGGCCCAATACCTGCGCTGGCAGGATCGCGAGGCCAACCGGACCTTCTTTTCCGGCGAGTTCGAGAAGTTCTCCAACGAGGCGGCCGATTTGCTTCTCGAGATCGGCATCATCAAGCAGAAGCCGGACATTTCGAAGATCGTCGACACCAGCTTCATCAAGTGAGCCTTCGGCGGCTTCACCTGAAGCCCGCACCTTCCATGCGACCGGCCGCTCCCTCGCCAGCGAGGGGGCGGAGTGGGCGCGGCTGACCGGAAACGGCACGAGCGGAACGTCATGCTGAGACCACTGGAACCGATCGGGCAGGGCGCGCGCATCGTCCTCGGCATCTCCTTCTTCATCCTCTTCGTACTGGGCTGGGGCTTCGCCACCTTCGGCGGCTATGTCTCCCGCACATTCCTCGCCGATCCGCTCACCATGGTCGCGGACGGCTGGGCGCTCCTAGCCGATCACGGCTTCCTGTTCGACATCGGCGTCACCATCTGGCGCGTGGTCGGCGGCTTCGTGCTGGCGGCCATCGTTGCCGTGCCGCTTGGCATCCTCATGGGCGCCTACAAGCCGATCGAGGCCTTCTTCGAGCCCTTCGTCTCCTTCGCGCGCTATCTGCCGGCCTCGGCCTTCATCCCGCTCCTCATCCTGTGGGCGGGCATCGGCGAGGTGCAGAAGCTGCTCGTCATCTTCATCGGCTCGGTGTTCCAGATCATTCTCATGGTCGCGGTCTCGGTGGGCTCCACCCGGCGTGACCTCGTCGAAGCCGCCTACACGCTCGGCGCACGCGACACGGGCATCGTGCGCCGCGTCATGATCCCGGCCAATGCGCCGGAGATCGCCGAGATCCTGCGCCTCGTCCTCGGCTGGGCGTGGACCTATGTCATCGTCGCCGAGCTCATCGGCTCCTCGTCCGGCATCGGCCACATGATCATCGACAGCCAGGCGCTGCTCGCCACCGGCCAGATCATCTTCGGCATCATCGTCATCGGCCTCATCGGCCTCGTCTCCGATTTCCTGTTCAAGGCGGCCAACCGCTGGCTCTTCCCGTGGAGGCTCGCGTGACCAAGCTCGTCATCGACAACGTCTCGCGCATCTTCCCGGGGGTGCGCGGCGGGGCGCCGGTGACGGCGCTGACGCCGACGAACCTCTCGGTCGCGGCCAACGACTTCATCACCATCCTCGGCCCCTCCGGCTGCGGCAAGTCCACGCTGCTGCGCATCGTCGCCGGGCTCGACAGGCCGAGCGCGGGCGAGGTGCGGCTCGACGGGCGCCGCATCACCGGCCCCGGTGCCGACCGGGGCATGGTGTTCCAGTCCTACACGCTCTTTCCCTGGCTCACGGTGGCGCAGAACATCGCCTTCGGCCTCAGGGAGAAGGGCCGGCGGGAAGCCGAGACCAGGGACATCGTCGCCTCCTATATCGACAAGGTCGGCCTCAGGGGCTTCGAGAACCACTGGCCCAAGCAGCTCTCCGGCGGCATGCAGCAGCGCACGGCGATCGCCCGCGCGCTCGCCAACGACCCCGAGATCCTGCTGCTCGACGAGCCCTTCGGCGCCCTCGACAACCAGACCCGCTCGCTGATGCAGGAGTTGCTGCTCGGCATCTGGGAGCGCGAGCGCAAGACGGTCCTGTTCGTCACCCACGACATCGAGGAGGCGATCTTCCTCGCCTCGCGTGTCATCGTCATGTCGGCCCGGCCCGGGCGCATCAAGGCCGACCTCGCCGTCGACCTGCCGCATCCGCGCGATTACAAGATGAAGACGAGCCCCGAATTCTCGGCGCTGAAGGCGAGACTTACGGAAGAGATCCGTGTTGAAGCGGTGCTGGCGGCGACAGAACACTAAAATTTACGGAAAACTGCGCCGCGCATTTCTTTGCCATTGTTCGGCCTGGGCGCTATCCTTACCAAGTATCGGGTGAGTCGGGCTGCTGTCCGGGCCCGCTTCCCGTCCCTCAGGCGGACAGTCGCGGGGGAGCAATGGCCAATACGCTCAACGAGAGTCCGCTCGGCGTGGCCGTCGGCGAGGTGCGGGCGAAGTGGGGCTGGTTCGTCGCGCTCGGCGTCGGCCTGCTCGTCTTTGGCGGCATAGCCTTCGCGCATCTCTTCGTCGCGACGGTCGCCACGGTCTATTACGTCGGCGCGCTCATGCTCGTCGGCGGCATCATCGAGATCGTGCATGCCTTCGGCGTCAAGACTTGGGGTCGCTTCTTCTTCTGGCTTGCGAGCGGCCTCATCTACGCGGTGGCCGGTTTCTTCGCCTTCTACAACCCGCTTCTCGCCTCCGGCGTGCTGACGCTGCTGCTCGCCGTCTCGCTCATCGTCGCCGGCCTCATCCGCATCTGGGTTGGTTTCAATGCCCGACCGGAGAAGGGCTGGGGCTGGATCGTCGCCGCCGGTCTGTTGACGCTTCTCACCGGCCTCATCATCGCGGCCGGCTGGCCGGTGAACAGCCTGTGGGTGCTGGGCCTGCTGCTCGCGATCGATCTCATCTTCCAGGGCTGGGCCTTCATCGCCTTCGGCCTCGCCCTCAAGGCGGCGCGCTGAGCGTCAGAGGCGCCAGAGGTCGACCGTGTAGACAGTTGCGGGGCCGTCGGCTGCGAGGCTGACGGCCTCCTCGTCGATGACGACGGTGTCGGCGGGGTTCAAGGCCGCCGTGCCGTCATCCGTCCGAAGGGTGACGGCCTCGCGCGTCGCGATGACGAGGAGGAGGTCGCCGAGGCGCGGCAGGGCGCGCGGGCTTTCGACCGCGACCCGCTGCACATGGTGGCGCCAGCGCCCGCGGCGCGTCATCACGTTGAGGTCGGTGATCGGGGCGCCGGCGAGACGCCCGGTCACGGCGACATCGGCCGGGAAAGCACAGGGCGGCGTCGCCGCATCGATGACGACCTCGCCCCGGCCGTCGAAGGCGAGGGTGAGCGCCGGGCCGTCGAGGAGCGACAGCGTGCGGTCGATCCCCGGAAAGACCGAGAACGGCCCGTCGCTCGCCACGCGCGCCATGCTCACGCGCCAGTCGAAGGTCTCGAGCCCGGCCCCTTCGGGGAAGGCGGCGATCTCGGTGGTCTCGCCGCCGCCGTTCTTCCACGGCATGACGCGATAGTCGCCGGCACGGAGAATGCGCATGAGCCTCACCCCAGCAGATGGCGCGCGATGATGTTGCGCTGGATCTCCGAGGAGCCCTCGTAGATGCGGAAGATGCGGCAGTCGCGCATGTAGCGCTCCAGCGGCAGTGCCGTGGTGAAACCGTAGCCGCCGTGGATCTGGAGCGCCTTATCGGTCACGCGGCCGACCATCTCCGAGGCGTGCAGCTTGGCCATCGATGCTTCCATGGAGAAGCGCTCGCCGGCCTCGCGCTTGCGCGCGGCGGCAAGGCCAAGCTGGCGCGCGGCGGCGATGTCGGTCGCCATGTCCGCCAGCATCCATTGCAGGCCCTGGAAATGGGCGATCGGCTCGCCGCCCACCTTGCGCTCTCTTGCCCAGTCGAGCGCCGCGGCCAGTGCGGCCTGGGCGATGCCGACGGCGCAGGCAGCGATCTCGAGCCGCCCGGCGTCGAGCACCTTGAGCGCGGTGCGGAAGCCCTTGCCCTCCTCGCCGAGGCGGTTCTCTGCCGGCACGACGCAATCGAGCGAAACCTCGAAGACATGGCCGCCGCGCAGGCCCATGGTCGGCTCGGGCGCGGAGCAGCGCACGCCGCCCGCCTTCGGCTCGACGACGAAGGCCGAGATGCCGCGCGCGCCGGCGGCCATGTCCGTCTTGGCATAGACGACGATGAAATCGGCCTCGCCGGCATTGGAGATGAAATGCTTGGTGCCGGTGATGCGGTAGTCGTCGCCCTCGCGCACGGCACGCGTCGTCATGTCGGCCGGGTTGGAGCCGGCGCCGGGCTCGGTAAGGCCGAAGGCGCCGAGCGCCTTGCCGGCGGCCGCTGCCGGCAGGTAGCGCTGTTGCTGCTCCGGCGTGCCGCCGATGAGGATGGAATCGGTCGCGAGCCAATGGGCCGTGACCATGGAGGCCGTGGAGCCGCAGGCTCCGGCGATGGCCGCCACCGCCTCGAACAGGGCCGTCGCCGGCAGGCCGATGCCGCCGCAGGCCTCGGGCAGGTTGAGGCCCATGATGCCCATCTGCGCAAGCTGCGGCAGGTGCATGGTGGCCGAGCGGCCCGTGCGGTCGATCTCCGCGGCGGCCGGGGCGAGCACGTTGCGACTGAAGTCGGCCACGGCCTCGACGAGGGCGGCGGCGTCCTCGGCTGTCATCGCGGGGGCATTCACGTCCGGTCCTCCAGGTCGGCCAGAATGGCGGCGCGGTCGCCGTCGAGGCGAGGGGCGGCGGCAAGGCCACCGCGCGGCGCGCCGGCGAAGCGCGCCGGCTGCTCGGGCACCTGCCGCATGCCGGCACGCGCGTCGCTCACCTCCTGCAGGAGGCCGCGGGCCTCGGCATGCGGGGAGGCGAGGGCCTCGGCCATGTCGTTGATCTCGGCGGCCGGCACGCCGTGGGCGACGAGCGCCTCCACGGCCTCGCGGGCGCCGAGCCGCCGCGACCAGCCCTCGATGAGCGCGCGCAGCGCCGCCTCGTTGGCGAGGCGGTTGCTGTCGGTGGCAAAGCGCGGGTCCACGGCGATCTCGGGCGCGTCGATGCAGGCGGCAAGCCGCTGGAAGAGCTTGTCGTTGAGCACCGCGAGCACGAAGCTGCCGTCGCGCGCCGCGAAGGCGCCGAAGGGCGCGGACAGGGGATGGCGGTTGCCGACGCGCCGCGGCGCCTCGCCCGTCGCGAGATAGCGGGCGACGACGAGCGGCTGCAGGGCCACCATGGCGTCGAACATGGCAAGGTCGATGTGGCGGCCGCGCCCCGTGCCGTGGCGCTCGTGCAAGGCCGCGAGCACCGCCCACGAGGCGAAGAGGCCGGCGGCGACGTCGGCGATGGATTCGCCGACGAGGGTCGGCGGCCCGTCCGGCTCGCCCGTCACGGCCATGATGCCGCTCATCGCCTGCAGGATGACGTCGTAGGCCGGGCGCTTCGCCAGCTCCCCCTCCTGGCCGAAGCCGGAGATGGAGGCATAGACGAGGCGCGGGTTGAGCGCGGACAGCTGCGCCCAGCCGATGCCGAGCTTGTCCGCGACGCCGGGGCGGAAGTTTTCGACGACCACGTCCGCCCGGGCGGCCAGCGCATGGGCTATGGCGAGATCGTCCGCCTTCGCGAGGTCGAGGACGATGGAGCGCTTGCCCCGGTTCACCGTGGCGAAGAGCATGCTCTCGCCGTCGACGAAGGGGCCGATGTGGCGATAGTCGTCGCCGCCCGGGGGCTCGACCTTGATCACCTCCGCGCCGAGGTCGGCGAGGAGGGCGGTGCAATAGGGGCCGGCCAGCACGCGGCTGAAATCGAGCACCCTGAGATCGGCCAGCGGCTTCATGGCAGCGCCCCCGCTCATGTCGTTCACCTCAGGGAAGGCTCGGCAGGTTGAGGCCGTGCTCCCTCGCGCATGCGATGGCGATGTCGTAGCCGGCGTCGGCATGGCGCATCACGCCGGTCGCCGGGTCGTTCCACAACACGCGCTCGATGCGCCGCGCCGCCTCCGCCGTGCCATCGCAGACGATGACCATGCCCGAGTGCTGCGAGAAGCCCATGCCGACGCCGCCGCCGTGGTGCAGGGACACCCAGGTGGCGCCAGAGGCGCAGTTGAGGAGCGCGTTGAGAAGCGGCCAGTCGGAGACGGCGTCGGAGCCGTCCTGCATCGCCTCGGTCTCGCGGTTGGGCGAGGCGACGGAGCCACTGTCGAGATGGTCGCGGCCGATGACGATGGGGGCCTTCAACTCGCCCTTCGCCACCATCTCGTTGAAGGCGAGGCCGAGGCGATGGCGGTCGCCGAGGCCGACCCAGCAGATGCGCGCCGGCAGGCCCTGGAACTTGATGCGCTTCTGAGCCATGTCGAGCCAGTTGTGCAGGTGCTTGTTTTCCGGCAGCAGCTCCTTCACCTTGGCATCGGTCCTGTAGATGTCCTCCGGATCGCCCGACAGGGCCGCCCAGCGGAAGGGGCCGATGCCGCGGCAGAACAGCGGGCGGATGTAGGCCGGCACGAAGCCGGGGAAGTCGAAGGCGTCGGCAACGCCTTCCTCGAGCGCCATCTGGCGGATGTTGTTGCCGTAGTCGACGGTGGGCACGCCCATCCGGTGGAAGGCGAGCATGGCGCGCACGTGCTCGGCCATGGAGGCCTTGGCCGCCTTCGTCACCGCCTTCGGGTCGGCCTCGCGTTTTTCTTCCCACTGCGCGAGCGTCCAGCCCTTCGGCAGGTAGCCGTTGACGGGATCGTGCGCCGAGGTCTGGTCGGTGACGCAGTCGGGCCTCACGCCGCGGCTGACCAGCTCCGGCAGCACCTCGGCGGCATTGCCGAGGAGCGCGACCGAGACCGGCTTCTTCGTGCGCGTGGCCTCCTCGATGATGGCGAGCGCCTCGTCGAGGTCCTTGGCCTGCACATCCACATAGCCGGTGCGCAGGCGGAACTCGATGCTCGACGGGCGGCATTCGATGGCGAGGCACGAGGCGCCGGCCATCACCGCGGCGAGCGGCTGGGCGCCGCCCATGCCGCCGAGGCCGGCGGTGAGGATCCAGCGGCCGGAGAGGTCGCCGCCGTAGTGCCGGCGCCCCATCTCGACGAAGGTCTCGTAGGTGCCCTGCACGATGCCCTGCGAGCCGATGTAGATCCACGAGCCGGCTGTCATCTGGCCGTACATCATGAGGCCTTTTCGATCGAGCTCGTTGAAATGGTCCCAGGTGGCCCAGTGCGGCACGAGGTTGGAATTGGCGATGAGCACACGCGGCGCATCCGGATGGGTGCGGAAAACGCCGACCGGCTTGCCGGACTGGACGAGCAGCGTCTCGTCCGCCTCGAGTTTCTTCAGCGCGGCGACGATGCGGTCGAAGCTCTCCCAGTCGCGCGCGGCGCGGCCGATGCCGCCGTAGACCACGAGTTCGCCCGGCTTCTCGGCGACGTCCGGGTCGAGGTTGTTCATCAGCATGCGCAGTGGCGCCTCCGTCAGCCAGCTCTTGGCACTGATGTCGCTGCCGCGGGGGGCGCGGATGACGCGGGCATTGTCGATGCGGGTCATGGGGCGAGCTCCGTCATAACGGTGTTTGATGAGGATCGCGCGAAAGTGGTCGGGCGTGGATGCCCGGGACGGGCGCGAGCATGACGGGAAAGAAGCGTCGGCAGCATCAGCGGGCCCCCCTCGCGAAATCGATGCAGGCTTCGAGAATGCGGGTGAGAGCGGCGCGCATGGGGGCGGCATAGGCCTCGTCGTAGGCGGCGGGCCAGAAGGCTTGGTCCACAGGGCCGACCGGCTCACGCATGTAGCCGCGGCAGGCGAGCTCCATCTGGATGGCATGGACGCCGTCCGCCGGGTGGCCGTTGTGGCGGGTGATGAAGCCGCCCTTGAAGCGGCCGTTGACCACGTGGCTGCGGCCGGAGGTGGCGCAGATTTCCGCGACCCTGGCCGTCAGCGCCGGATCGCAGGTCGTGCCGCCGTTGGTGCCGATATTGAAGTTGGGCAGTTCGCCCTCGAAGAGCCTCGGTATGCGCGAGCGGATCGAGTGGCCGTCGTAGACGACGATGCGCGGATGGAGCGCGCGCAGGCGGGCGATCTCGTCGGCGAGTGCCTTGTGATAGGGCTCGAAGAAAAGCGCCTTGCGCCTTGAAATCGATTGGGAATCGGGTTCGTGCCCCGGCTCGTAGAGCGGCTCGCCGTCGAAGGTCGTCGTCGGCACGAGTTCCGTCGTCGCCTGGCCGGGATAGAGCGAGGCGCCGGAGGGATCGCGGTTGACGTCGATGACCGTGCGCGAGATCGCCGTGTGCACGACGGTCGCGCCGAGGCCGGCGGCGAAGTCGTAGAGCCGCTCGATCCACCAGTCGCAGTCCTTGCGGGCGCGCCACGGGGAGACGAGGCCGGCGGCGAATTCCTCCGGGATGTCGGTGCCCGTATGCGGCAGGCTGACGAGGAGCGGGGCCTCGCCGCGGGTGACGGTAAGGAAGGAGGGCGTGCTCACGGCTCGTGCTCCGTCACGGCCGGCAGCATCGCAGCACCCACGGCCGCCGCGAGGGCGCCGGAGCGGACGAGATCGGTCGCCGCCGCGATGTCGGGGGCGAAGTGGCGGTCGTCGGCGAGGTGCGGCACGCGCGCACGCAGCAAGGCGCGCGCCTTCTCCAGCGGCTCGCTCGAGCGCATCGGGGCATGGAAGTCGCAGCCCTGGGCGGCGGCCAGAAGCTCGATGCCGATGACGGCCGCGGCATTCTGCGCCATCGGGATGAGCCGGCGGGCGCCGTGCGTCGCCATGGAGACGTGGTCCTCCTGGTTGGCCGAGGTCGGGATGGAATCGACGCTTGCCGGATAAGCGCGCTGCTTGTTCTCGGAGACGAGGGCGGCGGCCGTGACCTGCGGGATCATGAAGCCTGAGTTGAGTCCGGGCTTCGGCGTGAGGAAGGCCGGCAGGCCGGAGAGGGCCGGATCGACCAGCATGGCGATGCGCCGCTCCGCGAGGGAGCCGATCTCGCACAAGGCCATGGCGATCATGTCGGCAGCGAAGGCGACGGGCTCGGCGTGGAAATTGCCGCCGGAGATGACCTCGCCCGCCTCCGGGAACACGAGCGGATTGTCGGAGACGCCGTTCGCCTCGGTGGCGAGGAAGTCGGCGGCCTTGCGCAGGAGGTCGAGGCAGGCGCCCATCACCTGCGGCTGGCAGCGCAGGCAATAGGGGTCCTGCACCCGGTCGTCGTTTGCGAGATGCGAGGCGCGGATGGCCGAGCCGGCCATGAGGGCGCGCAAGGCGGCCGCGGTCGCCGCCTGGCCGCGGTGGCGGCGCAGGCGCTGGATGCGCTCGTCGAACGGCCCGTCGGAGCCCTTGGCGGCATCGGTGGCGAGCGCCCCGGTGACGAGGGCGGCCTGGAAGACGCGCTCGGCCTCGAACAGCCCGGCGAGCGCCAGCGCCGTCGACACCTGCGTGCCGTTGAGAAGGGCGAGCCCCTCCTTCGGCCCGAGCACGAGGGGCGTGAGGCCCGCATCGGCCAGCGCCTTGTCCGCCGGCACGCGAGCGCCCTCGACGAAGAATTCGCCGACGCCCATCAAGGCCGCCGTCATGTGGGCGAGGGGCGCGAGGTCGCCCGAGGCGCCGACCGAGCCCTGGCCGGGCACGACGGGCACGCGGCCCTTGCCGAGGCAGGCGACGAGGTGGTGGATCGTCTCCCAGCGCACGCCGGAGGCGCCTTGCGCGAGGCTCGCGAGCTTCAGCGCCATGACGAGGCGCACGACCGGCACGGGCAGCGGTTCGCCGACGCCGGCGGCATGGGAAAGGACGATGTTGCGCTGGAGCGTGGCGAGATCACCGGCCTCGATGCGCACGCTCGCCAGCTTCCCGAAGCCGGTGTTGATGCCGTAGACCGGCTCGCCCTTGGCGATGATGGCATCGATGGTGCGCGCCGCGGCTTCGACGGCCGGGCGGCACGTGTCGTCGAGAGCAATCGGGGCGCCGAGATAGACGCGGCGCCAGTCGGCGAGGGCGACATTCCCGGGGTGAAGGGTGATCGTCTGTTCGGTCATGTCAGGTCACCGGAGGTAGCGGCGGAATGGCCAGAGAACTTCACTTTCCCCTCCAGACCCGGGCGTGGAGCGGATTGAAACCGATGCGATAGACGAGCTCGGCCGGGCGCTCGACGTTCCAGATGGCGAGGTCGCACCACTTGCCGGCTTCGAGCGTGCCGACCTCGCCGAGGCGGCCGAGCGCCCGTGCGGCCTCGCGCGTGACGCCGGCGATACATTCCTCGACCGTCAGGCGGAACAGCGTCGCGCCCATGTTCATGGTGAGCAGCAGCGAAGTCAGCGGCGAGGTGCCGGGATTGCAGTCGGTCGCGAGCGCCATGCGCGTCCCGGCGGCGCGGAAGAGCTCGACTGGCGGCTTCTTCGTTTCGCGGATGAAGTAGAAGGCGCCGGGCAGCAGCACGGCGACCGTGCCGGCGGCGGCCATGGCGGCGGCACCTTCCTCGTCCGTATATTCCAGATGGTCGGCGGACAGCGCGCCGAAGCGGGCGGCGAGTGCGGCGCCGTGGAGGTTGGAGAGCTGGTCGGCGTGCAGCTTCACCGGCAGTCCGCGAGTCCTTGCAGCCTCGAAGACCCGCGCCGTCTCGTCAGGCGAAAAGGCGATGCCCTCGCAGAAGGCGTCGACCGCATCGGCGAGGCCTTCGCCCGCGACGGCCGGCAGCATCTCGTCGACGACCGTCGCGATATAGGCGGCCTTGTCGCCGTTCGCCTCCGGCGGCAGGGCGTGGGCGCCGAGGAAGGTGGTGGTGACGGTGACCGGGCGCGCCTCGCCCAGCCGGCGGGCGGCGCGCAGGCTGCGCAGCTCGGTGTCCCTATCCAGGCCGTAGCCGGACTTGATCTCGACCGTGGTGACGCCTTCGGCGATGAGATGGTCGAGACGGGGCAGGGCACTTGCGACGAGGTCGTCTTCGCTTGCCGCACGGGTCGCCTTCACCGTGGAGACGATGCCGCCGCCTGCGCGAGCGATCTCCTCGTAGCTCGCGCCCGCAAGGCGCATCTCGAATTCCTGCGCACGGTCGCCGCCGAAGACGAGATGGGTGTGGCAGTCGACGAGGCCGGGGGTGACCCAGCGCCCGGCGCAGTCTATGCGCTCTTTCACCTGGAGTGACAGCGGCAGATCGGCCATCGGGCCGGCATAGACGATGCGCCTGTCCTTGCAGGCGAGCGCGCCCTGATCGACGATGCCGAGCCCCGACCTGCCTTCAGCGAGCGTCGCCAGTCGTGCGTTGATCCACAACCTGTCGGCGTCCATGCGGCCTGCTCCCGTCCGTTATTATTGTCTATACATAATCAGCCTGCCGATTTATTGTCTAGACAAAATTGCATGCCGTCGCGCACACTGCCCGTGGCATGAGCGGCCTTTGGCGCTCGTCCTGGCCGTTCTTGCCCCCGACTGTCCGCGCTTTCGGCCTTGCGCCATCGGCGCGGCGTGGATGTGCGCGACAGGCGCGGGGCATGACGGTTGTGGACGCGGGTCGCTGTCAGGGGGAAAGATCATGCAGAAGCTGTTCTTCGATCATGCCCTCCTCGGCGAGGGCTGGGCCGACAATGTCACGATCACCCATGAAGCGGGCACGATCGCGGCCATCGAACGCGACAGCACGCAAGGCGACGCCGCCTATGGCGGCTCCATCGCGCTTCCGGGACTGCCGAACCTGCACAGCCACACTTTTCAGCGTGGCATGGCGGGCCTTGCCGAGACGCGCGGTCCCTCCGGCGACAGCTTCTGGACCTGGCGGCAGGTGATGTACGGCTTCCTCGGCGCCCTGACGCCCGAGGACGTCGAGGCCATTGCAGCCTATGCTTTCCTCGAGATGCTGGAGGGGGGCTTCACCGCGGTGGCGGAGTTCCATTACCTCCATCACGGCCCGGACGGGGCGCCCTATGCCAATCTCGCCGAGCACTGCGAGCGCATCGCCGCTGCCGCCGAGGCGACCGGCATCGGCCTCACGCTCCTGCCGGTGTTCTACGCGCAGGGCGGTTTCGGCGGCCAGCCCGCGGGCGAGGGCCAGCGGCGCTTCCTCAACGATCCGGTACGCTTCGCGCAACTCCTCGAGGGTGCACGCAAGGCGGTCGCGTCCCTGCCCGATGCACGGGTCGGCGTCGCGCCGCACTCGCTGCGCGCCGTCACGCCTGAAAGCCTCGCCGCGATCCTGCCGCTCGCCGGGGATGGGCCGCTCCACATCCACATCGCAGAGCAGGTGAAGGAGGTGGAGGACTGCCTCGCCTGGTCCGGCCTGAGGCCGGTGGAATGGCTGATGGACAACGTGCCTGTCGATGGGCGCTGGTGCCTCATCCACGCCACGCATCTGACCGACGCGGAGGTTGGCGGCATCGCCCGCTCCGGCGCCGTCGCTGGCCTTTGCCCGATCACCGAGGCCAATCTCGGCGACGGCATCTTCGCTGGCGTGGATTTCGCCGGGCAGGGCGGGCTCTACGGCGTCGGCAGCGATTCCAACATCGAGATCACGGCGCCGGGCGAGCTCCGGCAGCTCGAATACAGCCAGCGCCTGGCCCTGCGCGGCCGCAACCTCATGGCGCAGAGGCAGGGCGAATCGACCGGCCGGCGGCTCCATGACGAGGCCTGTCGCGGCGGGGCGCGCGCGCTCGGCCGCGCCATCGGTACGCTCGCTCCCGGCCACCGCGCCGACATCGTCGTGCTCGACGCAGCTCACGTCGATCTTGCGCCCATGCGGGGGGACCGCTGGCTCGACGCCTATCTCTTCGTTGCCGGCAAGGCGGCGCTCGACGGTGTCTATGTCGGCGGCCGGCAGGTCGTCGCGGGTGGCCGGCACGCGACGCGCGAGGCGGTCGAGGCGGCGTACCGGCGCACGCTCGCCCGGCTCGTGAAGGCGTAGGAGACGGTGGTGAGCATCGCCGAACCGCTGCCGCGCTATGCCGAGATCCGCCGGGCGCTGGAGGAGAAGATCCTCTCCGGCGAGTGGCCGCCCGGCCATCGCGTGCCCTCCGAGCACGACCTCGTCGCGCAGTTCGGCTGCTCGCGCATGACGGTGAACAAGGCCATCTCGGCGCTGGCGGCGGCGGGGCTCGTTGTGCGGCGGCGCCGCTCCGGCTCCTTCGTCGCGGCGCCGAAGTCGCAGGAGACCGTGCTCGAGGTCCACGACATCAAGGCCGAGATCACCGGCTCCGGCCGCAGCTACCGCTACGTGATCCTCGACCGGGAGCGCCGGCGGGCGCGGCCGGAGGACCTTGCGCGGCTCGGGGCGGCCAAGGGCAGCTTCGACGTGGAGGCGCTCACGGTGCTGCATTTCGCGGACGAGCGGCCCTTCGTCTACGAGAAGCGGCTGATCAACCTTGCCGTCGTGCCGGCCGCGGCGCGCGAGGCCTTCGCCGCTTCGCCGCCGGGCACCTGGCTGCTCGAGCAGATCCCCTGGACCGAGGCCGAGCACACCATCCGCGCCGAGAATGCCGGGGCGGACGTCGCCCATCACCTCGCCGTCGCCCGCGGCGCCGCCTGCCTCGTCGTGGCGCGGCGCACCTTCCAGGCCGGGGCGACAATCACGGCAGTGACGCTGACCTATCCCGGCGAGCGCCACCAGCTTGTGGCGCGCTTCAGCCCCGCGACGCGGTGAGGGATCGGCTGGCGGCTCGAGAGCCATGTTCCCCGGAGGCATGCAGCGAAGCGGACCGTCATCCGGGGGCCAGCGAATGAAACCTGCCGAAGGCGCTTTTGACAAAGGCCTCTGAACCTGCACCGCACGCCTTCGTGCTGCGGCGCCTCCAGGGAACGAGACGTGACCGCCGAGCCTGCCCCGCGCAGATGCCAAGGCCGGATGCCGTGCATTGCGGCATGGCGCTTATGGGCGGGCTATGGTCTGTTGGCCGCGAAAGCGACATGATTTGCCGCCGGACCAACCGGCGCGCCCGTGATCGAGGGAGATGACTTCGTGCTCGACAGCGTCCTCATCGCCAACCGGGGCGAGATCGCCTGCCGCATCATTCGCACGGCGCGGCAGCTCGGCATGCGCACCATCGCCGTCCATTCGGATGCGGATGCCGACGCGATGTTCGTGCACATGGCGGACGAGGCGCATCGCATCGGCCCGGCGCCGGCGGCCGAGAGCTACCTTCTCATCGACCGCATCATCGCGGTGGCGAAGAAGACCGGCGCCGCCGCCATCCATCCGGGCTACGGCTTTCTCTCCGAGCGGGCGGAATTCGCCGAGGCGTGCGCCGCGAACGGCATCGTCTTCGTCGGCCCGCCAGCCTCCGCCATCCGCGCCATGGGGCTGAAGGACGCGGCCAAGGCGCTCGTCGAGAAGGCGGGTGTGCCGGTGGTGCCGGGCTATCACGGCGCCCGGCAGGAGCCTGATTTCCTGCGCCAGAAGGCCTACGAGATCGGCTATCCCGTGCTCATCAAGGCGGTCGCCGGCGGCGGCGGCAAGGGCATGAAGCGCGTCGACAAGGCGGCCGAGTTCGACGCCGCGCTCGAGAGCGCCCAGCGCGAGGCGCAGAGCGCCTTTGGTGACCCGCGCGTGCTTGTCGAGAAATATGTGCTGTCGCCACGGCACATCGAGATCCAGGTCTTCGCCGACGGGCACGGCAATGTCGTGCACCTCTTCGAGCGCGACTGCTCCCTGCAGCGCCGCCACCAGAAGGTGATCGAGGAGGCGCCGGCGCCGGGCATGACCGAGGAGATGCGCGCCGCCATGGGGCAGGCCGCGACGGAGGCGGCGCGGGCCGTCGGCTATGTGGGGGCCGGCACGGTCGAGTTCATCGCCGACGGGCGCGAGGGCCTGAGGCCGGACCGCTTCTACTTCATGGAGATGAACACGCGCCTGCAGGTGGAGCATCCGGTGACGGAGGCGATCACCGGGCTCGACCTCGTCGAGCTGCAGTTCCGCGTCGCCGCGGGCGAGGCCTTGCCCTTCACGCAGGAGGACCTTGCGATCGACGGCCATGCCGTCGAGGCGCGGCTCTATGCGGAGGATCCCGAAAAGGGCTTCCTGCCGTCGACCGGCAAGCTCTGGGCGCTCGATTTCGGTGCGGGCGACGACATCCGCATCGACACCGGCGTGGCCGCGGGCGACGCAGTGACACCCTTCTACGATCCGATGATCGCCAAGGTCATCGCCCATGCGCCGACGCGCGCCGAGGCGCTCGACCGGCTGGCCGAGGCGCTCGGCGGCACGACGGTCGCGGGGCCGAAGACCAACATCGCCTTCCTCAAGGCGCTGTGCGAGGCGCCGGAGTTCCGTGACGGGCGTTTCGACACGGGCTTCATCGACCGCAACATCGAGGCGCTCGGCGCCGTGCCGCGGGGCTTCGATGCCGCCGCAGCGGCGGCGGGGGCGCTCGCCCTCGTCCACCGCGAGCGCGAACGCATCGCCTTTTCCGCCGCATCCTCCCTGCGGGACGAGGAGGCGGGCGGCTGGTGGGCCGACGACGGCTTCCAGCTCGTCGGCGCGCGGCGCACCGGCCTGCCGCTTCTCGTCGAGGGCGAGCGGGTCGAGGCCGTGCTCGAGTACGGCCCGGACGGGCCGGCCGTCGCCTTTCCCGGCCATCCGGTGCCGGAGGGCGAGCACGATCTCACGCTGGTCGAGGCGGACGCGGCCATGCTCGTCCTCGCCGAGGGCCGGCAAACGAGCGTCAGGATCTACGACCCCTTCGCCGTCGACCTCGAGCACATGGACGGCGATGGCCTCGTCAAGGCGCCGATGCACGGCAAGCTCGTCGCCGTCTTCGTCGGCGTCGGCGACCGGGTCGAGAAGGGCGAGCGGCTCGCCGTGGTCGAGGCGATGAAGATGGAGCACGTGCTCGTCGCCCCCTGCGCCGGCACGGTGAGCGAGATCGCCGCCGAGCCGGGAGCGCAGGTGGGGGAAGGGGCGCGGCTCATCGTGATCGTGACGGAGGAGGAGGGGTGAGCGCATGGCGCCGCGTTCTCGGGGCCTCCTATAAATCGGCGGAAAACGAACCGGAACAGCCACGGTTGCTGACCGGGGGCGTCGACAGTAGCGTTGTGCGCGGGGGCATGGACGATACGAAGAAGGAAACCTGAGCGGTCCGGCGCCGGCCGCCGACGAGCGGGCTTTCCCGTTCCCACCCATTATCCCCCGCCCCGTGCACCGTCCCCGTTGCCTTGCGCGGCGCCGGCGCTAGATAGTTGGGCCATGGCCCTCCATCTCATCAAGCTCTGCGTCGGGGCAGAATCCATCCGCGACCTCGAGGAGTGGATCGAGGAGCGCATGCGCGAGCGCCGGCGGCAGAAGCTGCCGCAGGAGCAGCTGCACACGACGCGCATGGTGCCCAAGCGCGTCGAGGAGCTTCTCGACGGCGGATCGCTCTATTGGGTCATCAAGGGACAGCTCGCCTGCCGGCAGCGGCTCGTCGCCATCCGCCCCTTCACCGATAGCGAGGGCATCTCGCGCTGCCATCTCGTCATGGAGCCGGTCGTCGTGCCGGTTTCGCCGCGGCCGTATCGTCCCTTCCAGGGCTGGCGCTATCTCACGGCCAAGGATGCGCCGCCCGACCTCGGGGACGGCAGCGCGAGCGCAGCCGAGATGCCCGAGGAACTGCGGCGGGAACTCGCCTCCCTCGGCCTCCTGTAGGTTGCGTGCGCACCCGCACCGCTTTGGCACAGCCTTGCTGGCATCATCGATGCATGAGGATAGCCGATGGAGGCGCTCATGCTGATCGGTGTTGCAGAAGGGGCCGCACGGTCCTTTGAAATCGACGAGCGGGCGGAAGGCTATCTCGTGCGTCCGCGCCAGCGCGATACGGGGCAGGTCGAGATGGAGGCGGGACGTGTGTTCCGCACTGCGGTCGCCGCCTTTGCCTTCGCCGAGCGCGAGGCGCTGCTGGAGCGCTATGCCGAGGCGCGGCTCGAAAGCGGGCCCGACGGGGCCATGCCGCTCGCCCGCGACTGGCACAAGGCCGAATCCCTCTTCTCGACCATCAGCGGCAGCCTCGCGGACGAAGGCTTCAGCGCCGATCTCCTCGTGGCCTGGGCGGCTTACGAGGACGAAGAGGAGCGCCACCGGCTGCACTGACGATGCCGTTGCCTCGGAAACTGATTCCGGAGATTGCCGCAAGCTGCTGAACGGACGCGGTTTTCGTCGCGTCCGTTGGTTGTCAGACGGCGATGTTGTCGATGAGCCGCGTCGCTCCCAGCCGCGCCGCGACGAGGAGGCGCGCCGGCGCCGCAAGGTCGCTGACCGGCGCGAGCGTCTCGGCGTCGCGCAGGGCGAGGTAATCGACGGCGAAGCCGGCTGCCGCAAGAGCATCCTCGCCGGCGGTCACGACGGCCCCGGCATCCTCGCCGGCGCGCAGGCGGGCTGCGCCGTCCTGCAAGGTGCGGTGCAGCGTGGGCGCGAGCGCCCGCTCCTCGTCGGACAGGTAACGGTTGCGCGAGGACAGGGCGAGCCCGTCGGCCTCGCGCACGGTCGGTGCGCCGACGATCTCGGCCGAAAGGTCGAGATCGCGTGCCATGCGGGCGATGACCTTGAGCTGCTGGTAGTCCTTCTCGCCGAAGATGGCGACGTCCGGCAGGGCCTGCAGCAGCAGCTTGGCGACGACGGTGGCGACGCCGGCAAAATGGGTGGGGCGGAAGGCATCCTCGAGCCCGGCGGCGGCCGGCCCGTCAAGGCTCACCGTGGTGGCGAAGCCCGGCGGATACATCTCCTCGACGAGCGGCGTATAGGCGAGCTCGGCGAGGCCCGCGAGCTTCGCGCGGTCGTCGTCCAGCGTGCGGGGATACTTCGAAAAATCCTCGTTGGGGGCGAACTGGGTCGGATTGACGAAGATCGAGACGACGACCCGGTCGGCCAGCGCCCGGGCGCGCTCGACCAGCGAAAGATGGCCGACGTGCAGGGCGCCCATGGTGGGCACCAGGGCGACGCGCTCGCCCGCTCCACGCCAGGAGGCGACCGCCTCGCGCAAGCCCTTGACCGTATCGACCGTCGCGACCCTGTCCATGCCCGTCGTCCCTCCCTTGCCCGGTCTTTGCCGCCGTGCATAGCTTCTGCCTGTAGCAAAGCGAGGCTGCCCCGCCAACAATCATGTTGCAGTGCAAAGAGGCCCGGGGGGATGTCGCGCTTGCAAGGGCGCCGGTTCGTGCCACATGAAGACAAGAACGAAAGGGAGGCGGCCCGGCCATGGGCGAGAACAAGCGTGACGGCCGCGACAGGGACCTGGCGCAGCGCGGATCATCCGCGCCGGACGTTGGCCCGTCGCGCGACGTCGATGCCTTCCTGAAAGAGGCCAGGGCGGTCGCCACGCCTGCCGCGCCGGCGGGGCGCCTCATCTTTGCGCTCGACGCCACCATGAGCCGGCAGCCGACCTGGGATCTCGCCTGCCAGCTGCAGGCCGAGATGTTCGACACGGCCCTCGCCGGTGGCGGCCTTGCCGTGCAACTCGTCTATTTCCGCGGCTTCGGCGAATGCCGGGCCTCGCGCTGGGTCTCCGATGCGGGGGCCCTGACGGCGCTGATGACACGGATCGACTGCCGTGGCGGCCTGACGCAGATTGGCCGGGTTCTCGCTCATGCACGTAACGAGGTGTCGCGCAGCGGGGCGAAGGTGCTCGTCCTCGTCGGCGACGCTGTCGAGGAGGACGCGGACGGCCTGTGCGCGCTCGCCGGTGAACTCGGCCTGCTCGGCGTGCGCATCTTCGCGTTTCAGGAGGGGCATGACGCGACCGTGACAGGGGTCTTCAAGGAACTTTCCCGCCTGACCGGCGGTGCCTATGCGCGTTTCGACAGCGGTGCGGGTACAACGCTCGCGGCGCTCCTGCGCGGTGCAGCGGCCTATGCCTCCGGCGGCTTGCCGGCGCTGCAGCGGCTCGCCGACCGCGACGGCGGCGAGGTCAGGGGATTGCTGACCGCAATGGGTGGCAAGCGGTGATCGCACTTGCTCTGGGACTTCTCGCGCTGGTGCTCCTGTGGTGGCTCGGGCGCAGCTATGCCAATGCCGACGCCAAGGTGTTGGCGAAGGTTTTGCGAAAGGCCGGCGGCTGGGGAGCGCTCGCCATCGCGGCCGTTCTTCTGATCCGCGGGCGCTTCGACATGGCGCTGGGGCTTGCCGGCCTCGGCTGGTGGCTGCTCGGCCGGCCGGGGGGCGGCTATGCGAGCCCGCGCTCCTGGCCGGGTTCTTGGCCGGGATCCGGGCCCGGCTCGTCGGGCGGCGGGACGCCCCGCGTGTCGCGGGTGCGCTCGGTGATGATCGAGATGGAGCTCGACCATGCGAGCGGCGAGATGGAGGGGACGGTTCTCGCCGGCCCGCGGGAGGGCAGGGCCCTGTCGGGGCTGGGGCGGGAGGAGCTTCTCGCGCTCCGGCGCGAATGCCTGGCCCGCGACATGGACGGTGCGCGCCTCCTAGAGGCTTATCTCGACCGCCGGTTTCCCGCCTGGCGTGAAGACGCTGACGGCGATGCTCACGCGCGGGGCCGCGGCGAGGCGGCTGCGGGCGCGATGACGGAAGAGGAGGCTCGTGAAGTGCTCGGCCTTCCGCCGGGGGCCGGAGAGGCCGACATTCGTCGCGCGCACCGCACGCTCATGAAGAAACTCCATCCCGACCAGGGGGGCTCGACCTACCTGGCCGCCCGGGTGAATCAGGCCAAGGACATCCTGTTGAGCCGACATCGTTGATACTCCGACCGAATGCGGCGTTTCACTCTGTAAGGTTCGGGTGAGCCGTGGGGGGCGGCCGGCCCGTTGTCGCGCGGCTCAGCCGCGGGTGGCGAAGCAGGAGAAGCCGCGCCGCTTGAGGGTCTTGCACGCGGCCTGGGCGCTGTCCGGATCGAAGCCGGAGAAGCGTGCGCGGTAGAAGGTGGTGCCGTCCTTGACGAACTTCTCGGTGAAGGGCGAGGCATTCGACAGGAGATCGCGGGACTTCTGGCGGGCGTCGCTCAGAATGTCGCGGGCGCGCGCCTCGTCGCCGGTCGCGGCGAGCTGGATCACCCAGCCGGCCGAGCGGGAGGGGGCGTCCTGCTTTACGGGCTCCTCGACTGCCTGTTTCTTCTCGAGATCGGCGATGGCGGAGACGGCAACCGGTGCGGCGGAGGCCACCTGGGTCCCGGCGCGGGGCGCCGGCTGCGGGCCTGCCGACCACTGCATGGACGAGGGCGTCGCGGTCGATCCGGAGGCCGATGCGACGACCGGCCGGATGCTGGACAGGTCGAGCGGGGCGCCGGCCGGCTCGGGGCGTGGCGCGGGAAGCGGAATGGCGGCCGTGGTCTCCACCTCCTCCGCGCGGGCGACGGCGACCGGTGTCGGCGCACGGTCGGCGATGGCCGGCGTCTGCCGCGCGCCGGCATAGGCACGGGGCAGGTTATCCGAGACGAGGTTGGCCATGATCTGATCGCGGGACGCGCCGGAGCGACCGCCGAGGACGACGGCAACGATGTGGCGGGTACTCGTCTTGGCCGAGGTCAGGAGGTTGAAGCCGGAAGCGCGGGTAAAGCCCGTCTTGATGCCGTCGACGCCCTCGACGCGACCGAGCAGCTTGTTGTGATTGCCGTGGGTGCGGCCGGCGTAGGTGAAGCTGCGCCGCTCGAAATAGCCGTAGTAGCGGGGAAAACGATCCTGGATCGCTTGGCCCAGGATGGCGAGGTCGCGCGCCGTGGAGACGTTGGCGGGCGACGAGGGTAGGCCGTGTGGGTTGTAGAAGGTGGTGCGGCTCATGCCAAGCGCGCGTGCCTTGCGCGTCATGAGCTGGGCGAAGGCGCGCTCGGAGCCGCCGATGTTCTCGGCTACCACCATGGCGACGTCGTTGGCCGATTTCGTCACCATGGCCAGAATGGCATTCTCCACAGAGATGCTGGAGCCGGCCTTGAGCCCGAGCTTGGAAGGGGCCTGGGCGGCAGCGTTTGCCGAGACCCTGAGCGGCGTGTCGAGACGCACCCGTCCGGCCTCGAGCTGCTCGAACAGCAGATAGAGCGTCATCACCTTGGTGATGGATGCGGGAATGCGCGGAGCGTCGGCATTGACGGCATGCAGGGTCTTGCCGCTCTTCACGTCGACGACGATGGCCGCATAGGGCGGGTTGTACCCGCCTGAATCCTTCTTCCTGGCCATGGCCGGGGCCGATGGCACGAGGCTGAGCGACGCGGCAAGCCCGACGGCGCCCAGGGCGGCGCCCCAACGCCGCCACCGGGCTGATACGCAACCCATGTTCATTTGTCCGTCCCCGACATCAGACGCCTGAATTGTCTTTCTGCGCCGGATCCTTCGAGCCAGTCACCGGCGCGCCACTGTCAACGACGCTAAGTCGACGCGGTTACGGATGCGTTAAACGGGGCAGCGACGGCCATTGTGCGATGCAACAAAATGCATTGACAACGATTGTGCGTTGCACATATATAAAGCGAACCGGCTTCAGGCAGGCGGTTTTTTGGTCACGCCGGACGTGTCTCCGGCCAGCTCAGGGGCGGCGTCTCGTGGCGCCGAAGAGGACATGTTCGCTCAGTTTGACGATCTGCAGAAATTCGGCAAGGAACAGATGGACGTTGCCATGAAGGCTTTCGGCGCTGTCTCCAAGGGCGCCCAGGCGATTGCCGTGGAGGTTGCCGACTATTCGAAGAAGAGCTTCGAGCAGGGCAGCGCCACGGTCGAGAAGCTCGCCGGCGCCAAGACGCTGGACAAGGCCTTCGAGATCCAGTCGGCTTATCTCAAGAGCGCCTACGAAGGCCTCGTCGCCCAGACGAGCAAGCTCGGCGAGCTCTATGCCGACCTCGCCAAGGAAGCGGTGAAGCCCTACGAGGGGCTCTACGCCCGCGCGCAGACCGTCGCGACCACCGGCAAGTGATACCGGCGGCGGCCGGCGCCGCCGATCGATTTATCCTCCCACCTCGAGGCCCGGCCGCGTGCCGGGCCTTTTTCGTGCGCGTTGCCCGGGCGACCGCAGGTGCAGGACCTGCTGCCGCCGTCGTTGTTTTTTGATCCGCACACGGCGCCGGACGCACTGGCGAAGCATCTCGCCGGGCATTAGATTAGTCTGGCGCGCCGTCGGGGCACGCGAGAACGGATCGAGCGCGGGATCATTTGCGGACACGATGCCGACAGGGACTGGGAAGCTGGACGAGCGGGCCGTGAGGCCGACGACGGGCATGACGGAGCGCCGGCGTGGCGGATTGCGTCCCTCACAAGGGAACGATGGTCCGGGTTCGGCGCTTCTAACGAAAACCAAGCCGCGGACGAAGCGGCCCAGCATGTATCGCGTGCTGCTGCTCAACGACGATTACACGCCGATGGAGTTCGTGGTGCACGTCCTGGAGCGCTTCTTCAACAAGGCCCGGGAGGACGCTACCCGGATCATGCTGCACGTGCATCAGAACGGCGTCGGGGAATGCGGCATCTTCACCTATGAGGTTGCCGAGACCAAAGTGACCCAAGTGATGGATTTTGCAAGGCAGCACCAGCACCCGCTGCAATGCGTCATGGAAAAGAAATAGGGGAGAGATCCTTTTGCCCACCTTCTCCCGCAGTCTCGAACAGGCGCTTCACAGGGCGCTGGCCTTCGCCAACGAGCGCCACCACGAGTACGCGACGCTCGAGCATCTGCTGCTTGCCCTGGTCGACGACCAGGATGCGGCTGCGGTGATGCGTGCCTGCAATGTCGATCTCGAGATGCTGCGCCGCAATCTCGTCGAATATGTCGATACCGAGTTGACCAACCTCGTCGCCGACGGGCGCGAGGAATCGAAGCCGACCGCGGGTTTCCAGCGGGTCATCCAGCGCGCCGTCATCCATGTGCAGTCCTCGGGCCGGGAGGAGGTCACGGGTGCGAACGTGCTCGTCGCCATTTTCGCCGAGCGCGAGAGCCACGCGGCCTATTTCCTGCAGGAGCAGGACATGACGCGCTACGATGCGGTCAACTACATCAGCCATGGTATCGCCAAGCGAGCCGGTCTGTCGGAGACGCGCGCGCCGCGCGGTGCCGACGAGGAAGGCGAAGGGCGCTCGTCGAGCACCGACGAGGCGGAGGGGCAGCGCAAGAAGAAGGGCGATGCGCTCGAGGCCTACTGCGTCAACCTCAACAAGAAGGCACGCGAGGGACGTATCGACCCGCTCATCGGCCGAGAGGGTGAGATCCAGCGCACCATCCAGGTGCTGTGCCGCCGGCACAAAAACAATCCGTTGCTCGTCGGCGATCCCGGCGTCGGCAAGACGGCCATCGCCGAGGGGCTCGCCCGCAAGATCGTGATGGGCGAGGTGCCGGAGGTGCTGGCCGATGCGACGGTCTTCGCCCTCGACATGGGCACGCTGCTCGCCGGCACGCGCTACCGCGGCGACTTCGAGGAGCGCCTCAAGCAGGTGATGAAGGAGATCGAGCAGCATCCCGACGCGATCCTCTTCATCGACGAGATCCACACGGTGATCGGCGCCGGGGCGACCTCCGGCGGCGCGATGGATGCGTCGAATCTGCTGAAACCTGCGCTCGCCTCCGGCACGCTGCGCTGCATCGGCTCGACCACCTACAAGGAGTACCGCCAGTACTTCGAGAAGGACCGGGCCCTGGTGCGCCGCTTCCAGAAGATCGACGTCAACGAGCCGAGCGTCCCTGACACCATCGCCATCCTCAAGGGGCTGAAGCCCTATTTCGAGGAGTTCCACAAGCTGCGCTACACCAACGACGCCATCAAGGCGGCGGTGGAGCTGTCGAGCCGCTACATCCACGACCGCAAGCTGCCGGACAAGGCGATCGACGTCATCGACGAGACCGGCGCCTCGCAGATGCTGGTGCCCGAGAGCCGGCGCAAGAAGACGATCGGCGTCAAGGAAATCGAGACGACCATCGCCACCATGGCGCGCATTCCGCCCAAGACGGTGTCGAAGGACGATGCCGAGGTGCTGCAGCACCTCGAGGAGACCCTAAAGCGCGTCGTCTACGGGCAGGAGCGGCCCATCGAGGCGCTGTCGGCCTCCATCAAGCTCGCCCGCGCGGGGCTGCGCGACGCCGAGAAGCCCATCGGCTGCTATCTCTTCGCCGGCCCGACGGGCGTCGGCAAGACCGAGGTGGCGCGCCAGCTGGCGGCGACGCTCGGCGTCGAGCTGCTTCGCTTCGACATGTCCGAGTATATGGAGCGGCACACGGTCTCGCGGCTCATCGGCGCGCCGCCCGGCTATGTCGGCTTCGACCAGGGCGGGCTGCTGACCGACGGTGTCGACCAGCACCCACACTGCGTGCTGCTGCTCGACGAGATCGAGAAGGCCCATCCCGACCTGTTCAACATCCTGTTGCAGGTCATGGACCACGGCAAGCTGACGGACCACAACGGCAAGCAGGTCGATTTCCGCAACGTCATCCTCATCATGACGACGAATGCCGGCGCCGCGGATCTCGCCCGTCCGGCCTACGGCTTCACGCGCACCAAGCGCGAGGGAGACGACCAGGAGGCCGTCAACCGCCTCTTCGCGCCGGAGTTCCGCAACCGCCTCGACGCGATCATCTCCTTCGGCCATCTGCCGAAGGAGGTGGTGGCGAAGGTGGTGGACAAGTTCGTCCTGCAGCTCGAGGCGCAGCTCGCCGACCGCAACGTCACCATCGAGCTCAGCGACGAGGCGCGCGAGTGGCTGGTGGACAACGGCTACGACGAGGCGCTGGGCGCTCGCCCGATGGCACGGCTCATCCAGACGACGATCAAGACGCCTCTCGCCGACGAGGTGTTGTTCGGGCGCCTGAAAAATGGCGGCGCCGTGCGCGTCGTCGTCGTCACCGACGAGACTGGCACGCGCAGCCTTGGCTTCGAGTATCCGGAAGGGCCGGTGACGCCGAAGCCCGAAAAGGACGTGGCCGATGCCGCCAAGCGCCGCAAGGTGAAGCGGGGCTCGACAAAGCCGGTCCGGAAGGTGCAGAAAGGCCGCAAGCCGGGTGGTGGTGAGACAGGAGGGCGGGGCGGCAAGGGCGGCCTGCCGGCGCCGGTCAGCACCGTACCCAAGGTCCCGCTCGTCAGGGGTTGAAGGTGGCAAGCTGGTTTCAGCGTAGACGGGAGCGCCGGCGTCGCCGCCAGCGCACCGAAGAAGTGATGTCCTGGTTCTTCCTGCCGATCATCGTGCTGATCAGCTTCTTCCTTGGCTCGCTCGTCTGGGACCAGGTCAGCGATCCCGCACAGGCCCTGATCAAGGCCGTAGCGAGCGGCGACCTGCTGCGCTGAAGCGTCCTCCTCGCGCCGCGTCAGGCGGCGCGCACATCCTCCAGAAAGGCCGAGATCGCGCGCTCGATCGTTTCCGTCTGGTCCGCCAGGCGGTCGGCGAGGGCGTCCACGTCGCGCGCGGCCGTGCGGGTCGCCTCGGCGGCTTCGGCAACGCTTCTCATGGCCCCTGCGCCGGTGGCCGCCTCGCCCGAGGCGCGATCGACGTTGTCGGCGAGTGCGCGAACGACCCTTTCCTGCTCACGCACGGCGTCCGACACGGTTCCCGCCATGGCGGCCATCTCCACGATGATCGCGTTGACATGGCCGATAGCGTCCACCGCCGTGTCGGATACGGCCTGGATGGCGGCGATCTGGCTGCGGATCTCCTCGGTCGCGGATGCGGTCTGGCTGGCGAGGGTCTTCACCTCGGAAGCGACAACGGCGAACCCCTTGCCGGCTTCGCCCGCGCGAGCCGCCTCGATCGTGGCGTTGAGCGCGAGCAGGTTCGTCTGGTTGGCGATGGCGAGGATCAGCTTCACCACCTCGCCGATGCGATCGGCAGCCGTGGCGAGGTTCTGGACGGTCTCGACGGTCTCGGCAACCTCATCGCGGGCGCGCCCGGCAACGGTTGTCGAGCGGGCGGCCTCCTCGGTGATGCGATCGATCGACTGAGCGAGCGTGCCCGTTGCCGTGGCGGCCGAGGACACGTTGTCGGAGGCCACCGCGACCGCGCTGTCTGCCTCGCTGATGCGTCCGGCCGCCTCGCGTGCTGTGGCGTCAAGCGCATCCGAGGCCGTCCGCAGTTCGGCCGCGGCACGGCGCACCTCGACGAGGCCTGCCTTGGCGGTGGCCTCGAAGCGGGCGATCATCGCCTCGATCTGGGCGGCGCGCTCGTCACGCCTTGCCTGTTCCGCCGCTTCCCGCGCCGTCAGGGCGTCACGCTCCAGAGCATTGTCGCGGAAGACGGCGACGGCTGCCGCCATGCGGGCGATCTCGTTGCGCCCGGGCACGGCGGGGATAGCGATTCCGGTGTCGCCCGCGGCGAGGCGCTGCATGGTCATCGCCAGCCCGTCGAGCGGCCGGCTGATGCTGCGGCCGATCAGCCAGGAGAGGGCGAGGCCGATCACCGCCGAGGCGGCGATCGTCGCGAGGACGACATTGGTCGTCGCATCTGCGATGCGCTGGAGGCGCTGCGTCGCGGCGGCCGATCCACCCAACGCCGTCTGTACGATGGCGGCGACGGCCGGGTCGATGACGTCGGTGGAGAGGGCGAGCTGATCGCCGACGCGCACGAAGAGATCGCGCTTCTCCTGCCAGCTGTCCACCGTGGCGCGGTAGGTCTTCAGGCCATCTACGAGCCCGGCGCGCAGCTCCGGCGTCAGCGTCTCCGCCCGGGCGAGGAGGCGCTCGACGCGGCCGAGCGCAACTTCCATCCGGCCGCGCTCTGTGTCGCCGCCTGTCAGCAGATACTCGCGCTCCGCCCTGCGCAACTGGTCGAAGGCGACGATCAGCCGGTTGAGCTCGGGATCCGGATTGTCGCGCGCGAAATCGACGAGCGACTGCTCCATTGCCTTGGCGGCTGCCTGGAGGTTGCCGCCGAGCCCGCTGTCCGGGCTCGTGCCGAGATCGTTCACGAGGCCTGTGACGGTTCGAAAGGAGGTCTGGACGGCGGTAAGCGCCTTGCCGAGTTCGTCGATCCTCGCGCCAAGGTCGCCGGCCATTGGCAGGGAGCGCAGGGTGGCGAGGGCTTCGGTTGCCTGACGCGCCCCCTCGTCGAACTTGCGCGCGACGACATCGGTGCGCACGCGCAGGTAGTCCTTGACGTCGCCTTCGACCCGCAGCGTCGCGGCGCGGAAGCTCTCGGCAGCGTGGGCAAGATCGGCATAGGCGTCCTTTTCGGCGAGTGCCGCCTCGATCTGCGCGTTGCTCGCGGCGTAGATGGCGCCGATGGTGGCAAAGCCGATGAGGGCCGTGAGGCTGAGGGCGGCGATCCGCATGCGGATCGAAAAGCTGTGGAGCCAGGTTCGGGGCAGCACGCGTCACCTCGTCGAATGGTCGGCACACGGGGCGTGGCTGCCATTCTCGAGTGGCTGGCTGGCGCGAGGCTTGTCCTGCGAGAGACGGGTGGCCTCTGCCCGACAGCGGCCACCGTTCGTGCGGTTCGTCGGGAGGGAATCAGCCAGCGGCGAGGGCCCTGCGGATGCGCTCGGCGTGGGCCTTCAGCGTCTCAGGCGGCGCCATCTCGCCGGTGTGCGGCCTGAGGGGCACGTCCTTCCAGCGCGGCAGGACGTGGACGTGGATGTGAAACACGACCTGGCCGCCGGCGCTCTCGTTGAACTGCTGAATGGTGAGGCCCTCTGCGTCCATGCCGGCCTTCACCGCCCGTGCCACCTTCTGCACACTGATCGCGAGCCGGCCGAGATCCTCGGCGGGGATGTCGAAGATGTTGCGGGCCTCGACCTTGGGGATGACGAGCACGTGACCGTCGGCCCGCGGCATGATGTCCATGAAGGCAAGCGTGTGCTCGTCCTCGTAGACGCGCTCGCACGGCAGTTCGCCGCGGAGGATCCTGGCGAAGATGTTGTTGGGGTCGTAGCTGCTCATGCCATCCTCATGGGTCATCGACGGTGCAGGTTTGGCGAGCACCGCCTCCAACGTCAAGCACCGAGCGCGCGTGCCCCTCGACCTTCGTGCCGGTACGGCAGTTCCTCGGCGAGGGCCTCCATCTCCGCTTCGATGGCGATCCGCTCGCGCGCCAGATAGTCGGCCACCGCCCGGCGCAGGCCGGGATGGCCGATGTCGTGCGCCGAATAGGTGAAGGTGGGCTTGTAGCCGCGGGCGAGCTTGTGCTCGCCCTGCGCCCCGGCCTCCACGCGCGTGAGGCCGCGCCGAATGGCAAAGTCGATCGCCTGATAATAGCAGAGCTCGAAGTGCAGGAAGGGGTGATGCTCGATGGCGCCCCAGTTGCGGCCATAGAGGGTGTTGGCGCCGATGAAGTTGAGCGCCCCGGCGATGTAGCGGCCGCCCCGCCGGGCCATGACGAGGAGGATCCTGTCCGCCATGTGCTCCCCGACGAGGGAGAAGAAGGCGCGCGGCAGGTAGGGCCGGCCCCATTTGCGCGAACCGGTGTCCTGGTAGAAGTCGAAGAAAGCGTCCCAGTGGGCTTCCGTGATGTCGCTGCCCGTGAGCGGCTCGACGGCGATGCCGGGGCCGAGCGCATCGCGCCGCTCGCGGCGGATAGCCTTGCGCTTGCGGGCGGACAGGGCGCCGAGAAAATCCTCGAACGAATGATAGCCTTCGTTGGGCCAGTGGAACTGCCGGTCGGTGCGCAGGAGGAAGCCCTCTTCACCGAGGAAGCGCCACTCCTCCTGCGGCAGGAAGGTCACGTGCGCGGACGAGGCACCGATCTCGCGTCGCAATGCCCTGAGGCCGGCGACGAGGCCCTGGCGCGCGGCGTCCGCGCCGGGGCCGGGCCGCGCGAGAAGGCGCCGGCCGGTTGCCGGCGTGAAGGGCACGGACAGCTGGAGCTTCGGGTAATATTGCCCGCCGGCGCGCTCGAAGGCATCGGCCCAGCCGTGGTCGAAGACATATTCGCCGAGCGAGTGCGACTTGCCGTAGCAGGGCGCCACGGCCCGCACGGTGCCGTCCGGTCCTTCGACCGCGAGGTGAAGCGGCGTCCAGCCCGTGCGCCCGCCGACAGCGCCGGATTCTTCGAGGGCGGACAGGAAGGCATGCGAAATGAAAGGGTTATCTGAATCGTGCTGAGAAACCGATTCAAGAGTGGCGGTGCCGCGGCCGGCGCAGGTCCGGTCGTCGTCAGGGGTACGAAAAGTCGCGTTGCGGAAATCGGTTGCCGGTGCTGATTGATCTGCCGGTTGAGGTTCCTGTGCGGCGCCCTGCGGGTTGGCGCAGGCGTCCCAGTCCGCAGCGGCGATGGCGGAGATCGAGGGAGCGACGCGGACGATGAGGCCCGCGTCGTCGTCGGCTTTCGTCGTCATCGGCTGCGGCGGCTCGCGAATGGGGTCATGCCGCTAAGTTATGTGCGCCAGCCGCCGGCCGGTAGGGTCTCAGGGTACGAAACCCTCGAAGATCATCTGGTCGGCATATTGCATGGCTGTTTCCCTGTCCTCGGGCGTGCGCACGGTCCAGGTCAGCACCGGCATGCCGAAATAGCGCGCCATGTTGGGAGCAGCATGCGGCAGGTCCTTCACGTGCCAGGCAATGAAGTCGGGTCGCGAGTGTTCCATGTGCAGCAGATGGCCTAGGCTCTTCTGCATGGCGGCCGGCAGGCGTGCCCATTCGCCGTGGTCGTAGTTCGCCTCCGCCGTGATGCCGCGCGGGCGCCCCGGCGCAAGCTCGGCGAGCGCCTCGACGATGGCCGGATCGAAGGACATGAGCGCAATCGGGTCGTCCCGGCCGGCAACCACCTCCGCGACCCGCCGCGTCAGGGCGAGGTTACCGTCGAAGCCGCTCTTGATCTCGACGACCACGGGCACGCGGCCGCCGACGAGATCGAGAAAGTCACCCAGGGTCGGAATACGGTCGTCGCTGTCGCGGAAGACGATGCCCGCGAGCGCTGCGGCCGTGCGGGTGTCGATGCGGCCGCTCTCGCCGGTGAGGCGGTCGAGCGTGAAGTCATGGAAGACGACGGCCTCGCCGTCCGCCGTCAATTGCACATCGCATTCAATGGCAAAGCCGCGCGCGACGGCGGCAAGGGCCGCGCCGGGCGTGTTCTCGAGCACGCGGTCGGCGACCACGTGCAGCCCACGGTGCGCCACGGGCTGCGCCGTGAGCCAGGAGGGAGCGGGCATGTGTCGTTCCTCAGGCGACTTCGAAGATGGCCTCGACCTCGACGCAGGCGTCGAGCGGCAGTTCCGCGACGCCGACCGTCGAGCGAGCATGGCGCCCGGCCTCGCCCAGCACCTCGACCATGAGGTCGGAGGCGCCGTTCATGACCCCGGCGAGGCCGGCGAAATCGGGCGTTGCATTGATGAAGCCGCCAAGGCGCACGCAGCGCTTGATCTTCGAGAGGTCGCCGAGGGCGGCGCGGGCCTGCGCGAGCAGATTGATGGCGCACAGCCGCGCCGCCTCCTTGCCGGTCTCGGGCGAGATGCCAGCGCCGAGCTTGCCCTTGTGGGCGTCGGCGAGCTTGCCGTCGAGACCGAGGCAGAGCTGGCCGGAGATGACGAGGAGATTGCCCGTGCGCACATAGGGCAGGTAGTTCGCGACGGGGGCCGCCGGCGTCGGCAGCGTGATGCCGAGCTCGGCGAGGACGGCGTCGATGGTGCTCATCATCTGTCTCCGAATGTGAATGCCTCGCCCGGCCCGGGCGTCGACCGGGCAAGGTTGTTGCCGATCCGCCGTCATGTCGCAAGTCCGACGTGTGGCAAGCGCCGGCCGAACGCCGTCGTCCGTGCGCGATCCCGATCACGCGGCATTCTCGGCCTCTGTTGCCTTGACCGGTGGGGGCCGCAGCCGTCTAATCAGGACGCCACGACGGAACGATGCCGGCAAGACGCGGCAGTGGAGAATTGCATGAAGGTTTGTCTCGGCACGCTGCTGGCCCTCGGCGTGAGCCTCGGTCCGGTCGCGGCCGCCTCGACGGTGATGCCGCTGGCGCCGCACCGCGTCGTCTATGATCTTACCTTGCTCGCAAGCAAGGGATCGCGCGGCGTGGAGGCCGCCCGCGGGCGCGTCGCCTTCTCCTTCACCGGCAACACCTGCGAGGGCTACGCCCTGACATACCGACAGGTGACGGTGCTCGAAGGCGGGGACATTGGCCAGCGCACATCCGACCTGCGGACCACGACCTTCGAGGACGGCAAGGGGGCGAGCTTCACCTTCAAGACCGAATCGACCTTCAGCGGCGCGCCGGCCAAGCTCGTCGACGGCCAGGCGGAACGGGAGGCGGCGGATGGCCTCGTTGTGCGCACCCGCGCACCGAAACGCGACCGCTTTTCGCTCGATGGCGAGGTGATCTTCCCGACCGAACACCTGCGGCGCATCATCGCCGCTGCCAAGGCCGGCGATACGCTGATCGAGGCACGGGTGTTCGACGGCTCCGATGACGGCCGGCAGATCTACGACACGCTCGCCATCATCGGCCGGCAGAAGGGGGCGGACAACACCGCGAGCCTTGAGGAGGCGGCACGGCATGCGGCGCTGAAGGACATCTCCCGCTGGCCCGTGAAGATCAGCTACTTCACCAAGGAGGGGGAGGGGGAGCGCACGCCGCGCTACCAGCTCTCCTTCGAGCTCTACGAAAATGGCATCAGCCGCGACCTCGTGCTCGACTACGGCGACTTCTCCCTCAAGGGCGAGATGAAGACCCTGGAAATGCTCGAAACGCACCCCTGCGGGGTGCCCTGAGACCTCGAATGGCCGGCGGGCTGCGGCAGTGGGCACGCGTCATCAAGCGGGATGTGCATGCGCTTCATCTCGCCGGCCGCGACCCGCGCGTGCCGTGGTGCGCCAAGGCTCTCGCGCTCCTCGTTGCGGCCTATGCGCTGTCGCCGATCGACCTGATCCCGGACTTCATCCCGGTCCTGGGCTATCTCGACGATGTCATTCTGGTGCCGCTCGGCATCCTCGCGGTCGTGAGGCTGATCCCGCCGGGAATCATGGCCGAGCACCGGGAACTGGCGGCTGCGGCCCTGGAGCGGCCGGTGAGCCACGTCGCAGCGGTCGCCATCGTCTGCCTGTGGATCGCGTCCGCAGCGCTGGTGGTTTGGCTGGTGTGGCGTTAGCCCCAATCGCCGGACGCGCCTGCTCCGGCGCTCCCTGCGGCGCGTCAGCGCCGGCTGTCACCCCTCTTGTCCGCCGGCCTGCCGGTTTCGACGGCAAAGCCGATGCCGCGCACGACGGCAGTCCTGCCAAAGCGCTCGCGCAGACTGTCTACCGCCTTCTCCATCCGGGCGAGGCGCACCGATTCCGTGTCGGCGAGGTCGCCCACATCCGCCAGGGCGGAATCGCACAGGTCCGTCGTGCCGATGCCGATGAGGCGAAAGGCGGTGCCGTCGCACTCGCTCGTCAGCATGGGCGCCGCGATGTCGAAGAGCCGGCGGGCGAGCTGGGTCGGCGCGATGCCGGAGCGCGAGCGCGTCCTGGTGCGGAAGTCCGCGGTCTTGAGCTTCAGCGTCACGCTGCGCCCGGCGAAGCCGGCCTTCTTCAGCCTGAGCGACAGCTTCTCCGACAGGCGCCAGAGGATCGGCGCCAGCGTCTCCACATCCCTGATGTCGCGGTCGAAGGTCGTTTCGGCGGAGATGCTCTTGGTCTCGCGCACCGGGTCGACCTTGCGCGTGTCGATGCCGTGGGCGAGGCGGTGCAGCCTCAGGCCGTCCTTGCCGACGAGGGCGACGATCTCGCCCGCGTCCCGGGCCCGGACGTCGTCGATGGTCCTGAGGCCGGCGCGTGCCAGGCGCTCCTGTGTCGCCGCCCCGATGCCGTAGATGATGGAGACCGGCTTGCCGGCGAGGAAGGGCGCGACATCCGCCTCGCCGATGATGGAGAAGCCGCGCGGCTTGTCGAGGTCCGACGCGATCTTGGCGAGGAACTTGTTGACCGACAGGCCGACGGAGATGGTGATGCCGAGCTCGTCCTCCACGCGCCGGGCGAAACGCGCGAGCGTGACGGCCGGGCTCGCCTTGTGCAGGCGCTCGGTGCCGGTGAGGTCGAGGAAGGCCTCGTCGATCGACAACGGCTCGACGAGCGGCGTCATCTCCAGCATCAGGCGGCGCACCTCGCGCCCGACGCGGACGTATTTCTCCATGTCCGGCTTGACCACCACCGCATCGGGGCAGGCCTGCAGCGCCTTGAACATGGGCATCGCGGAGCGCACCCCGTAGGTGCGCGCGATATAGCAGGCGGTCGAGACGACGCCGCGCTTGCCGCCGCCGATGATGACCGGTTTGTCGCGCAGCTCCGGCGCATCGCGCTTCTCGATGGTGGCGTAGAAGGCGTCGCAGTCGACATGGGCGATGGAGAGCCGGTCACGCTCGGGATGGGCGATGACGCGCGGGCTGCCGCAAGCGGGGCAGCGCGGGCGCGGCGGCGCCGTCGCGCTCAGGCAGTCGCGGCAGAAGATGTTCGGCGCGTCGGCCATGATGCAAGCCCCGTGCCCGCCCGAATCCGGCGGGAGAGCATCATCCACCGGCCCTGCCCCGTCGGCAATCGGCAACAGGCTGCCACTGCCCTTCACTGCTCTCTGGCTGTGTCCGGATCGAGGGTGGCCCGGGCGCGTGCAACCTCCTCGGGAGCGAGGTTGTTGTTGGCCGCGAAGGCGAGCAGCAGCGATTCGTCGGCGAGCAGATGGTCAAGGACCGACAGGAGAAAGCGCGGTTCGGCCGCCGCGGCGCGGATGTTCTCCGGACCGAGCCCGGTGAGGGCGAGGAAGCGTCCCAGCCGCTCGGGATCGGCCGCCAAGAAGGAAAGGGCGGTGATGGCGCAGTTTTCCGCCTGCGCTGCGGACAATGACTTGTTCGGCCGCATTTCGTGGATCAGATTTGCCATTCATCAACGGGTGGGCTGCTATCTCTAGCATCGATCGCACAGGGAAGTGAGAGCCCGCCTGTCCTTCGCGGATGGAGCGGGCCCGCCGCGCAAGAGGCGTCGCATATGCCGAAGACCGTTCTCATCGTCGAAGACAACGACCTGAACATGAAGCTGTTCAGCGATCTCCTCGAGGCCCACGGCTATGCGACCCTCAAGACCGCCAGCGGCGTGGAGGCGATGGAAATCGCCCGCGCGAACCGGCCGGACCTCATTCTCATGGACATTCAGCTGCCTGAAGTCTCCGGTCTTGAGGTGACGAAATGGCTGAAGCAGGACGCGGAGCTGAAGGCAATCCCCGTCATTGCCGTCACTGCCTTCGCCATGAAGGGCGACGAGGAGCGCATCCGGGAGGGGGGCTGCGAGGCTTATCTCTCCAAGCCGATTTCGGTCGCAAAATTTCTGGAAACCGTCAGAAACTATCTCGACGCCGCCTGAGACGAGCCATATCGCGCCATGTCCGCCCGGATCCTCGTAGTTGACGATACGCCGACCAACGTGAAGCTGCTTGAAGCGCGGTTGACGGCAGAATATTTCGAGGTCCTCACCGCCTCGAGCGGGCCGCAGGCGCTCGCCCTCTGCGCCGAGGGCCTGTGCGATATCGTGCTGCTCGACGTCATGATGCCCGGCATGGACGGGCTTGAGGTCTGCCGCCGGCTCAAGCACGACCCGGCAACGGCCCATATCCCCGTCGTCATGGTGACGGCGCTCGATGAGCCGAGCGACCGTCTGAGCGGCCTTGAGGCCGGCGCCGACGACTTCCTCACGAAGCCGGTCGACGATCTCGCCCTCATCGCGCGCGTGCGTAGCCTCGTGCGCCTGAAGACCCTCACCGACGAATTGCGCAACCGGGTGCTGGCCTCGCGCGGGCTCGGCATCGTCGACGATCCGTTGGGGGGAGCCACGCTCGAGACCGGGCGCGATGCACAGGTCCTCGTCGTCGAGGACCGGCCGGAGACGGCGGTACGGATGGAGGCGGCGCTCGCCGTTGATCACGCCGTCTGTGTCGTCGCAACGCCGGCGGAGGCGCTCGCGCGGGTGGCGGAGGAGGATTTCGACGTCTTCATCGTCAGCCTCGGCCTGGCCGGGGCAGACGGGCTTCGCCTGTGCAGCAACCTGCGGGCGATGGAGCGTTCACGCAACGCGGTTGTCCTGATGGTGGCCGACGAGAGCCAGCGACCTGCTATCCTGCGCGGGCTCGACATTGGAGTGCACGACTATCTGCTGCGGCCGGTGGAGCACAGCGAACTCGTGGCGCGCGTGCGCACCCAGGTGCGCCGCAAGCGCTATGCCGACAGCCTGCGGGCCAGCGTGCAGGCTTCGCTCGCGCTGGCGGTGCTCGATCCGCTGACGGGTCTGTACAATCGCCGGTATCTCGACGGGAAGCTGCGCACCGCTTTCACCCAGGCGCGGGAGAGTGGCGACGACCTGTCGCTGCTGCTGCTCGACATCGACCGCTTCAAGCTGATCAACGACGGCTTCGGCCACGACGTCGGCGACGAGGTCCTGCGCGAATTCGCCCGGCGTGTGCAGACCCATACCCGCGGCATCGATACGGTCTGCCGCTTCGGAGGCGAGGAGATCGTCGTCATCGTGCCGGGAACGCCGCTCGAAGCTGCCGAGGCCGTCGCCGAGCGGGTCCGGATACGGGTCGAGGGAGAGCCCTTCATCGTGCAGCGCGGCAAGATCGCGCTCGACGTGACCGTCTCCATCGGTGTCGCCAGCCTTCTGCCCGGCGACGGCTCGATCCAGGCGCTCTTCAAGCGGGCCGACATGGCCCTCTACCGGGCGAAGGCCGCAGGCCGCAACCGCGTGGTGGCCGCTGCGGGAGAGGCAGCGTAGGACGCTCGCTCGGAGCGCTTAACCGTGCGCGCAGGTTTGCACCCGTTGAGCCAATTCCGCGATTGCATTCTGGCGCCGCGGATGTAGGTTGTCGGCATGCGAGGCCGCTGGCCCGCAGAAAGTTTCCCTACGGATGCTCAGGTCCGCCGCATCTCCTGGGTCCCGTGGGGTTCGGCCGGCACGGAAGCGGTTACGTGGCCTCCTCGAACCCGCTTCCGGCCGGCCACCTGATTGCTCCGGACTTGCATGCCGGTTTTGCGGTCGTGCCGGCCGGAATCAGAAAGGCGCCCGACGGGCGCCTTTTTATCAGGAGCAGACTTTCGTGGCGCCGCAGGCGGGGCGAGCCCTGCCGCCTCCGGCGCCGGCCTCGCCCGGTTCACTTGATCTTGTGTTCCTTGAACTCGACGTGCTTGCGCGCCACCGGGTCGTACTTCTTGATGGCGAACTTGTCGGTCATCGTGCGGGTATTCTTCTTCGTCACGTAGAAATAGCCCGTGTCGGCGGTCGAGACGAGCTTGATCTTGATCGTCGTAGCCTTGGCCATGGCGGCACCTCTTCAGGCGGGGCTGCTGTGGCAAGCCCGTCGCGAAAAACCAAAAGGGCCGGAGTCGCCCGGCCGTTCGGCTCGGGAGATGCAGCATTCCGCAGCGGAAGTCAAGGCTGCCGGCTGCCGCAAACGATGGGACCGGCGACAGGGGTCGCCGGTCCTCTCTCGCGTTGCGGCGTTCCTGGCGGGCAGCCGGGGCATCGGGTGTCATCCGACGCAGGCCGGCGTGTCAGTCGGCCGCTTCCAGGACGCGCACGACCCGACGGGTCGAGGGGTCGACCACGAGAATCTCGTTCTCAGTGGTCACGTACTCGTAGTCGCGCAGGCTGGGAGCCGTCTCAATAATCTCGGGTGAGAAGTCGTGGAGCACGACGTCCGGCGGCAATTCGGCACCAACGGTGATCTGACGCTCAAGAACGATCGGCGCCGGACGGCGCTCGATCACGTAGCGGCGAACGACTGTCTCCTGTTCCGGCGCGATCTCGATCGTCGGTCCTGTCGTCTCGATGACGGTCGTCTGCGCCATGGCTGCTGTCATGCCCGCAGCAAGGAGTGCGGACGCGAGCAGATAAGGTAGGCGTGTCATTCTTAACTCTCCTTTTCGCCCCGTGAACAAACGCCCCGGGCCGCGGCTGGTTCCCGGGCCGCTCGGGTGCGGGCGAGGCGCAGGATGAGGGTGTGGCGAGAGCGTGTTGCCGAATGGCCCGACTCCGCCTATAGCGGTGGCTTCAAGATGACAGCCACAGCCGCTCCCCGCCCGAGCTTTCCCCACCGGCATCTGCTGGGGATCGAGGGTCTTTCGCCGCTCGACATCACCGCCCTGCTCGACATGGCCGATGAGGCCGTGGAGGTGAGCCGGCAGGTCGAGAAGAAGCGCACCACCTTGCGCGGGCGCACGCAGATCAACCTCTTCTTCGAGCCCTCGACGCGCACGCAGTCGTCCTTCGAGCTCGCGGGCAAGCGCCTCGGCGCCGACGTGATGAACATGTCGGTCTCCTCCTCCTCGGTGAAGAAGGGCGAGACGCTGATCGACACGGCCGCGACGCTGAATGCCATGCGGCCGGACATCATCGTCGTGCGCCACCATGCCGCGGGGGCGGTGCATCTCCTCGCGCGCAAGGTCGACTGCGCCGTCATCAATGCCGGCGACGGCGCCCATGAACATCCGACGCAGGCGCTGCTCGACGCGCTCACCATCCGCCGCAACAAGGGGCGGATCGAGGGGCTGATCGTCGCCATCTGCGGGGACGTGCTGCATTCGCGCGTGGCGCGCTCCAACATCATCCTGCTGCAGGCGCTCGGCGCGCGCGTGCGCTGCGTCGGGCCCTCGACGCTGCTGCCGTCCGGGCTCGAACGCTTCGGCGTCGAGGTCTTCACGGACATGCGCAAGGGGCTGGCGGATGCCGACATCGTGATGATGCTGCGCCTGCAGCGGGAGCGCATGAACGGCTCCTTCGTGCCGTCGGTGAAGGAATATTTCCGCTTCTTCGGCCTCGACCGCGAGAAGCTCGCCTATGCGAAGCCCGACGCCCTTGTCATGCATCCGGGGCCCATGAACCGGGGCGTCGAAATCGATTCGGAGGTGGCCGACGGCGCCCAGTCGCTCATCCGCGAGCAGGTGGAGATGGGGGTCGCCGTGCGCATGGCGACGCTCGAGGCGCTGGCGCGCAACCTTCCGAACGGATGAGGGGGCAGGACCGATGAAGACCCCCACGACACAAGCGCGGGCCCTCGTTTTCACCAATGCCCGCCTCGTCGATCCCGCGAGCGGGCGCGAGGCGGCAGGGGCGCTTCTCGTCGAGAACGGCGTCATCGCGGACGTCGCCTGGGACGAGCCCGGCCGCGCCGGCCCGGCGGAGGCCGAGGTGGTCGACTGCGGCGGGCGTGTGCTGGCGCCGGGCCTCGTCGACATGCGCGCCTTCGTCGGCGAGCCGGGGGCCGAGCACCGCGAGACGCTGAAGACGGCGAGCGAGGCTGCGGCGGCCGGCGGCGTCACCACTGTCGTCTGCATGCCCGATACGGACCCCGTGGTCGACGAGCCGTCGATCGTCGATTTCCTGCTGCGCCGCGCGCGCGACACGGCCGTCGTCAACATTCACCCCGCGGCCGCCCTGACGAAGGGCCTCGAAGGGCGGGAGATGACCGAGTTCGGCCTCCTCATGGAGGCGGGAGCCGTGGCCTTCACGGACGGGGCGCGCTCCGTCACCAATGCCCAGGTGATGCGCCGGGCGCTCACCTATGCGCGGGATTTCGGCGCGCTCATCCTGCACCACACGGAGGATCCCGACCTCGTCGGTAGCGGCGTCATGAACGAGGGCGAGCTCGCGAGCCGCCTGGGCTTGCCGGGCGTGCCGCGCGAGGCCGAGATCATCATGCTGGAGCGGGACCTGAGGCTCGTGCAGCTGACAGGCGCGCGCTATCACGCCGCCATGGTGTCCTGCGCCACCTCCATCGCGCTCATCGAGCGGGCGAAGGCCGACGGCCTGCCCGTCACCTGCGGCGTGTCGATCAACAATCTCACCCTCAACGAGAGCGACATCGGCGACTACCGCACCTTCCTCAAGCTCTCGCCGCCGCTGCGCTCGGAGGAGGACAGGCTCGCCGTGGTCGACGCGCTGGCACGCGGCGTCATCGACGTCGTCGTCTCCGACCACAACCCGCAGGACGTGGAGACGAAGCGGCTACCCTTCGCCGAGGCGGCGGACGGGGCGATCGGCCTCGAGACCATGCTGTCGGCGGGGCTGAGGCTCGTCCATGCCGGCCATATCGGCCTTGCCCGCCTGCTCGCGGCCATGGCGAGCCAGCCAGCCGCGCTGCTCGGCTTGCCGGCCGGGCACCTCGCGGCAGGGGCGCCGGCCGATCTCATCCTCATCGACCCCGACGAGCCCTATGTGCTCGACAAGGCGGCCCTGCACTCGCGCTCCAAGAACTCGCCCTTCGACGAGGCGAGGCTCGAGGGGCGCGTGCTGCAGACCTTCGTCGCCGGTCGCAAGGTCCACGACGCATCGCCCGCTTCCTGATGTCCGCGGCAGGGCTTGCGGCCTTTTCGCGCTGCCCGCCCGCGTGCAACATCGGAATCGACGGAACCACAACCGAGGCTGCCCCATGCCCGAAGCGATGAACTGGTCGCTCGCCTGGCCCTATTTTCTCGCTGCGCTCGTCTTCGGCTACCTGCTGGGATCGATCCCGTTCGGTATCCTGCTCACGCGCCTGACCGGCGCCGGTGACCTGCGCAGCATCGGCTCGGGCAATATCGGCGCGACCAACGTGCTGCGCACGGGGCGCAAGGGCCTTGCGGCGGCGACGCTCCTCGGCGACATGCTCAAGGGCACCGCCGCCGTGGTAGTGGCCGCGCAATGGGGGCCTAACACGGCGCTCCTCGCCGCGCTCGGCGCCTTCCTCGGCCATCTCTATCCCGTCTGGCTGCGTTTTCGCGGCGGCAAGGGGGTCGCCACCTTTCTCGGCTGCGCGCTCGGCCTCAAGCCGCTCGTGGCGCTCGTCTTCGCACTCGTGTGGCTGGCGAGCGCCTTTTTGACCCGCTATTCCTCGCTGTCCGCGCTGCTGGCGAGCCTCGCGACCGTCGCGGCCTTCTTCCTGCTCGGCGAGCGGCAGATGGGCGAACTCGCGGTCGTCCTCGTGCTGCTGCTGTGGTGGGCGCACCGGGGCAACATCGTGCGGCTGGTCAAGGGCACCGAGGGCAAGATCGGTCAGAAGGGCTGAAGGCTGCATCGCCCCGGGCGCTGCAACCTTGGCTTGCGTCCGGCGCAGCCGCCGGGCAGTCTCACTCCGTTCAGCGGCGCCGCGTGCCGGCGTGGCCTCAAGGAGATGGGCATGAGCGGATTTCGCCTCGACGACGAGCAGCGCCTCGACTGGCTGCAGCTGCTGCGCAGCGAGGGCATCGGGCCGCGCACCTTCCGCACGCTCATCGGCCGCTATGGCACTGCCGCCGCCGTTCTTCAGGCCCTGCCGGAGCTCGGCCGCCGCCGCGGTCGTCCCATCCGCATGGCGTCGCGCGCCGAAGCCGAGCGGGAGATGGCGCAGGCGCAGCGGTTGGGCGTGCGTTTCGTGGCGCCGTCCGAGCCGGATTATCCGCTGACGCTGAGGGCCATCGACACGGCGCCGCCGCTCATCGGCCTGCGCGGCAACGCTGCCCTGTTCGCGCGGCCGATGGTCTCCATCGTCGGCTCGCGCAATGCCTCCGCGGCCGGCCTCAAGTTCACCCAGCGCCTTGCGCGCGAACTGGGGGAGGCGGGGTTCGTCGTGGTGTCGGGGCTTGCCCGCGGCATCGACACGAGCGCCCATAACGCGAGCCTCGCCACGGGCACGGTCGCCGTCCTCGCCGGTGGGCATGACCGGCTCTACCCGGCCGAGAACGCATCACTGCTCGACGAGATCGTCGCGCGCGGCGTCGTCGTGTCGGAAATGCCGATGGGGTGGGAGCCGCGCGGGCGGGATTTTCCGCGCCGCAACCGGATCGTTTCGGGCCTGTCGCTCGGCGTCGTCGTGGTCGAGGCGGCGCGGCGCTCCGGCTCGCTCATCACCGCCCGGTTCGCGCTGGAGCAGGGGCGGGAGGTGTTCGCCGTCCCCGGCTCGCCGCTCGACCTGCGAGCCGAGGGTACCAATGATCTCATCCGCGAGGGGGCGACGCTCTGCGCGAGCGCTGAGGATGTTGTGCGGGGGCTTGCGCCGCTCGTCGCGAAGCCACCCTCGGGCGACCTAGGGCTGATGGACGCGACTCGCGAGCGGGCGGATCAGGATCCGCTGTGGGACGAACTGGACCTCGACGCGCTGGATGGCGAACCTCTCCGTCCGGAGGGGGAGATAGTCTTGGACATGACCGCGGATCGGCCGGCCGGCAACTATGCCGCGTCGTTCAATGGCGGCGAGACGGCGAGGGACGACATGGGGCGCGTCGTCGGGCTCCTGGGCGCCACGCCCGTCTCGGTCGACGACCTCGTGCGGGCATCCGGGCTGTCGATCCGCTCGGTCCAGCTCGTGCTGTTCGAGCTCGAGCTTGCCGGCAAGCTCGTGCGCCACGGCGGCAACGCCGTATCGCTCGCCTGAAGGCGATACCAGTCAGTCGACAGCTTCCAGCCGGCTCAGCGCGCCGAGTGCCTCGATCCGGGCCATTTCGAGAAAATAGCCCAGGGTGTCGAGCCGTGCCGCGCGCGACATCATCGCCAGTTCGCCACTGAGTTGTGCCACGTAGCTTAGAAGCTCCTGACGGTCATCCCGGAGCGGCTGGGCGGCGGGCCGAGACGCGCGACTTACAGTGCCAGACCGTTCCGGCTGGCGCCGGCCGCCGGTGTGGACGATGGAAAGTTCGGACCTGTTGCGTTTGATATCGCTTGTCATATGCACGATCTGCAACCGACGTTAGCATGAATTGATTATATGCAACCAGTGAATGCATCCTTACCACAGCTGATATACGAAGGCGATGGGTAAAACGCTGCGCATGCTCGCCTTTCACGCAGCGGCCGGGGCAGCCGCTGCAGCGCGCGAGGGTCGTTCAGGCGTCGCCGTCGCGTTCCGTCATGGCCGTGCGGCGCGCCATCGCCAACCGATCGAGCGCGCCCTGCAGGATGTAGCTCGCCGCCATCTTGTCGACGAGATCGGAGCGACGGGCGCGTGAGGCATCGGCCTCGAGCAAGGTGCGGGTGACGGCGGCGGTCGTCAGGCGCTCGTCCCACAGGGCGACGGGCAGGGGAAGATGTGCCGCGAGGTTGCGGACGAAGGCGCGCGTCGCCTGGGCGCGCGGTCCTTCCGATCCGTCCATGTTGAGCGGCAGGCCGATGACGAATCCGCCGACGCCGTGCCTGGTGGCGAGTTCCACGAGCCGCTTCACGTCCGTGGAGAACTTGGTGCGCTTGATCGTCTCGAGGGGCGAGGCGATGCTGCGGCCGACGTCGGACAGCGCGAGGCCGATCGTCCGGGTGCCGAGGTCGACGCCGATGAGGCGCTGCCCGCGCGGGAGGGCGTCGAGGTCGGCCAGGGGAACGATCAGGGTGCTCATCGCCGGTCTGGTAGCATGGCAGGGACACGGGGTCATCAGGCCCGCGAGCGCCGCAGGACGGCGAGGATGAGCGCAGCCATGGCGAGCACCTGGAGGAACGCGCCGGCAGCGTGGGAGAATTCCCACTGGCGGCGCAGGATTTCCCAGTTCTCTGGCACGAATGTCCAGTTCCGCGTCGCTGCATTGGCCGGATAGGTCCAGGTCCAGAAGACGGCCTGAGCGCCGATGACAGAGGCGATCGCGACCAGCACCGGCGACAGGACACGCGGCTCGCGGCGCGCCATGACGGCGAGGGCCGCCATGGAGAGCAGTTCGACGAGGATCAGGAAGCCCAGGAGGCTCCAGCCCCTGTAAGCCTGCTGCACGACGAAATAGTCCGCGGCCGGCAGACCGATCTTGTTGGGCAGCTCGAGGAGATGCGCCATGGCGGGGCCGAGGGCGAGCGCCGTCGCTAGCATCGCAACGAAGAAGACGACATCATGAGCTGTTGGATATCGCATTGGATTCTCCCGTCCGGCGGCCGGCAGTCCTTCCACAACAGGGGGCAGATGCGCATGTTCCGCCAGGAGGTGCCGAGAATGCGCCACGGGATGGGAAAAGCAACTGAAGGACAACGGAGCAGACGATGAAGATCACCTGGTACGGGCATTCGGCCTTCCGCCTCGACTTCGGCGGCAGGGGCGTGCTCATCGATCCCTTCTTCACGGGCAACCCGGCCTTCACCGGCAACGTCGACGAGATCGTCGCGGGCGTGTCGCACATCCTGCTCACCCACGGGCACGGTGATCATGTGGGTGACGCGCTCGACATCGCCAAGCGCACGGGCGCGACGGTCGTCACGAACTATGACCTGTGCATGTGGCTTGCCTCGCAGGGACTCGAGAAGTTCGATCCGATGAACACAGGCGGCACCACCCACCAGCCGGGATTTTCCGTCACCCTCGTGCGCGCCGACCATTCGGCAGGCATGGGCGAGGCGGGCGTCAACGTTCCGCTTGGCAACCCCAACGGCCTCATCGTTAAGCCGGAGGGCGGGCCGGTCGTCTATCACATGGGCGACACGGACATCTTCGGTGACATGCAACTCATCGCCGAGATCCACGCGCCGAAGATCGCCATGGTGCCGATCGGCGACCGTTTCACCATGTCGCCCACGACCGCCGCGCTCGCCGTGCGCCGCTTCTTCAAGCTCGACGCCGTCATTCCCTGCCACTACGGCTCCTTCCCGATCATCGAACAGACGGCGGACAAGTTCGTCGCGGCGATGCAGGGGCACGCGACGCGCGTCGTCGTGCCGGAGCGCAACGTGGCCTTCGCAGTGTAGGGGCTCGGGTTCGCCTTGATGCGGCAGTCGCGTGACGAACGGCATTCGGCTATGGTGGCAAAGCGGTTCGCGGTGCCCGTCAAGGTCGGGTGCCGCCACGCCGCAGGCGATGAAGAGGCGGTCGCAAGCGATGCCCGATGATCGTGCGATGAGCGGTTTTGAGCCGATTCCGGCAGAGGCGGTGGTGCGTCTGCCGCGCAGCCTGCTGCAACCGATGGTGTCAGTGCCTGTGTCCCAAATGCCCGTCGCCGATCCGGCACCTGCCGTTGTCGTCCCACCCGGCGAGCGAGACACACCGCACGCCATTGCGGCCGGGACGCTTAGCGACAAGGACCGGCGGGACGACAACGTCACCCATCTCGAACCGCGCCGGCGGCCGCCTTATTTCGGCCGGCGCGACTGGACGAGTCTCGCCATCGGCGCCATCGCGGTCCTTGGCGTCGGCGCCCTGGTGGCTCGGCTCCATGCCTCCGGCTGGTCGGGCTTCGCGGAGATGTTCGCGAGGCCCTGAGCCCGCCGGGCAGCGGGTTGCCGGGGCGAAGGGCAGGGTGCTATAGCCCGGCGCAATGGCGGTGTTCCGCACCGTCCTCCCGCAATCCATTCAGGTCCGGTCCCATGTCCGTCGACGAGAAGACCGTGCGCCGCATCGCGCACCTTGCACGCATCGCCGTCACCGACGCGGAGGTGCCTCATCTGCAGGGCGAACTCAACGCCATCCTCGCTTTCGTCGAGCAACTCGGCGAGGTCGATGTCGAGGGTGTCGAGCCGATGACATCGGTGACGCCGATGGTCATGAAGAAGCGGGCCGATGCCGTGACCGACGGCGGCTATCCGGAGAAGATCGTGGCCAATGCGCCCATGAGTGAAGACAACTTCTTCATGGTGCCGAAGGTGGTCGAATAGGCCGCAGCCGAATGTTGAGCGGGTGGCCGCCGCGTGGCCACGACGACGAGAGAGCGATAACGTGACCGATCTCACCGATCTTTCCCTCGCCGAGGCGCGCGAGGGGCTTAAGGGCAGGCGCTTTTCCGCCACCGAGCTGACCCGGGCGCATCTTGCCGCCATGGAGAAGGCCGAGGCGCTCAACGCCTATGTGCTGGCAACGCCGGACAAGGCGCTCGCCATGGCGGCCGAGAGCGACCGGCGCATCGCGGCCGGCGAGGCAGGGCCGCTCGAGGGCATTCCGCTCGGCGTCAAGGATCTGTTCGCCACCGAGGGCGTGCGCACGACAGCCTGCAGCGCGATCCTCGACAACTTCCACCCACCGTACGAATCGACGGTGACGCACCAGCTCTGGCGCGACGGCGCGGTGATGCTCGGCAAGCTCAACAACGACGAGTTCGCCATGGGCTCGTCGAACGAGACATCGGCCTTCGGCCCGGTGGTAAACCCATGGCGCCGCAAGGGATCGAACGTGAAGCTCGTGCCCGGCGGCTCCTCCGGCGGATCGGCAGCGGCCGTTGCGGCGCGCCTGTGCCTGGGTGCCACGGCAACCGATACGGGTGGCTCCATCCGCCAGCCGGCAGCCTTCACCGGCACCGTCGGTATCAAGCCGACCTACGGCCGCTGCTCGCGCTGGGGCATCGTTGCCTTCGCCTCGTCGCTCGACCAGGCGGGCCCGATCGCCAAGACGGTGCGCGACAGCGCCATTCTGCTGCGCTCCATGGCCGGCCACGACCCGAAGGATACGACCTCCGCCGACCTGCCGGTGCCGGATTTTGAGGCGGCGGTGACGCGCGGCGTCAAGGGCCTCAGGATCGGCATCCCGAAGGAATATCGCCTCGACGGCATGCCGACGGAGATTGAGGCGCTTTGGCAGAATGGCGCCGAGTGGCTGAAGGCGGCCGGCGCGGAGATCGTCGAGGTGTCGCTGCCGCATACGAAATATGCGCTGCCGGCCTATTACATCGTGGCGCCGGCGGAGGCCTCGTCGAACCTAGCCCGCTACGACGGCGTGCGCTACGGCCTGCGCGTGCCGGGCAAGGATATCGTCGAGATGTACGAGAAGACCCGCGCCGCCGGCTTCGGCCGCGAGGTCAAGCGCCGCATCATGATCGGCACCTACGTGCTCTCGGCCGGCTATTACGACGCCTATTACCTGCGCGCCCAGAAGGTGCGCACGCTGATCAAGCGCGACTTCGAGCAGGCCTATGCCAGCGGCGTTGACGCCATCCTCGCGCCGGCAACACCCTCATCGGCCTTCGGCCTCGGTGAGAAGGCGGATGCTTCGCCCGTGGAGATGTATCTCAACGACGTCTTCACCGTGACGGTGAACATGGCCGGCCTGCCGGGCATCGCCGTGCCGGCGGGGCTGGGCGCGCAGGGCTTGCCACTCGGGCTGCAACTGATCGGCCGGCCCTTCGACGAGGAGACGCTCTTCGCCGCCGGCCAGGTGATCGAGGATGCGGCCGGCCGCATGGCGCTGCCGGAGGCGTGGTGGGCGTGAGCATGGCTGCGGACGAGGCACGGGCCGCAACGGCGCTTGCCCCGCTCAGGGCCGAGATCGATGCCATCGACGCCGATCTCGTGGCGCTCATCGCCAAGCGCATGGCAGTCGTCGAGCGCGTCATCGCCGTCAAGCGCGCCGCGGGCATCCCGGCGCTGCTCAACGACCGGGTGGAGGAGGTGGCTGCCCACGTGCGCCACAGGGCCGCGGCGCTCGGCGCCCCGCCGGACCTCGCCGAGACCGTTTGGCGCGCGATGATGGACTGGATCATCACCTACGAAGACGAGAAGCTCGGACAATGAGGCTGCCCCAGGACCGCCGTGATCCGTCCCGGGGCTTCTTCATCTGTTGTCGGGGCGGCTGCGCACAGCCGTAAGGCCGAGCCGCGTGATGCGGTAGGGACCGCCGCCGGCCGACGCGATGAGGCGCCGCCGTCGCAGGCTCTTGAACATGTCGAGCGTGCAGGCGCTCATCAGCCAGCCCTCGCGGGTGAGACATTCGATCTCGACGAGCCGCCCGTCGTCGTCCTTGTAATGGCGGATCTGGCCGCCCTGTGCGAGCGTATGCAGCACGCGCTGCTCGGTGCGTGAGACGTTCACTGGAAAACTCTGGCGTGATGCCGGCGGCCCTTCGGGCTAATGCTCCCCGTCGTCATGGCCGGGCTTGTCCCGGCCATCCACGTCTTTGATGTTGCGAGAACTTTTCAAGGCGTGGATGCCCGCGACAAGCACGGGGCATGAGGGGCAGATGAGGGCCGTCGGCAGGACAGCAGGGAACCGGACGCACGTCGGCATCCGGTCGGTTGACCGGTCGCCCGCTCTCGTGGAGCGGGCCTCAGCGGGTCTCGGCGTTCCTGCGCATACACTCTCCAGTGACGGCCGGTTCTTAGCCGCCGGGAGGCGTCGGGTCAACGATGCAGGCGTTTGGCGCGGCTTCGGCACTTGACGTGGCGGCTGCGGCGGGCCAAGCGAAGGGCGAGAAGTCAGGACGAGGTTTACGACGCGATGAACGCGCACGCGCGACCGGCAGATGCGAAGAAGCTGATCAAGGGCGCCACCGGCGACTGGGAGGTCATCATCGGCATGGAGATCCATGCGCAGGTGTCATCGCAGTCTAAGCTCTTCTCCGGCGCCTCGACCGCGTTCGGCGGTGAGCCCAACGATCACGTCTCGCTCGTCGATGCGGCGATGCCCGGCATGCTGCCGGTCATCAACGAGGAATGCGTCAAGCAGGCGATCCGCACCGGCCTCGGCCTGAAGGCGCGGATCAACCTGACATCTGTCTTCGACCGCAAGAACTACTTCTATCCCGACCTGCCGCAGGGCTATCAGATCAGCCAGTACAAGAGCCCCATCGTGGGCGAGGGCGAGGTCTTGGTGGATATGCCCGACGGCGAGCAGATCAGCGTCGGCATTGAGCGCCTTCATCTCGAGCAGGATGCCGGCAAGTCGCTGCACGATCAGCATCCGAGCATGAGCTTCGTCGATCTCAACCGCTCGGGGGTGGCGCTGATGGAGATCGTGTCGAAGCCCGACCTGCGCTCGTCCGAGGAAGCCAAGGCCTATGTGACGAAGCTCAGGACCATCCTGCGCTATCTGGGCACTTGCGACGGCGACATGGAGAAGGGCTCGCTCCGGGCGGATGTCAACGTCTCCGTGCGCCGGCCGGGCGAGCCCTTCGGCACGCGCTGCGAGATCAAGAACGTCAATTCCATCCGCTTCATCGGCCAGGCCATCGAATATGAGGCGCGCCGCCAGATCGCCATCCTCGAGGATGGCGGCGTCATCGACCAGGAGACGCGCCTTTTCGACGCGAACAAGGGCGAGACGCGGTCCATGCGCTCGAAGGAGGAGGCGCACGACTACCGCTATTTCCCCGATCCGGACCTGCTGCCGCTCTCCTTCGACCGGCCCTACGTGGATGATCTCGCGCAGCACCTGCCTGAACTGCCCGACGAGAAGAAGGCCCGCTTCATCAAGGACTACGGCCTGTCGGCCTATGATGCGGGCGTGCTCGTGGCCGAGCGGGAGACGGCCGATTTCTTCGAGGCGGTGGCCAGGGGGCGCGACGGCAAGACGGCCGCCAACTGGGTGATCAACGAGCTCTTCGGCCGCCTCAACAAGGAGGGGCTCGACGTGGCGCGCTCGCCGGTCTCGGCCGAGCAGCTCGGCGCCATCGTGGAGCTCATCGGCGAGGGCGTCATCTCCGGCAAGATCGCCAAGGACCTCTTCGAGATCGTCTGGAGCGAGGGTGGCGACCCGCGTAAGATCGTCGAGGAGCGCGGCCTGAAGCAGGTGACCGACACCGCCGCCATCGAGGCGGCGATCGACGCCGTGATCGCCGCCAATCCGGACAAGGTGGAGCAGGTCAAGGCCAAGCCCACCATGCTCGGCTGGTTCGTCGGCCAGGTGATGCGCGCAACCGGCGGCAAGGCCAACCCGCAGGCGGTGAACGACATCCTCAAGGCCAAGCTCGGGATTGCGGAGTGATCCTCGTCCGTCCTGCCAGCCGCGGCGACATCGCGGCCGTCAGCGCGCTCCTGGCGCGGACGTGGCACGACACCTACGACGCGATCCTCGGCGCGGACAGCGTCGCGGCCATCACCCGCGAGTGGCATGCGCCAGACCGGCTGGCGGACGAGATCGGCCGGCCCGGCCACGCCTTCTTCGTCGCCGAGACGGCCGGGGCGCTCGCCGGCACGGCGAGCGTCACGGATCGCGGCGACGGGATCGTCTCGATCGACCGGCTCTACGTCGCCCCGGAAGCGCAGGGCCAGGGCATCGGGCGGGCGCTCTTCAGCGCCGCCGTGCGGGCCTTCCCCAAAGCTTCCGTCATTCGGCTGGAGGTTGAGGAGAATAACGCAAGGGCTTGCCGGTTCTATGAAAAGCGTGGCCTGTCCGCGATAGGTCATCGCGCCGACTGCGGCGGCTGCGGCAACGCCGTCGTCTATGAGGGCCGCGGCGTCGCCGCATTGCGTGGCGGGCTCGTGCTGCGGCCGGTGCGCGACGGGGATGCGCAGGACCTTTTCGGGCTGCTCTCCCTGTGCTTCGCCGAATATCCGGGCTGTTTCGTCGATCCGCACGGGGACCTGCCGGATCTCGTCCATCCGGCCCGCAGCTTCGCCGACAAGGGCGGCGCCTACTGGGTGGTCGAAGACCCCGCCGGGCGTGTCGGCGCCTGCGTGGGCGTCGATTTCCCGGCCGCCGGAACCGCCGAGCTGCACCGGCTCTACGTGCGGCCCGATTTGCGCGGCAGTGGCCTCGGCCGCCGGCTCGTGGACCATGTCGAGGCCCATGCGGCCGCGCTCGGCGCTCAGCGGATGATGCTATGGTCCGACACGCGCTTCACCACTGCACATCGGCTCTACGAGCGGCTCGGCTACCGGCGGGCCGGCGAGATCCGTGCGCTGGGCGACATCTCCAACAGCAGCGAATTTTTCTTCGAGAAACCCCTTGTCTGAGACGGATCCCGTCCCTTTCTTCCCCGTCGAGCGGGAAGGACGGCCCCGCTCGCGTCAATGCGGAGACGCAATCGTGTCTGAGATCCTGATTCGCCGGGCTTCGGAGGCCGACCTCGAGGCGATCGTGGGCTTGCACGCGGCCGACGAACTCGGCGGCCATGGGGACCAGTGGACGGCGGCGACGCAACCGGCCTATCGCGAGGCGCTGCGTCGCATCGCCGACAGCCCCGACAACGAGCTCTACGTCACAGTGAGCGATGCCGAGGTCATCGGCTCCTTCCAGCTGACCTTCGTGCCGGCGATCACCAACCGCGGCACCTTGCGTTGTGTGCTCGAGGCCGTGCAGGTCAGGGGTGACCAGCGCTCGCGTGGCGTCGGCGCCATGATGGTCGCCTTCGCCGAGGGCCGCGCGCGGGCGCGCGGCGCCGGCATCGTGCAGCTCACCTCCAACAAGCGGCGGCTCGACGCCCACCGCTTTTACGAGCGGCTCGGCTACAAGCGAAGCCACGAGGGTTTCAAGAAGATCCTATAGGCGCGCCGCGTCAGCGCTTGGCCTGCTTCATGCAGGCGCTGGAGAACTCCCGCCACGTGCGGCTGCCGGTATTGCCGGCGGCCTTCAGAGCGCGCCACTCGGCGCCGCAGGTCTTCATGCGCTCGCGTGCGGCGAGCTGGCCGGGCGTGGGCGCACGCTTTTCCTTCGTCGCGGTCTCCTTCGCCTCGACGGCGCCGGCGGGCGAGGGGGTGGCAACGATGACGATCGACAGCGCGAGGCAAGTGGCGGCAAGGCAGGCACGGGCAAGGCGGGCGAAGGTCGCCATGGCAATGAACTCCTGAAAAAGAGGGTCGGAAACAATCGGAAGGCTGACAACGTTACGGCCAAACGGCCGCATGCCAGATTGCGCACCAGAGCCGCGATTTATGCAAGCCCCGATGAGCCCGGATCGATCGATTTTCCGCGGCACGCCATTGACGCCGGCCCAGGCGGCGGCGCCGCTCGCTTCCGCGGTGGAGCCTTGACACGGATGTGCGCCAGCGCCTTATCGACTCTGATGTGCGCCAGCGCACTTGGCCTGGCCGCAGCGTCGGCCTAGACGAATAATGGAACGCTCGTTCACGAAAGAGGAGCCTGGGTCTGATGACCATCGCACAGAGCAAGCCGATTGACCTCTACTACTGGCCGACGCCGAACGGCTGGAAGATTTCGATCATGCTCGAGGAATGCGGGTTGCCCTATGTCGTGCATTCCGTGAACATCGGCAAGGGCGACCAGTTCAAGCCGGAGTTCCTCGCCATTTCGCCGAACAACAAGATGCCCGCCATTGTCGATCACGACGGGCCCGGCGGCGAGCCCATATCGGTCTTCGAGTCCGGCGCAATCCTGCAATATCTCGGGCGCAAGACCGGCCAGTTCTATCCAACCGACGAGCGCAAGCGCGTCGAGGTGGAGCAGTGGCTGTTCTGGCAGATGGCAGGCCTCGGGCCCATGGCCGGGCAGACGCACCATTTCCGCATCTATGCGCCGGAGAAGATCCCCTACGCCATCGATCGCTACACCAACGAGACCAACCGTCTCTACGGCGTCATGAACAAGCGCCTCGCGGACCGCGAATTCCTTGCCGGCGAGTATTCGATCGCTGACATCGCTTGCGTCGGATGGGCGAAGCTCTGGGACCGGCAGGGACAGGACATCGCCGAGTTCCCGCACCTGAAGCGCTGGCTCGATACGGTGCTGGCCCGTCCTGCCGTGCAGAAGGGCCTCGCCGTCAATTCCGAGGATCGTGGCAAGGTCGACCTATCCAAGGACAAGGAGGCGCAGGCCATCCTTTTCGGCCAGCGCGCGCGCTGAGGCGCGACATCCCTTTTTTCTTCCGGACTACGCCGCGGCGCGGAGGGCACCGCACGATGGCGGGAGGCGGAAGCGGGTGCTGCTTCCGCCATGCTCCTCATTGGGGGCGTCAGCGCGCGCGGGTCCAGCGCTGCTCCTTGCAGATGAGGCCGCCCATGACGCAGCCTTCCACCTTGACCTCGGTGGCGCTCACGGGGGTGAGGAAGGCGGTGTAGGTCTTGCCGTCCTCGGCGTTGTAGATCTCGCCCTTCCAGCGGCCGGAGTCCTCACGGCTCATGCCGAGCAGGACCGGCACGCCGATGAGCGGGCGGTTGCGCTTGCTCGCATCGACGTTGCGCTCGTCGCGCTTCGGCTGGCCGGCTTCGTCGTTCGGCTCGCGCAGCCAGACGATGGTGCCGCACAGCTTGGCGCCGCAACTGGCGATGTTGACACGCGCCTTGCCGCCTTGGGTGAGCCACTGGCCGTTGACCTCCTGCGCCGATGCGGCAGGCGCAGCGAGGGTGAGGCCGATCAGGCCGGCGAGAGACGCAACGTTCGTTCCGAGGCTCCTTGCTGCGTGCTTCATTCTGTCCTCCCTGGGGAAGGCGAGCTTACGGACAGTCGGCCGCTCCGGCCAAGTGCGCCTTTCGCTCTATTGACGCAGGCAGCGCAACCGTGGGGCGGCTTGTGCACTGCGGCGTCGGCGGCTATAAGCCCCGCACCTCATTCAACCTCCAGCGAGCGAAACGAGCGACCGATGGCCCTCGAGCGTACCTTTTCCATCATCAAGCCCGACGCGACCGAGCGCAACCTGACCGGCGCCATCAACGCCGTCATCGAGAAGGCGGGCCTGCGCATCGTCGCCCAGAAGCGCATCCGCATGACCCGGGAGCAGGCCGAGACCTTCTACGCCGTGCACAGGGAGCGCCCCTTCTTCGGCGAACTCGTCGACTTCATGGTCTCCGGCCCGGTCGTCGTGCAGGTGCTCGAGGGGGAGGGCGCCATCGCCAAGTACCGCGAGGTGATGGGTGCAACCAACCCGGCCAACGCCGCCGAGGGCACCATCCGCAAGCTCTTCGCCAAGTCCGTAGGCGAGAACTCGGTGCATGGCTCGGATGCGCCGGAGACGGCGGCGGTGGAGATCGCCCAGTTCTTCGCCGGCAACGAGATCGTCGGCTGACACCTCAGTCGCGCGTGATGCCATGACGAAAGGGCGGGCCTCGGCTCGCCTTTTTTCATGGGGCGCGCACTCGACAGGGCCGGGGTGCTCCCGGCATGATCGCAGGCCGTAACGCAGCTTTCGTGGAACGATGACCGTCCAGCCGAAGATCACCCGCGGGCATTCCGCCTGTCCGCACGACTGCCCCTCCACCTGCGCGCTCGACGTGGAGGTGATCGACGGCAAGACAATCGGCCGCATCCATGGCTCGCGCGACAACAGCTACACGGCCGGTGTCATCTGCGCCAAGGTGGCCCGCTATGCCGAGCGCATCCACCATCCCGACCGGCTGCTTTACCCTTTGAAGCGCACCGGCCCGAAAGGATCAGGCCGGTTCGAGCGCATCTCCTGGGACGAGGCCCTCGACACGGTGGCCGAGCGCTTCCGCGCCGTAGAGGCCGAATATGGCGCGGAAGCCGTTTGGCCCTATTACTACGCCGGCACCATGGGCCTCGTGATGCGGGACGGCATCAACCGCCTGCGCCACGTCAAGAAATACTCCGGCCAGTTCTCGACCATCTGCACCACCTCGGCCTGGACGGGCTACATCGCCGGCACGGGGCTGCTCGCCGGCGCCGATCCGCGTGAGATGGCGAAGTCCGACTGCGTCGTCATCTGGGGCACCAATGCGGTGCACACCCAGGTCAACGTGATGACCCACGCCCTGCGCGCCCGCAAGGAGCGGGGGGCGAAGATCGTCGCCATCGACATCTACATGAATGCGACGATGAAGCAGGCCGACATGGCGCTGCTGGTCAAGCCCGGCACGGACGGGGCGCTCGCCTGCGCCGTCATGCACGTGCTCTTCCGCGACGGTCATGCGGACCGAGCCTATCTCGCGCAATATACCGACTGCCCCGAGGAGCTCGAGGCGCATCTCAAGACGCGCACGCCCGAATGGGCCGCGGCCGTCACGGGCCTTGCGGTCGAGGAGATCGAGGCCTTCGCCAGGCTCCTCGGCGAGCGGCCGCGGGCCTATTTCCGCCTCGGCTACGGCTTCGCGCGCCAGCGCAACGGCTCGGTCAACATGCATGCCGCGCTCTCGGTGCCCGCGGTGCTCGGCGCCTGGCAGTACGAGGGCGGCGGCGCCTTCCACAGCAACAGCGGCGTCTATGGGTGGCGCAAGACCATGATCGAGGGGCTCGATGCCCTCGATCGCTCGGTGCGCCAGCTCGACCAGTCGCAGATCGGGCGCGTGCTGACGGGGGATGCGGAAGCGCTGCGCGGCGGCGGGCCGGTGAAGGCGCTCCTCATCCAGAACACCAATCCTGTCTCGGTGGCGCCCGAGCAGGAGCTGGTGAAGCGCGGCTTCGCCCGCGAGGACCTGTTCGTCTGCGTGCATGAGCAGTTCATGACCGAGACGGCGCTGATGGCGGACATCGTGCTGCCGGCGACGATGTTCCTCGAGCACGACGACCTCTACCAGGCGGGCGGCCAGCAGCACATCCTGCTCGGGCCGAAGCTGGTCGAGCCGCCGGGCGAGTGCCGCTCCAACCACGAGGTCATTGCCGCGCTGGCCGAACGGCTCGGCGCCGAGCATCCGGGCTTCGCGATGAGCCCGCGCGAATTGATCGACTGGACGCTGGAGAACTCGAAGCGCGGCCGGCTCGCCGAGCTCGAGGAAAACAAGTGGATCGACATCCAGCCGCCGTTCCGGCACGCGCACTTCCTCGACGGCTTCAACTGGCCGGACGGCAAGTTCCGCTTCAAGCCGGACTGGACGAAGGTGCCGGCGCCGCGCAGCGGTCTCTTCGGTCCGCACGAGCACCTGCCGGCCCTGCCGGACCACTGGACCGCGATCGAGACGGCGGACGAGCGCCATCCCTTTCGCCTCGCCACGAGCCCGGCGCGCAACTTTCTCAACTCCTCCTTCACCGAGACGCCGACCTCGGCGCAGAAGGAGGGCGGCCGGCCGGAGCTGTTCATTCATCCGCAGGACGCGGCGGCGAGCGGCATCGAAGATGGCATGCTCGTTGCGATCGGCAATTCGCGCGGCACGGTGCGGCTCCATGCGCGCCTCTATGACGGGGTGCGGCGCGGCGTGCTCATCGCGGAATCGATCTGGCCCAACGCCAGCTTCGTGGACGGCAGGGGCATCAACACGCTGACCGGCGCCGACCAGGTGGCGCCCTACGGCGGCGCGGCCTTCCACGACAACCGCGTCTGGCTCCGACGGGCGGAGCAGATTCGGGCGTAAGGTCTCGACTAGAAGGAGGTTGATCGTGCGTCTTGCGACTGTTTCGGGTGCATTCGTGTTCGCGGTCGCGATGACCGCCGCCTTGCCAGCGCTTGCTTCCGGAACGACGGCACCCTTGCCGCCGCCCGACCCGACGGCCGCCAATCTCTCGCCGGCGCAGATCCGCGAACGGGCCTATGACGCCTGCCTCGTCACCCAGGCGAAGATCATGGCCACGCCGCGCGAGACGCTGCGTGAGCCCTGCCGCTGCTATGCCCGCCGCACCATCGCGGCGATGACGCAGGACGAAATCGCCGCTTTCCGCCAGACCGGCTACTTCAACGACAGCGCGCGTGGAAAGGCGCTCGAAGCGCTCGACGCCTGCAATCTCAGACGGCCTATCTGATCCCGGTCGGTGCGCTCCGGCTCGCCGGCGCCGCAGCCGGCCGTCTTGGATCGTTCAGGACTCTGTTCAGGTTCCGATATGCGGACGTGCACTGCGACGATCAACCGTCCTCGCCGTCATGCCCGCGCCTGTTGCGGGCATCCACGCCCTGACGTCGTGCGACGCTGAAGGCGCGGATGGCCGGGGCGTGCCCGGCCATGACGTGGGGAAGGCCGGCACGCTCGTCGTTCCTGGAGTTCACCCCGGAATCGGCGGGCTGACAAGCGCCTCGTGGGTGGTGAATTCCGCTGCCGGCGGGCCGGCGATGCGGCCGTCAGCGTCGAGCGCGACGGCGCCCGAGGCGACGAGCGCGAGGGCGGCCGGGTAGATGCGGTGCTCCTGCGTGAGAACGCGCGTGGCGAGGCTCGTGGGCGTGTCGCCCGGCACCACCGGCACGGCTGCCTGCATGACGGCCGGGCCGGCGTCAAGCTCCGGCACCACGAAATGCACGGTGCAGCCGTGCAGGCGCACGCCCTCGGCGAGCGCGCGGGCGTGAGTGTCGAGGCCGCGGAAGGCGGGCAGCAGGGAAGGGTGGATGTTGAGCATCCGCCCCGTCCAGCGCTCGACGAACCACGGCGTCAGCACGCGCATGAAGCCGGCGAGGCAGACGATGTCGATGCCGGCCGCGCGCAGGGTCTCGTCCAGAATGCGCTCGAAGGCCGCCCGGTCCTTGCCGTGTGGCTTATGGTCGACGACCGCCGTCGGGACGTTCGCCTCCACGGCCACGGCGAGCCCGGCTGCATCGGGCCGGTTGGACAGGACGAGCGCGATCGTCGCCGGAAAGGCCGGATCGGCGGCTGCCGCGATCAGCGCCGTCATGTTGGAGCCGCGACCGGAGATGAGCACGGCCACGCGCTTCTTGGTCGGGGCGGCGGTCACAGGACGAGATGTCCCGTTGTCGCCACCCGCTCGGTGCCCTCGGCGGCCATGACGACCTCGCCGAGCCGGCAGACCGTCTCGCCGGCGTCGGCGAGGTGGCCGACGACAGCATCGGCCTCGTCCGCCGCGGCGATGACGACCATGCCGATACCGCAGTTGAAGGTGCGCAGCATCTCCGCCTCGGCAATGCCGCCCGCGTGGGCCAGCCAGCCGAAGACCGGCGGAGCCGCGATGGCGGAGAGGTCGAGCCTGACGCCGAGCCCTTTGGGCAGGACGCGCGGGATGTTGTCCGGAAAGCCGCCGCCGGTGATGTGGGCGAGACCCTTGACGGCGGCGCCGGCCTTCAGCGCGGCGAGGACGGAGCGCACATAGATGCGCGTCGGTGCCAGCAGCGCCCGGCCGAGCGGCGTCCCGGGCGCGAAGGGGGCATCGTCCTCCCAGCCGAGGCCAGTGGTCTCGACCACCTTGCGCACCAGCGAGAAGCCGTTCGAGTGAACGCCCGAGGAGGCGAGGCCGAGCACGACGTCGCCCGCGCCGATATCGGGCCGGGGCAGGAGCATGCCGCGCTCGGCGGCGCCGACGGCGAAGCCGGCAAGATCGTAGTCGCCCTGCGCATAGAGGCCGGGCATCTCGGCCGTCTCGCCGCCGATCAGCGCGCAGCCGGCGATGCGGCAGCCCTCGGCGATGCCCTTGACGATGGCGACGCCCGCCTCCGGCTCGAGCTTGCCGGTGGCGTAATAGTCGAGGAAGAAGAGCGGTTCGGCACCCTGCACCACGAGGTCATTGACGCACATGGCGACGAGATCGATGCCGACGGTGTCGTGGATGCCGGTGTCGATGGCGATCTTCACCTTTGTGCCGACGCCGTCGTTGGCCGCAACGAGGATCGGATCGCGAAAGCCTGCCGCCTTCAGATCGAAGAGGCCGCCGAAGCCGCCGATCTCGGTGTCGGCGCCGGGGCGCTTCGTGGCGCGCACGAGCGGCTTTATGGCCTCGACCATGGCGTTGCCGGCATCGATGTCGACGCCGGACTGGGCATAGGTGAGACCGTTCTTCGGGGGCTTCTGCATCGTGACCAGGCTCCGGGGCGCGCGCCGCACGCTCTTTAAGTCCGGGCAGTACGATGCCGGGCGCCGCTGTGCAAGACCCGACACGGGCCCTTGGTGCTTCCGGGGCTCGCACAGCGCGGCCGCGCTGCCTAGATTGGGGGCATCCTCGTCCCGACCCACCGACATGACCCTGCCCAATCTCATCACGATCGCCCGCCTCATCCTCGTGCCCGTCGTCATCGCCATGATCGGTTCGGGACAGTGGCTCGCGGCCTTCGTGCTCTTCGCCGTCGCCGGCCTTTCCGACGCGGTCGACGGCTTCCTCGCGCGGCGCTTCGGCCTGCAGAGCGAACTCGGCGCCTATCTCGACCCGCTCGCCGACAAGGCGCTGCTCATCTCGATCTACGTGAGCCTCGCCGTCGTCGGCGTCCTGCCGGGGTGGGTTGCGATCCTCGTCGTCTTCCGCGACATCATGATCCTGATGGCGATCGTCCTCTCGTGGCTCATGGCGCGGCCGCTCGCCATCCGGCCGCTGTGGGTCAGCAAGATGACGACCGTCGCGCAGATCGGCTTTGCCGGCCTCGTGCTCGGCGCAAGGGCCTTGGGGCTCGATCTCGCCGTTGTCCACGATCTTGCGCTCGCGGCCGTGGCGCTCTTGACGCTGCTGTCGGCGGGCGCCTATCTCGCTCTGTGGCTGCGGCATATGGCCACGTAACCGCGCCCGGTAAGGGTCCGCAAGGAACAGGCGCTGCCGGCGGCAGCTCGGGATATCGCATGATCGCGCAGCGGCAGGTCGTCTTCTGGTTGGTGGCTCTGATCCTCGTCGTCACGGGACTCTACGTGCTGCGCGACATGTTGCTGCCCTTCGTGGCGGGTCTGGCGCTGGCCTATCTGCTCGATCCGCTGGCGGACCGGCTGGAGCGGATCGGCCTCGGCCGGTTGTGGGCGACGCTCCTCATCCTCGGCATCTTCATCCTCCTCTTCATTGTCGCGCTCGTCCTGCTCGTCCCCATTGTCGCCAACCAGCTCGCTGCCTTCATCGGCAAGCTGCCGGAGACGGTGTCGCGCCTGCAGCAGCTGGCCGCCGAGCAGGGGGGCACGCTGCTGGAGCGGCTCGGCGGCCCTGCCGTGCTGCAGGACGTGCAGCAGTCCCTCGGCAACGTCGTCTCGGAGGGGGCGCGCTGGCTCGGCGCCTTCCTGCAATCGCTGTGGTCGGGCGGGCAGGCCATCGTCAACGTCTTCGCCCTGCTCGTCGTGACGCCGGTCGTCGCCTTCTACCTGCTCGTCGACTGGGACCGGATGATCGCGACCCTCGACAACTGGTTGCCGCGTCGGCACGCGCCGACCATCCGCCAGCTCGCCCGCGAGATGGACGGGGCAATCGCCGGCTTCATCCGCGGCCAGGCGCTGGTGTGCATCATCCTCGGCACGTTCTATGCCGTCGGCCTCTCGCTCATCGGCCTCAACTTCGGGGCGCTCATCGGGCTTGGGGCCGGGCTCATCAGCTTCATCCCCTATGTCGGCTCGCTGACTGGCCTCGTGCTCTCCGTCGGCGTCGCCATCGTGCAGTTCTGGCCCGACTACATCATGATCGGCGCGACCCTCGCCATCTTCTTCGCCGGCCAGTTCCTCGAGGGCAACATCCTGTCGCCCAAGCTCGTCGGTCATGCGGTGGGGCTGCACCCGGTCTGGCTGATGTTCGCGCTTTTCGCCTTCGGCTCGCTGTTCGGCTTCGTCGGCCTTCTCCTTGCCGTGCCGATCGCCGCGGCGCTCGGCGTCCTCGCGCGCTTTGCCGTGCGGCAGTATCTGGCAAGCTCGCTCTATGACGAGGGCCTGCCGCCACCGCCCCGGCCGGAGACGGACGCGTGAGCCGGCCCATGGCGGACAAGCCCCGGCAACTGCCGCTCGATCTGGCGCTGATGCCACGCTACGGGGCGGAGGATTTCCTCGTCAGCCCGTGCAACGAGGCCGCTTATGCCCTGATCGAGCGTTGGCCCGACTGGCCGCATCCCGTCCTGCGCCTCGTCGGACCGGAGGGGGCGGGCAAGACGCATCTTGCCGTCATGTGGGCCGAGCGCGCCGGTGCGACTGTCGCCGATGCCGCCGCCGTGACGCTTCCGGCCGTGCCGGAGCTTGCCGGCGCACCGGCTCTGGTAGTGGAGGATTGCGACCGCAGCCCGCTCGACGAGCATGCCTTCTTCCACCTCCTCAACGCCCTGCGCAGCACCGGCAGCAGCCTGCTCTTGACAGCGCGGACGGCGCCGGAGGCCTGGGGCCTTGCCACGCCCGACCTCCTCTCGCGCCTGCGGCAATCGCCGGCGGTCGACATCGGCGCGCCGGACGAGGCGCTCCTGCGCGCCGTCCTCGTCAAGCTCTTCGTCGACCGGCAGCTCGTCGTCGATACCAATGTGGTCGAGTCCATCCTGCCGCGCATGGAGCGGTCGCTCGCCGCTGCCCAGCGCCTCGTTGCCGCCCTCGACCGGGAGGCCTTGAGCCGCGGCCGGCGCATCACGCGGCCGCTCGCCCTTGCTGTCCTCGACACGCTCGCCATGGGCGAAAGCTGACGCCTCCGCGAAGGTTGCATCCCGGCCGTGCCGGTGGGAGGCTGAGGTGCGGCGTGGTAAGCCGCCGGGCGCCGCTTCCGGGCCGTCATGCGTCTGTCTTGGAATGGACGCACAAGGACGAGCCAGGGCGGCAACGACATGACAAGGGAGCGGACGGTGAACCTCGAGGCGATCAAGCCGGCGGGCGGGCCGAGCGAGGCGGTGAAGCTCGATCAGGGCGAGGCCGTTGCGGCCGAGGCGGCCGCTGTCGAGGCGCTGCGCCAGTCGCCCGAACGCTTCATCAACCGCGAACTATCCTGGCTGCAGTTCAACCGCCGGGTGCTGGAGGAGGCCTCCAACAAGCGCCATCCGCTGCTGGAGCAACTGCGTTTCCTGTCGATCTCCGCCAACAATCTCGACGAGTTCTTCATGGTGCGTGTCGCGGGCCTGCGGGGCCAGGTGCGTTCGGGCGTCATGACCCAGTCGCAGGACGGGCTGACGCCGGCCGAGCAGCTGATGCGCATCGGCGCCGAGGTGTCGGTGCTCGCCAGCGACCAGCAGCGCCGCTGGCGCGAGCTCAGGGACGAACTGCTCGAGAACGGCATCGTCCTCGTCGATGCCGGACAACTGACGAGGGCCGAGCGGCTGTGGCTCGACGATTATTTCCTTCACCACGTTTTCCCGGTGCTGACACCGCTCGCCGTCGATCCGGCCCATCCGTTCCCGTTCATCTCCAACCTCGGCTTCACGCTGGCGCTGGCACTCTTCCGCCAGAGCGACAACCGCTCGCTCAATGCGCTGATCCGCGTGCCGAGTCGGGTGGAGCGCTTCGTACGCCTGCCGGATTTCGCCGAGACGGGGGCCCAGCGCTTCATCGCGCTCGAACAACTCATCGTCCTATTCACGGCCAAGCTCTTCCCCGGCTACACGGTGAAGGGACAGGGGGGCTTCCGCGTCATCCGCGACAGCGACCTCGAAATCGAGGAAGAGGCGGAAGACCTGGTGCGCCTGTTCGAATCGGCCCTCAAACAGCGTCGCCGCGGCAGCGTCATCCGACTCGAGGTCGAGGCGGCCATGCCCGAGGGGCTGCGTGCCTTCGTCGCCGACGAACTCAATGTGACAACGGACGAGATCTTCGTGGTCGAGGGCATGCTGGCGCTCAACGAGCTCAGCCAGCTCGTCGGGCTCGACCGGCCCGACCTCAAGTTCAAGCCCTACAACCCGCGCTTTCCCGAACGCATCCGCGAGCACGGGGGCGATTGCTTCGCCGCCATCCGCCAGAAGGACATCGTCGTCCACCACCCCTACGAATCCTTCGACGTGGTGGTGCAGTTCCTGCAGCAGGCGGCACGCGATCCCAATGTGGTGGCCATCAAGCAGACGCTCTACCGCACCTCGTCGGACTCGCCCATCGTCAAGGCGCTCGCGGAGGCGGCCGAGGCCGGCAAGTCCGTGACGGCGCTCGTCGAGCTCAAGGCGCGATTCGACGAGGAGGCCAACATCCGCTGGGCGCGGGACCTCGAACGGGCAGGAGCGCAGGTGGTCTTCGGCTTCATCGAGCTCAAGACCCACGCCAAGCTGTCGTCGGTGGTGCGCCGCGAAGGCGGGCAACTCGTCACCTATTGCCATGTCGGCACGGGCAACTACCACCCGATCACGGCGCGCATCTACACCGACCTGTCGTTCTTCACGGCCGACCCCGTCATCGCGCGGGACGTTGCGCGCATCTTCAACTTCATCACCGGCTATGCCGAGCCGGCCGAGCTTGAGCGCATGGCCGTGTCTCCCGTGACGCTGAAGGCGCGCCTCCTCAAGCATATTGAGGAGGAAATCGCCCATGCGAAGGCCGGCCGCCCGGCCCAGATCTGGGGCAAGTGCAACTCGCTGGTCGATTCGACGATCATCGACGCGCTCTACGAGGCGAGCCGAGCCGGCGTGCAGGTCGACTTCATCGTGCGCGGCATCTGCTGCCTCAGGCCCGGCATTCCGGGCCTGTCGGAGAACATCCGCGTCAAGTCCATCGTCGGCCGCTTCCTCGAGCACAGCCGCATCTACGCCTTCGGCAACGGGCACGGGCTGCCGCATGCCAAGGCGCATCTCTACATTTCCTCCGCCGACCTGATGCAGCGAAACCTCGATCGGCGGGTCGAGGCGCTGCTGCCGATCTCTAATCCGACCGTGCACGAGCAGATCCTCGAGCAGATCATGCTCGCCAATCTGCTGGACAACGAGCAGAGCTGGACTGTATTGCCCGATGGGACGAGCAAGCGCATCATCCCGGGCAAGGGGGAGCAGTCCTTCAACGCTCATCAGTACTTCATGACGAACCCGAGTCTGTCTGGACGTGGAAAGTCTCTCAAGGATTCGCGCCCCAGGACCCTCGCCAAGGGATCCTCTGCCTGAACTGCGTGCCCCGGGCCGACTCGACGTCGGCTCACCGGTGGCCATCGTTGATATCGGCTCCAACTCGGTCCGCCTCGTCGCCTACGAGGGCATGACGCGGGCGCCGACGCCGATCTTCAACGAAAAGGTCCTCTGCGGCCTCGGCCGCAGTGTGGCGACGACGAAGCGGCTGCACGACGATGCCGTCGAGAAGGCGCTCAGGGCGCTGGCGCGCTTTCGCGTCCTGTGCGGGCTCATGCAGGTCGGCTCGGTGCACGTGCTGGCGACGGCGGCGGCGCGCGACGCCGAGAACGGGCCGGACTTCCTCGCCCGGGCCGAGGCGGCGATCGGCCATCCCATCGAGCTCATCTCGGGCAGCCGGGAGGCGCAGCTCTCGGCGCTCGGCGTCATGTCCGGCTTCCACGATGCCGACGGCGTCGTCGGCGACATGGGTGGCGGCAGCCTCGAGCTCATCGACGTGCGCGGTTTCGAACTCGGCAAGGGTGTCTCGCTGCCGCTCGGGGGCCTCGCGCTGCAGGACACGACCGGCGGCAACATACGCAAGGCCTCGAAGGTGGTGCGCGACGCCTTCGCCAAGGCTGAGCCGCTGGAGCGCCTGAAGGGGCGCACCTTCTATGCCGTCGGCGGCACGTGGCGCGCCCTGGCGCGCCTGCACATGACGCAGAAAGGCTATCCGCTGCACGTGATGCACGGCTATACGGTGGCGCCGAAGGACGTCACGGACTTCGCCAAGATCGTCGAGCGCGTCGATGCCGACACGCTCGAATCGATCGAGGCGGTCTCGGCGGCCCGCCGGCCCTTGCTCGGCTACGGGGCGCTGCTGCTGGAAGAGATCATCCGCAAGGGCAAACCCAAGAAGGTCGTCATCTCGGCGCAGGGGGTGCGCGAAGGGCTGCTCTACGAGAAGTTGTCCAACGAGGAGCGGCGGACGGATCCGCTGCTCTCCGCGGCGCGCGAGCTCAACCTGCTGCGCTCGCGCGCGCCGATGCACGGCGAGGAACTGATCGGCTGGACGGACAAGCTCGTTGCCTCGCTCCACCTCGACGAGACGGGGGAGGAACGCCGCCTGCGCCATGCCGCGTGCCTCCTCGCCGACATCGGCTGGCGCGCGCATCCCGACTATCGCGGCGAGCAGGGGCTCAACATCATCGCCCATGCCGCCTTCGTCGGCGTCGACCATCCCGGCCGCGCCTTCCTGGCCCTGTCGGTCTTCTTCCGCCATGTCGGCCTGTCGGTGGACGACATCAGCCCGCGCATCCGGGAACTGGTGACGACCCGGATGATCGACCGGGCGCGCATCCTCGGCGGTGCCATGCGGGTCGCCTATCTCGTCTCGGCGGCCATGCCGGGGGTCCTGCCGCGGGCGCCGATCACGGGGCACGGCGGCAAGCTGGTGCTGGCGCTGCCCGGCGACCTCGCTGCGCTCGCGAGCGACCGGCTCTTGAACCGGGTCAAACAGCTCGCACGCCTCGTCGGCCGCGAGCCCCTCATCCAGAATGGCAGGTAGGCCTCGTGGGACTGGAAACGGATTTTACTACAAAGGTCTGTCGCAGAAGTTTCACGCAAGGGTAACGGTTCCGCAATGCCGGGTCTCCACAACGTGCGCGTTGCACAATAGGGATTCGGGGGCAGGCGTGGCGACGTTGTCGCTGTTGAACGAGAGCCTGTCGGCCATGGGTGGGACGGTGGCCAAAACGCGCGATGCCGCGCAGAGCCTCGCCGCCCTGTCGCAGGACTTCACCCCATCGGCCCAGTTCCTCGTCGGTGCCCTCGACGAGTTCCTCAGCGAGGCGGCCTAATCAATATTCGATGAGGCGCACGCGCCCGCGGTCCACGGTGAGCGCCAGGCGCCCGGCCTTCAGGGCGAGTGCCTTCTCGCCGAAGAGCTGGCGCCGCCAGCCGGTGAGCGCCGGCACGTCCGCCTCGTCGTCGAGGGCGATGGCCTCGAGGTCATCCACCGTGGCGAGGATCTTCGGGGCGACCCGCTCGTTCTCCGCCACAGCCTTCAACAGCACCTTGAGCATCTCGATGGTGGCGCCGTTGGTGCCGGCCTTGCGGCCGCGCTCGCCGAGGCTGACGGACTTCGGATCGCGCGCCACGCCGCGTGCGACGGCGGCGAGGATGTCGCCGGCCGGGCGCGAGCGCTCGAAGCCGTTGGGGACGGAGCGCAGCGCGCCGAGCGCCTCCGGCGTCGTCGGCGCGTGCACGGCGATGTCGATGAGGGCGTCGTCCTTCATGATGCGCGACCGCGGCACGTTGCGGCTGCGAGCCTCGCGCTCGCGCCAGGCCGCGATCTCCATCAGCACCGCGGCTTCCTTCGGCTTCTTGATGCGCCCCTTGAGGCGCTGCCAGGCATCCTCGGGATGGGTGTCGTAGGTGGCGGGCGCGGTGAGCACCGCCATCTCCTCGTCGAGCCAGCTTTCGCGCCCGCTCTCGGCCAGGTCCGCATGCAGCGCCGCATAGACGGTGCGCAGATGCGTCACGTCCGAGAGGGCATAGGCGAGCTGCTGCTCGCTGAGCGGGCGGCGCGACCAGTCCGTGAAGCGGGAAGACTTGTCGATGCGTGCCTTGGCGAGGTCGTTGACCAGTTGCTCGTAGGACACCGAGTCGCCATAGCCGCAGACCATGGCGGCGACCTGCGTGTCGAAGAGCGGGGTCGGGATGACGCTGCCGCCCTGCCAGATGATCTCGATGTCCTGCCGCGCCGAGTGGAAGACCTTGACCACGTTGGTATCGGCCATCAGCGCATAGAAGGGCGCAAGGTCCATGTCCTCCGCCAGGGGATCGACGAGCACGGCCTCGGCCGGGCTCGCCATCTGGATCAGGCAGAGCTTGGCATAATACGTCGTCTCCCGCAGAAATTCCGTATCCACGGTGACGAAGGGGAATTTGGCGAGGCGGGCACAGGCGGCGGCGAGGGCGTCGGTCGTAGCAATCAAGTCCATGGTATTCGCGCTATAACTCAGACTTGGCCGCTTGTCGCGGCCTATCCTTGACATTCGTGCCGTCTCGTGGGCTTCTCCCGCGGCCGCGCCGTTGCCGCGCGCGGGCGCTCATTCACCCTTCGTCCGATCGTCGAGCCGGAACACCGTGCCCATGCATCGCTACCGTTCACATACCTGCGGCGCGCTCCGCGAAACCCATGTCGGCGAGACCGTTCGCCTCTCGGGCTGGTGCCATCGCATTCGCGACCACGGCGGCGTGCTGTTCATCGATCTGCGCGATCATTACGGGCTGACGCAATGCGTCGTCGATCCGGATTCGCCGGCCTTCAAGGTGGCCGACACCCTGCGCTCGGAATGGGTGGTGCGCGTCGACGGCAAGGTGCGCAACCGCCCGGCCGGCACCGAGAACCCGGAGCTGCCGACAGGCAACGTCGAGCTCTACATCACGGAGATCGAGGTGCTGGGCCCGGCGGGCGAACTGCCGATGCAGGTCTTCGGCGAGCAGAACTTCCCCGAGGAGACGCGGCTCAAGTACCGCTTCCTCGACCTTCGGCGCGAGAAGCTGCACCAGAACATCGTCAAGCGCGGCCAGATCATCGATTCGCTGCGCCGGCGCATGAAGGAGGGCGGCTTCTTCGAGTTCCAGACGCCGATCCTCACCGCCTCCTCGCCGGAGGGGGCGCGCGACTTCCTGGTGCCGAGCCGCCTGCATCCGGGCAAGTTCTACGCCCTTCCGCAGGCGCCGCAGCAGTTCAAGCAGCTGACGATGATCGCCGGCTTCGACCGCTATTTCCAGATCGCGCCCTGCTTCCGCGACGAGGACGCGCGTGCCGACCGCTCGCCGGGCGAGTTCTACCAGCTCGATATCGAGATGAGCTTCGTCACGCAGGAGGACGTGTTCCAGGCGGTGGAGCCGGTGCTGCGCGGCGTCTTCGAGGAATTCGGCGAGGGCCGGCCGGTGACGCCCGTCTTCCCGCGCATTCCCTACGCCGAGGCGATGCTGAAATACGGCGTCGACAAGCCGGACCTGCGCAACCCCATCATCATCGCCGACGTCACCGCCGAGTTCCTGCGCGAGGACGTGACGTTCAACGCCTTCAAGAACGTCATCAAGGCCGGCGGCGTGGTGCGTGCCATCCCCGCGCCGGGGGCGGCGGGCCAGCCGCGCTCGTTCTTCGACAAGCTCAACGACTGGGCGCGGGGCGAGGGCGCGCCGGGGCTCGGCTACATCGTCTTCGAGGACGAGGGGGGCGAACTCGTCGGCAAGGGGCCGATCGCCAAGTTCGTGCCGGCCGAGGCGCAGGCCGCCATCGCCCTGGCCGCCGGTGTGCGCGCCGGAGACGCCGTGTTCTTCTCGGCGGGGGAGGAGGCCAAGGCGGCCGGGCTCGCCGGCAAGGCGCGCACGCGCATCGGCGAGGAGCTCGACCTCATCGACCGTGAGCGCTTCGACCTGTGCTGGATCACCGACTTCCCGATGTTCGAGTGGAACGAGGAGGAGAAGAAGATCGACTTCTCCCACAACCCGTTCTCCATGCCGAACTTCGACCACGACGCCTTCCTGGCGCTCGACCCGGCGGACGAGAAGACGATCCTCGGCATCACGGCCTTCCAGTACGACATCGTCTGCAACGGCGTGGAGCTGTCGTCGGGCGCCATCCGTAACCACCGGCCGGACATCATGCGCAAGGCCTTCGCCATCGCCGGCTACGGCGAGGACGTGCTGGAGGCGAAGTTCGGCGGCATGCTGCGCGCCCTCAGCTACGGCGCCCCGCCGCACGGTGGCATCGCCCCGGGCGTCGACCGCATCGTCATGCTGCTCTGCAACGAGCAGAACCTGCGCGAGGTCGTCCTCTTCCCCATGAACCAGCGGGCGGAGGACCTGATGATGGGCGCGCCGTCCGAGGTGACGATGAAGCAGCTCAGGGAGCTGCACATCCGGCTGAACCTGCCGGAGAAGTGAGCCGGACCGGCAATGTCGAGGGCGCCCCAGCGGGCGCCCTTCCTTTTCGGCGGCGGAGACGGTCCCTTGAGGCGTCAGGCCACCATCGCTTTGCGCTCCTGCCGCTTCTCGAACTCCTTGCCCCAGCGCGACAGCGCGTCGACGGCCTCGTTGAGGCTGCGGCCGAAGTCGGTCGCGGAATATTCCACCTTCTGCACGGCGCCGGGGAAGACCTCGCGGCGGATGAGGTCGTCGGCCTCCATCTCGCGCAGTTGCTGCGCCAGAACCTTCTCGCTCACGCCCGGCAGCAGCCGGCGCAGCTCGCCGAAACAGCGGGGCCGGAGCGTCACTTCCCACAGGATGCCCATCTTCCACTTGCCCGAGATGGCATTGAGGGCGCTGGCGAAGCCGCATTCGTCGGTTTCGAGGCGTTTCATTGCAAAACCACTTACCTTGGGGTGAGCGCTTACTTGAAAGTGCGTAATTTACACTGTCGCCAGGCCGCGCCTATCAATCGGCAACCCGGCGGGTGCTGCTCGCCAAGATAGGTGGGGTTTCCCGTCATGACAAAGACTTGTGTCGTCGGCGCCGGCCGCATGGGCTCGGCGTTCGCGAGAGCCTTGCTCGCAGAGGGCATCGAAACGCGCGTATGGAACCGCTCGCCGGAGAAGGTCGCTCCCCTCGTCGCGGCGGGCGCGCACGCCCCTGAATCACTGGCAGAAGCGGTGGCCGCATCGGATGTCGTCATCGTCAATGTCATCGATTATGCGGCGGCGGACGCGCTGCTGCGCATGCTGGCGGTGGAACGCGCGCTCGCCGGCAAGGTGGTGGTGCAGCTCACGTCCGGTTCGCCCCGGCAGGCGCGCGAGGCCGGCCGATGGGCGGCGGAGCGGAGCATCGCCTATCTCGACGGCGCCATCATGGCGACGCCGAACTTCATCGGCGGGGCGGAGACGACGATACTCTACTCCGGCATGCGGCAGGCGTTCGAACGCCATCGCGACGTGCTGCGCGTGTTCGGCGGCAACGGCGTGTTCGTCGGCGAGGATGCGGGCCATGCGTCCGCGCTCGACACGGGGCTGCTGACGCAGATGTGGGGCAAGCTCTTCGGCACCCTGCAGGCGCTGGCGGTGGTCCGCGCAGAGGGCATCGGCCTGGAGGCCTATGCCCGATACATGCGGGACTTCCAGCCGGTGGTCGATGCGGCGACCGACGATCTCATCGCGCGGGTGGGCGAGGGGCGCTGGCGCGGCGACGCCGCGACGCTCGCGACCATCGAGGCGCATTACAGCGCCTTCCATCATCTCCTGGCCATCGGCGACGAGCACGGGCTGGACCGCGCGCTTCCGGCGGCACTCGACGGGCTGTTCAAGGCCGCGCTCGCGGCCGGCCACGCGGCGGACGATTTCGCGGCGCTGATGCGTTTCATCGAGCGGGGCGGGGTGCGCCATGCCGCCTGAAGCGGAGCGGGAGCGCACCGCCCGCTGCACCTGCGGGCAGCTGAGCCTCACGCTCGCCGGGCCGCCGGACCGGGTCTATGCCTGTGGTTGCCGCGAATGCCAGCGGGCGACGGGCTCGGCCTTCGGCTGGCGGGCGCGCTACGGCAAGAGCGCCGTGGTGCGCACCACTGGCGAGCATCGCCGCTTCCGGCGTGGCAGCGATGCGGGGCGCTGGGTGGAGCAGATCTTCTGCCCAGTCTGCGGGACGCAGCTCTACATGGAGGCGGAGGTGATCTCTGACGGGCTCGTCGTGTCGGCCGGGTGTTTCGAGCAAGCGGACGTCGGCCCGCCGGCCGCCCTCTTCAATGCCGGTCGTCGGCCCGACTGGCTGACCCTCGGCGAGGCGATCCCGCTCGTGGAATAGCCTACCGCCGCGCCCCCTCGACCATCATCTGCACGGCCCGCGCCACGTGGTCCGGGTCGTCGTCGATGCGGTTCATCAGGAGGCGGAACCAGTTGAAGCCGAAATAGAGCTCGACGAGCGCCTCGACATTGTCGGGCGCGATCTCGCCGCGCTCCACGGCCCGGTCGAAGACTTCCCGCAGGCGGCACATGTGCTGGGGGACGAAGCGGTCGCGCAAGGCGGCGAGGGAGACGGGGTTGGTCTGCGCCTCGGCGATGAGGGCGCGGAAGGCGCCACCCGAGGGCGTCGTGCGCCAGAAGGCCCAGAGCGCGTTGACGAGCGTGCGCAGGTCCCGCGCCAGCGAGCCCGTGTCGGGCATGGCGATGGCGGCCGCCTTGTCCGCCTGGTAGATGGCGATGAAGAGGTCGGCCTTCGTCGGCCACCAGCGGTAGATCGTCGGCTTGCCGGCGCCCGCGCGGCGCGCCACCTCGTCGATGGAAAAGCCCGCGTAACCTTTTTCCTGCAACAAGGATCGTGCGGCGGCGATGACCGCCGCCTCGCTCGCCGGGTTGCGCCGCGCGCCGATGGAGGTGCGGCGGCCGCGCCCGCCTGCCGTGCCGGACGGGGAGGGGGCTCCGTCGTCATCGTCCGCGTCGGGCGGGATCGACCTGTCGGCCGGCTCGCTCGGCGGGACGCCCGCCGGCGGACGAGGGGGGCGGGACATGGGGCTCCTCCGGTTTCCTGCAGGTTTTTTCGCTCCGCCCCTTAACATAACGAAACGGCCCGTTTATATCCATGGCCGAAACGATACGGATCGTTTCGTTTTCTACGGAGACGGTTCCCCATGCCTTCCGCTGTTTCCCCTTCTTCTCCTTCCCCCGCCGCCTCTCCTGCAGCGCAGCCGTCGCGCCTGCGCTTCTCGCTCGCCCTCATTCCCGGGGCCTATGTGCTGATCACCGCCATCCTCTACGGTCTCGGGCCGCTGATGGAGGACTGGCCGGTCTTCCTGCGCACACTCGCCATCGTGCCGCTCATGGTCTTCGGCATGGTCTATGCCGTCATCCCGCTCGTGCGGCGGGCAATGAGCGGGCGGCGCGGCGGCTGAGGCGCGTCGGCCCTCACGCCGGCCATTCGTCCGCTCGACTTGTCTTGCAGCCTGATTTGCGTCAAAGCGACGAAGGGCCGGCCGCCGCCGGCCCTTCGCCTGTTTTCCGGGCTCCGGGCCCTTCTTCGACGGGTTCTGTCTTGCCGCTCGATGCCTCGGCCGTCACGGCGGTCGTCGTCACCCACGATTCGGCCCATTGCCTGCCGACCTGCCTGGCGGCCGTCGCGGCCTGCGGCGCCGCGGCGATCGTCGTCGATAATGCGAGCCGCGACGGCTCGACCGCGCTTGCCGAGCATCTCGGCGCGCGGGTGATCCGCAGCGCCCGCAACGAGGGCTACGGCCGCGCCAGCAACATCGGCGTGCGGGCCGCCGCGAGCGAATTCGTCCTCATCGTCAATCCGGACCTCGTGCTCGATGCCGGTGCGGTCAAAGCGCTTCTCGCCGCGGCCGAGCGCTATCCCGATGCCGGGCTCCTCGCCCCGCGCATCGAGGAGGCGGACGGGCGCTTCTTCTTCCAGCCGCGCTCGCTGCTCTCGCCCTATCTCCACAATCCTTCCGGGCGCCTCGTGCTGCCGGAGGGGGACTGCTGCGCGCCTTTCCTGTCCGGGGCGGCGCTGTTCTGCCGGCGGGACGTCTTCCTCGCGCTCGGCGGCTTCGACGAGACGATCTTCCTCTTCTACGAGGATGACGACCTGTGTCGGCGCATGGCCGATTCCGGCCGGGCACTGATCCATGTCGATGCGGCGCGGGCCATGCACGGGCGCGGCCGCTCCAGCGCGCCGGAGCCGGGCCGCATCTTCCGGTCCCGCTGGCACCAGGCGTGGTCGCGCGCCTATGTGTCGCGCAAGTACGGCCTGCCGGATCCGGCGTTTGGCATGTTCGCCGTCAACGCGCTCAAGGCGGCGGGTGCCTGCCTCACCTTCAACCGGCGGCTCATCGAGCGCTACGGCGGCTCGGCCGCCGGGGCGTGGGCATGGCTGACGGGGCGCGGCGCGCTGGCGCGCGAAGGGCTGGACTAGGGAGACAGCCATGTGGATCGAGAAGCTGTGGCGGCGCTGGACCAATCCCCACAACCTCACGCGCCTCTTCCATGCGCGCGAGGCCGCCCGCTTCGGCTGGCAGATCGGCGACTACAGCTATGGCCGGCTGCGCGTGCGACGCTGGGGCGAGGGCGGGTGCCTCGTCATCGGCCCCTACTGTTCCTTCGCCGATGACGTCACCGTCTTCCTCGGCGGCAACCACCGCACCGACTGGGTGACGACCTATCCCTTCTCGGGCCTGCCGGAGCTGTGGCCGGAGGCGCGAGGGTTGCCGACGCCCGAGGCGACGCGCGGCGATGTCGTCATCGGCGCGGACGTGTGGGTGGGCTCGGGCGCGACCATCCTGTCCGGCGTCACCATCGGGCCCGGCGCCGTCATCGGCGCGCGGGCGGTGGTGGCGCGCGACGTGCCGGCCTATGCGGTCGTCGTCGGCAATCCGGCGCGGGTCGTGCGCCGCCGCTTCGACGAGGCGACGGTCGAGGCGCTCGTCGCCGCCCGTTGGTGGGAGCGCCCGCGGGCCGAGCTGGTGCCGCTCATGGCGCTCCTCCTGTCCGGCGATACGGCCGCCGTCCTTGCCGCTCTCAGGGGCGCTGGAGACGGGGGGCGAGGCTGAGATTGAGGCTGGCCTGCGGCGGCACGACCTGCTAGGCGGAAGGCCCTGATCGACCGGCTGACGATGCTCGACCGCTATTACGACACCGCCCGCACCGAGGTACTGCCCTTCCTGCCCGCGCGCGTCACGCGCCTGCTCGACGTCGGCTGCGGCGCCGGCGCGACCACGCGGGCCGTGGCGGCTCGCCATGCCGTGGTGTGGAAGGGCGGCATCGAGTATGTCGATGCCGTGGCGGCGCAGGCCGAGCCGCATTTCGACCGGCTGTGGCGCGGCGATGCCCAGGCGGCGGCGCTGGAGGCCGAGATCGCGCCCGGCTCGCTCGACCTCGTGCTGTGCCTCGACGTGCTCGAGCACATGGCCGACCCCTGGACGATGGTGAAACGCCTGTCGGCACTCCTTGCGCCGGGAGGACGGCTTATCGTCTCGGTGCCCAATATCCGGCACTGGAAATTCATCTGGCGGTTGCTGATGAAGGGCGATTTCCGCTATCGCGACGCAGGGCTGCTCGATCGCACGCATCTGCGCTTCTTCGTCAAGGAGACGGCGGCGGAGCTGGCGACGGTCGGCGGCCTGACGCTGGTTGGCGTGCATTCGGTGCAGCGCTTCCGCTTTCCCGATGCGCGCTGGCTCCTGATGGCGCTGAGCTTCGGCCGGCTGGAGACGCTGCTCGCCAAGCAATGGCTGGTGGTGGCCGAGCGGAAATCGTGATGGGGTCGGGACCGTCGGCAAGGGGCGGTCCGGGGAGGGACGGTATGGCGGACAATATCTCGCAGGATCTGAAATCGGGCGCGCTGTTCTATCACCGCAATCCACGGCCCGGTAAGCTCGAGATCCAGCCCACCAAGCCCCTCGGCAACCAGCGCGATCTCGCGCTCGCCTATTCGCCGGGCGTTGCCGCCGCCTGCCTCGAGATCGTCGCCGACCCGGCCGAGGCCGCCACCGTCACGGCACGGCAGAACCTCGTCGCCGTCGTCTCCAACGGCACGGCGGTGCTCGGCCTCGGCAACATCGGGCCGCTCGCCTCGAAGCCTGTGATGGAGGGCAAGGCGGTCCTCTTCAAGAAGTTCGCCGGCATCGACGTGTTCGACATCGAGCTCGCCGAGACGGCGGTCGACAAGCTGGTCGACGTCGTGGCGGCGCTCGAGCCCACCTTCGGCGGCATCAACCTCGAGGACATCAAGGCGCCCGAGTGCTTCGAGGTGGAGGAGCAGCTGAAGGCCCGCATGGGCATTCCCGTCTTCCACGACGACCAGCACGGCACGGCGATCATCGTCGGCGCGGCCGTGACCAATGCGCTGGAGCTTGCGGGCAAGGCGATCGGCGACGTCAAGATCGTGGCTTCCGGCGCGGGCGCGGCGGCGCTTGCCTGCCTCAACCTGCTCGTCTCGCTCGGCGCCCGGCGCGAGAACATCTGGGTCACGGACATCGAGGGCGTCGTCTACGAGGGGCGCGAGGCGCTGATGGATCGCTGGAAGGCGGCCTATGCCCAGAAGACCGACGCGCGCAAGCTCGACGAGGTGATCGGCGGGGCGGATGTTTTCCTCGGCCTGTCCGCCGCCGGCGTGCTGAAGCCGGAGATGGTGGCGAAGATGGCGGACAAGCCGCTCATCCTGGCGCTCGCCAACCCGAACCCGGAGATCATGCCGGAGGACGCCGTGGCGGTGCGGCCGGACGCCATGATCTGCACCGGCCGCTCGGACTATCCGAACCAGGTCAACAACGTCCTGTGCTTCCCCTACATCTTCCGCGGCGCGCTCGACGTGCATGCCTCGACCATCAACGAGGCCATGAAGGCCGCGGCGGTGGAAGCGATCGCCGCCCTCGCGCGCGAGGCCCCGTCGGAGGTCGTCGCCCGTGCCTATGGAGGGGAGGCGCGCACCTTCGGCGCCGATTCGCTCATCCCGAGCCCGTTCGATCCGCGGCTCATCCTGCGCATCGCGCCGGCCGTGGCGAAGGCCGCCATGGACACGGGCGTGGCGCGCAAGCCGATCGAGGACCTTGAGGCCTATCGGGAATCGCTCGGGCGTTTCGTCTTCCGCTCGGGCTTCATCATGAAGCCGGTCTTTACCCAGGCGAAGGCCGAGCCCAAGCGCGTCATCTATGCCGAGGGCGAGGACGAGCGCATGCTCAGGGCGGCCCAGGCGGTGATCGAGGACGGCATCGCCCAGCCGATCCTCATCGGCCGCCCGGCCGTCGTCGAGACGCGGCTGAAGCGCTTCGGCCTCTCGATCCGGCCCGGCAAGGATTTCGAGCTCATCAACCCCGAGGACGATCCGCGCTACCGCGACTATGTCGCGACCTATCTCGACGTCGCGGGGCGCAAGGGCATCACGCCGGATGCGGCCAAAACACTGGTGCGCACCAACACCACCGTCATCGCGGCGGTCGCGCTCGCGCGCGGCGATGCGGATGCCATGCTGTGCGGGCTCGAGGGGCGCTTCCAGTCCCGCCTCAAGCACATCCGCGACATCATCGGCCTGACGCCCGGCGTGCGCGAATTCTCGGCCATGAGCCTCGTCATCACCTCAAAGGGGCACTACTTCCTCGCCGACACGCATGTGCGGCCGGACCCGAGCGCCGAAGAGATCGCCGAGATGACGATGCTGTGCGCCGAGCACGTGACGCGCTTCGGCATCGAGCCGCACATCGCCTTGCTATCGCATTCGGATTTCGGCTCGGCGGATACGCGCTCGGCGCTCAAGATGCGTGAAGCCCTCGGCCTCCTGCGCGACAGGGCGCCGCATCTCGAGGTCGACGGCGAGATGCAGGCGGACACGGCGATCTCGCAGATGGTTCGCGACCGCAAGCTGCCGTCTTCGCGGCTGAAGGGCGAGGCCAACGTGCTCGTCATGCCCAACCTCGACGCCGCCAACATCGCCTTCCAGCTCACCAAGGTGCTGGCCGATGCGCTGCCCGTCGGACCCATTCTGCTCGGGCCGGCCAAGCCCGCGCATGTGCTGACGCCGACGGTAACCGCGCGCGGCATCGTCAACATGACGGCGGTCGCCGTCGTCGAGGCCCAGGCGGCGCACCGCGAGCAGGTGGTGGTTGGGTAGTCGTTGCGTGCCTGCTGCCAGCCGTGAGAGAAGCGCGTAGCGCAGCAGGGGACGACGGCTCTCCCTGCTATGGCTGGGGCTCGTCACCGCTAAAGCGTGAGTTGCTGGACCACCGGGTTTCCAGCCTCGCGGCAGCGCCGCGGGGGGGGGGGGGGGCGCCCCCCCCCCCCCCCCCCCCCCCCCCGCGGGGGCGAGGGGGCCCCACACA
>NZ_JARKII010000004.1:0-309405 GCF_029309855.1 Chelatococcus sp. XZ-Ab1 | reverse complement strand
CCCCCCGCGGGCCGGGCGGGGGGGGGGCTGCCCGGCCCGGGGGCGGCCACCCCACGCCGCGAGGCTGGCACGAGCGCACAAGACGTGGATGGCAACAGCAGCGCGCCTCGCGTCTCTTTGCAGTGACGCAAGTTGGGCAAGCCCGACTTGCGTTGGACAAGCCCGGCCATGACGAGGGAGAAGTTGCGCTTACCATCCCGCGTCGCTGCCGTTCGCAGATGGCATCGCGCCGCTGTGCCCGGCGCTGCCGAGGCCTATTCTGCCTTGGCCTCGATCGTCACCTGCTCGAACAATGTCGCGGGTTCGCCGCCAGCGGCGGCGAAGTCGGCGAGGCCGAGGCCGCCCGCGTTGTTGGCGGTTGCCGTGACGTTGAGCGCGCCGGGCTTGGCGACGAAGCGCGCCACGGCATTGGCGAGCGTCCGTGCGCCCTCGGAATTGCCGAGGAAGGCAGGCACGACGATGGCGGCGCCCATGCCGTATTCCTTGCGCAGGTCGTCCGGCTTGCGCTTCTGCTTCTTCGCCTCCTGCTCCAGGAAGCGCTCGAAGATGCCGCCATTCTCGACGGCGAATGACAGGCGCTTCGCCGTCGCCGACATGAGGGCGACCTGCTGGATGGCCTCGTCCGACGAAAAGATGTCCTTCGTGACATTGCCGAGGAGGGCCGAGAGCGTCACGGCACCCATGTCCTTGCCGTTGAACGACAAAGTCTTGACGGCGAGTTCCTGCTTGTCCGGCGCCCAGGCGGCATCGAGGGCGAACGACAGGTCGAGCGCCTCATAGCCCATGGCGCGCAGCTCCTTGAGCCCGTCCTTGTCGGTGCCCGCGGGCAGGGCCATGGCGAAATGGTCAACGCGCGCGCCGAGTTCGGTCGGGATGTCGTCGACGATATTGCCGGCCTTGAGGTCGATGGCGCCGATCGCCATCTTGATCCGCTCGCCGGCCTTCACGGCCCGCTTGTCCTTGCCGCGGCGCGGCTCGTCCTCGTCGGCCGGGATGTCGATGTCGATGGCCTCGATGCGGGCATGGCCGATCAGGGGCACGAATTTCCGGGCGTCGAGATCCTCGAAATCCGTATCGGGTGCGGCGAGCGCCTCTTTCAGCCGCTCCAGCATCGGGCGCCAGACGATTTCGGAGAAGCTCATGCCGCCGAAGCGCATTTCGGCATCCGGCGTGACGAAGCGCATGCCGGTGACCGAGAAGCTGGGGCCGGTCGCATCGGCGCTCATGGCGATGCGCTCCATCTCGCCGTCGATCGGCTCGCCCTTCTTCTCGTCCTTGCCCTTGAAGGTGAACCCGGAAGCCTCGAAGCCGCCGATCTCGAAAGCCGTCATCATGTCGACGAGGCGCATGAAGAAGGCCTTGCGCTCCGCGGATGACAGCTTCTCGAAGTCGTCAACCTTGCCGAGCGCGTCGATGGTGCCGAGCCAGGAATCGGCCGTCGGGCGCGCCTTGAAGGCGCGGCCGGAGATGCGCGCGACACCGACCTCGTTGCCCTTCGCATCGCGCATGCTGAAGTTCTCGACGCTGAAGGCGCCGTAAAGCCGCTTCGGCTCGGTGTCGCCCGGGCCGGCCTTCTCGCCATAGACGCGGGCTGTCTGCACCGTGTCGAAATCGTCGATGGTGATCGGACCCACGGAGCCGGTGGTCAGCCCCTCCTTCTTCCCGTCAATCCGCATCGTGGCGCGCGGGACGGCGATGGCAGAGATGACGCCTGCCCTGATGTCGCGCATCTCGATGTCGTGATAGGTCACCGTCTGCTGCATGTCGCCGACGGTCTGCTCCATCGTCAGCTCGGGGATGCGCACCGCGCTTGCGGTCAGGGCAGCGAGCCGCTCGGATAGGGGCTGCGTCGCCGCCTTGTCGAAGATGCGGGCAATCGTCGCCTGGTCGAGGTCCGTCCCCGAGACGAGGATGCGCGGCATGCGGAGGGTCAGGCCGTCGAGCACGACAGAGACGCCTTCGAGCGTCACGTCGCCCGCGGCAAGAGCGGAGCTGCCGAGAAGGCCCCGGCCCGGCAGCACGATGCGGTCGATCGAGATCGTCGCGCCCGGCGTGGCGAGACGGAGGCCGTCGACGGCGAGGGGGCCGAACAGCGCACCGGAAACGGCATCGACCGTTCCGGCGGGCGCCAGGATCCGCGACAGCCGCCATGCGGTGAATTCGTCCGCCACCGGCAAGGCGCCGACGAGCGCGATCGCCGCCGCGCCGGCAAGAAGGATGTTCCGGCGCCTGCGTGCGCTGAAAACGGGCCTGGCGGGGCGAACTGCGGATGTCATAGGGAGCTCCTGATCAACGATTGCCCGTTCATCTAGAGGAGCGAGGTTACCATTCGATGTGCGCCAGCGCAGCGTCGGCGCGCGCCGCTGTCCGGCTCGCGTCGAGATTGTCCGCCCGCCGGCAGGGGACGTCGGATCAGAGCGAGAAGGACGTGCCGCAGCCGCAGGAGGCGGTGGCGTGCGGGTTCTCGATCTTGAAGGACTGGCCGATGAGGTCGTCGACGAAATCGACCACCGAGCCGTCGATATATTGCAGGGAGACGGAATCGACGACGACGGCCGCGCCGTCGCGCTCCACGATCACGTCGTCGTCGCTGCTGTTGCGCTCGATATCGAAGGCGTACTGAAAGCCCGAGCAGCCGCCGCCGTTGACGCTGATGCGCAGCATGCTGCCTTCGGGTTCCCCCTTCAGCACCTCCTTGATGCGCCTGGCGGCGCGCTCCGTCACAGTAATTGCCGACATCTCAGGCAAGATCCGTTCATATCCGTGCCGCGAGGCTTGCCTCGCCATTCACTGAAAAGGTAAGTGCGGTCGGCGTCCGCCGCAACAGGGAGCCAGACATGCAAGCGCACGGCGAGCGTTGGCGCGCACCCTATGCCTGCGATCCGGCGGCGAGCCGCGGCCGGCTGATCCGGGAAGAGACGTCGCCGACGCGCAGCGAGTTCCAGCGCGACCGCGACCGCATCATCCATTCCACCGCCTTCCGGCGTCTGAAGCACAAGACGCAGGTCTTCGTCTATCACGAGGGCGACCACTACCGCACGCGGCTCACCCACTCCATCGAGGTGAGCCAGATCGCCCGCGCCATCGCCCGCTCGCTGGGGCTCGACGAGGATCTCGCCGAGGCGCTCGCCCTCTCGCACGACCTCGGCCATACGCCCTTCGGCCATACGGGCGAGGACGCGCTCGATGCCTGCATGGAGGGTTTCGGCGGTTTCGACCACAACGCCCAGGCCCTGCGCATCGTCACCCGGCTCGAGCGGCGCTACGCCACCTTCGACGGCCTCAACCTGACCTGGGAGACGCTCGAGGGGCTCGTCAAGCACAACGGCCCGCTCGTCGACGCGGACGGCCGGCCCTTCGGCCGCTATGGTGAGCGCGGCGTGCCGGGCGCCATCACGGAATACAACGAGCGCGACGATCTGTGGCTCGCGACCCATGCCGGCGGCGAGGCGCAGGCCGCCGCCATCGCCGACGACATCGCCTATGACGCACACGACATCGACGACGGCCTCAGGGCCGAGCTCTTCGCGCTCGACGACCTCAGGGCGGTGCCGTTCCTCGCCGAGCTGCTCGACGACATCGCCCGCCGCTATCCGGGGCTCGAACGCCCGCGCGTCATTCACGAACTCGTGCGCCGGGTGATCACCCGTTTTGTCGAGGATGTGATCGCCGAGAGCGGCCGGCGCCTGGCGCGCCTCGCCCCGGCCGATGCGGATGCCATCCGCCGGGCGGGCTTGCAGGTCGTCGCCTTCTCGCCGGCCATGGCGGCGGCCGACGAGGCCATCAAGGGCTTCCTCTACCCGAACATGTACCGCCATCAGCGCGTCATGCGCGTGCGGCGGGAGGCGGAGGCGGTGGTGCGCGATCTCTTCGGCAAATTCGTGCGCGAGCCGCAGCTGATGCCGGAGGAATGGCGGCTCGACCGAGCCCGGGAGGAGGAGCCGCGCGTCGCCCGGCGCGTCGCGGACTATATCGCCGGCATGACGGACGGCTATGCCCTGCAGGAGCACCGCCGCCTGTTTGACGCAACACCGGAATTGCGCTAGGGCGCCGCCTTCGGAAGGGCGCCCCTGTCGGCGCGGCTTATGTTGTCTCAAGGACGGCCATGAACATCTTCGACGCGTACCAGCGCCGCCTCGCCGGCGCGATCGAGCGGCTCGTCGCCGCGGGCAAGCTGCCTGAGGGGCTCGATCTGTCGCGCGTCGTCGTCGAGCCGCCGCGCGATCCCGCCCACGGCGACCTCGCCACCAATGCCGCCATGGTGCTCGCCAAGCCGGCCGGCACCAATCCGCGCGCGCTCGCGGCCCTCGTCGCCGAGGAGCTGCAGCGGGAGGAGGGCGTCACCGCCGTCGAGATCGCGGGGCCGGGCTTCATCAACCTGCGCCTCGCGCCCGCCGTCTATCAGGACGTGCTGCGGGCGGTCGCCGGCCTCGGCACCGATTTCGGCCGCGGCGCTGCGAGGACCGGCAAGCCGGTCAACGTCGAATATGTCTCGGCCAACCCCACCGGGCCCATGCATGTCGGCCATGGTCGCGGCGCCGTCTTCGGCGATGCGCTCGCCGGGCTCCTGGCCTTCGCCGGGCACGAGGTGACGCGCGAATATTACATCAACGACGCCGGCGCGCAGATCGAGGTCCTCGCCCGTTCCGCCTTCCTGCGCTATCGCGAGGCGCTCGGCGAGGACATTGGCGCCATTCCCGAAGGGCTCTACCCGGGCGATTACCTCAAGCCGGTCGGCGAGGCGCTGAAGGAGCGCCACGGGGCGAGCCTCGTCGACATGGACGAGGCCGCGTGGCTGCCGATCGTGCGCGATGCGGCCATCGACGCGATGATGGCGATGATCCGCGACGACCTCGCCGCGCTCGGCGTCGTGCACGACGTCTTCTTTTCCGAGCGCGCCCTGCACGGCAAGAACGGCGGTGCCATCGCCGAGACGATCGCGAGCCTCGAAGGGCGCGGCTATGTCTACCGCGGGCGCGTGCCGCCACCGAAGGGCCAACTGCCGGAGGACTGGGAAGACCGCGAGCAGTTGCTCTTCCGCGCGACCGATGTCGGCGACGATATCGACCGGCCGCTCATGAAGTCCGACGGCAGCTACACCTATTTCGCCGCTGACGTTGCCTATATGCGCGACAAGTACGAGCGGGGCTTCCGCGAGCTCATCTATGTGCTCGGCGCCGATCACGGAGGCTATGTGAAGCGCCTTCAGGCGGTCGGCCGGGCCATCGGTGGCGAGGATCTCGCGGTCATCGTGCTCCTGTGCCAGCTCGTCAAGCTGCTGCGCGCCGGCGAGCCGGTGAAGATGTCGAAGCGGGCGGGTGACTTCGTCACCCTGCGCGAGGTCATCGACGAGGTCGGCCGCGACGCGGTGCGCTTCATGATGCTGTTCCGCAAGAACGATGCGCCGCTCGACTTCGACCTCGCCAAGGTGGTCGAGCAGTCGAAGGACAACCCCGTATTCTACGTGCAGTATGCCCACGCGCGCTGCGCATCGGTCTTCCGCCAGGCGGCCGAGGCCTTTCCCGATCTCGACGTGAGCGGCGTGGCGCTGTCGCGTGCGGATCTCACCATTCTCGACGATGCGGCGGAGATTGATCTCGTCAGGCAGATCGCGCAGTATCCGCGCATGATCGAGAGTGCGGCGGCATCGCATGAACCGCACCGGGTGGCGTTCTACCTGCACGATCTCGCCAGCGCGTTCCATAGTCTATGGAACCGCGGCAAGGAGTCGCCCCAATTACGGTTTGTTAATCAAACCGATCGAAAGTCGACCCTGGCGAGGCTGGCGCTCGTGCATGCGGTGCGGTCGATCCTTGCGTCGGGTCTTGCGGTGCTGGGTGTGGCCGCGCCCGAAGAGATGCGCTGAAGGCGACCTGCGTCGCGCTGCCGTAGGCATGGGGCCGGTGCGCGTCAGCTGGTCGATTGATCGGCGCGCTGGTCATGGTCTGCGTGCGGCTGCATGGGCGGTCGGCGCATGGAGTGCGGACAAGGCCCATGAACGAAACAGCGAAATCACGCTTCCTGCTCGATCTCGACGACCTGGAGCGTCAACTGCGCCAGTCGCCCAAGGATGAGCGCGGCTCCCGCGCGGATGATCCGCTCGCAGAACTCGCGCGCATCGTGGGGCAGGACGATCCCTTTCGCGATCTCCTCAACGCCCCGCCGCAGCGGCCAGTGCCGCAGCGGGCCGAGCCGGCCTTCGACTTCGGCGACGTGCCGCTGCGCGGAATGCAGCAGGAGGCCGCTGCCGCCGCCATGCCGGTGGCCGATCCCTTCGAGGCAGCCTTCGAAAAGGCGCTGCTCGGAGATGCTTCCACGTTGCCGCCGCAGAACGCCGCCGCCGGCGGTTTCGACGGCTACCGGGACGATGACTGGGGCGCGCCAGCCGGCCGATCCGCCGTACATATGCCCCAGCAGGCAGACGATGGCGAGTACCAGCCGGCCCAGGTCAGTGCCTATGATCCGCGCTCGTTCGACATCGACCAGGGCTACGTCGAGGAAGGCTATGCCGGCGAGGGCGACGAGGAGCCCGCCCGGCCGCGGCGCGGCCGCAAGGGCCTGATCGCGGTCGCTTCGGTCCTGGCCATGGCGGCCGCGGGCGTCGCCCTGGCGCTCAATTATACGGGCGGGGAGGGCGGCGCCGGCGGAGAGCCGCCGCTGATCAAGGCTGCCGCCGAGCCGGCGAAGATCGCGCCGCAGAACCCCGGCGGTGTCGAAATCCCCAACCAGAACAAGCAGATCTACGAGCGCGCCGATGCGGCCAAGAAGCCGACGGACGCGAATGTCGTTCGCCAGTCGGAGCAGCCGGTCGACGTCAATGCGTTGCTGAACGCCAATGGGGGTGGCGCACCCGATGCGCAGCCCGCCCTCGACGACCTGCGCCTGACGATGCCCGAGGGGTTCGAGGCGGCCAGCCAGTCGATCCCCGGCCTGGGCGATCCCAGGCGCGTGAAGACGGTCGCCGTGCGGCCCGACGGCAGCGTGATCGGCGGCGGGCAGCCTGCTCCGGCGCGGGCGCAGGCCACGGAGCGGCCGCCGATGACCGTTCCGGCGCCGGAGGCAGCAGTCGTGACGCCTTCCACGCCGGAGCCCGTGCCTCAGGCGGCCGAGCCGCCCCGACAGCCGGCACAGCGCACCGCGCCGCTGTCGATCGTGCCGCAGGCATCCCAGCCACAACCGGCGCAGCCCGCGCGCGTTGCTGCCGCTGAACCGGCCGTGCCGGCACCCGATACACGCCCGGCGGCTGCGGTCGCGCCGCGCGGCGGCGATTTCGCGGTGCAGCTCGCGGCCCGGCCCAGCGAGGCCGCGGCGCGCGAATCCTTCGCCCAGCTGCAGCGCCGCTACAGCGATCTCGGCAGCTTCGAGCCGATGATCCGGCGGGCGCAGGTGGGCGAGCGCACCGTTTATCGCCTGCGCGTCGGCCCGATGAGCCGCGACGAGGCGGCGAACCTGTGCTCTTCGCTCCAGTCCCAGGGCGGTGACTGCTTCGTGGCCCGCAACTGACGGGGCGGCCGATCATCGGCATCCATGCGGCGGCGCCTCCCCGGTGGCCGCCGCATCGCGTTGCGGATGGTCGCACTTTTTCGGCCGATCGGATTGGTCTAGATCCGGCGGCATGACCATCCCTGCTGTGACGAGATGCCGGACATGACGGCGATCAAGGCCTTTATCGCCGGCTGTGCCGGCCATGTGCTCAGCCCGGACGAGGCGGCCTTCTTCCGCGAGGCGCAGCCCTGGGGCTTCATCCTCTTTCGGCGCAATGTCGACACGCCGGACCAGGTGCGGCGGCTGACGGACGCCCTGCGCGAGAGCGTCGGGCGCGCCGATGCGCCGGTGCTCGTCGACCAGGAGGGCGGGCGCGTGCAAAGGCTTGCCCCGCCGCACTGGCCGGCCTATCCGCCCGCCGCGGCCTTCGGCCGCCTGCCGGCCAACGACTTCCTGCTCAGGCGCGAGGTGGCGCGGCTCGGGGCGCGGCTCATCGCGCACGACCTCCGGGCCGTCGGCATCACCGTTGATTGCATGCCTGTGCTCGACGTGCCGGTGCCCGGGGCCGACAGCGTCATCGGCGACCGGGCGTACGGGCGCGACGCGCGAGAGGTCGCCGTGCTCGGCCGCGCCTGCGCGGAGGGGCTTCTTGCCGGCGGCGTGCTGCCGGTCGTCAAGCACGTTCCCGGCCACGGCCGCGGCAATGCGGACAGCCACCACGCACTGCCGGTGGTCGAGGCGGTGCGAGAGGATCTGGCGGTGAGCGACTTCCTGCCCTTCCGGGTGCTGGCGGACATGCCGCTCGCCATGTCGGCGCACATCATCTACCGCGCGCTCGACCCGCGCCGGCCGGCGACGGTCTCGCGCCGCGTGATCGGCGAGGTGATCCGCGGGGAGATCGGTTTCGGCGGCCTGCTGATGAGCGACGACATCTCCATGAATGCGCTCGCCGGCACCATCGGCGAGCGCGCGCGCGCCGCGAGCCGCGCCGGTTGCGATATCGTTCTGCATTGCAACGGCAGGCTCGAGGAGATGAAAACAGTAGCCGAAGTGGTTCCAACCCTTGCAGGGATGGCGCGGGCGCGGGCCGCGGCGGCACTCGCGCGCCTCGCGCACGAGCCGGAACCTTTCGATGTGGCGGAGGGCCGCGAGCGGCTGAAGTCCGCGCTTGCCATGGGCAGCGTCGGCGCCGAAACTTGATTCGGGCTGGAGAATCGCCCGCACAACGGTTGATTGATGTCTGTTGTCGAACTGCCCTTCGAGGAGGTTGCCGAGCGCGGCACGAGCGAGCCTGCCCTGATCGTCGATGTCGATGGTTTCGAGGGCCCGCTCGATCTGCTGCTCGAGCTTGCGCGCCGGCAGAAGGTCGATCTCGCGCGCATCTCGATTCTCGCCCTTGCGGAGCAGTACATCGTCTTTATCGAGGAGGCGCGACGCCTTCGCCTGGAACTCGCGGCGGATTACCTCGTCATGGCCGCTTGGCTCGCCTATCTCAAGTCCCGCCTGCTGCTGCCCGAGAAGCCGAAGGGCGACGAGCCGAGTGCATCCGACCTCGCGAGCGCCCTGACCCTGCGTCTGCAGCGGCTCGAAGCCATCCGCGCCGCCGCGCGCCGGCTGTCGGACCTCGACCAGCTCGGCCGCGACGTCTTCGCCCGCGGGGCGCCCGAGCCGATGTCGGTGGTGGCGCGGCCGACCTGGGATGCGACGCTCTACGACCTGCTCGACGCCTATGCCCGCCAGCGCCAGAAGGCGGCGAATGCGCGTGTGACGTTGCGCAAGCGCTTCGTCTGGTCGCTGGTGGAGGCGCGCGACGCGCTGGAGCGGCTCGTCGGCAGCGCACAGGACTGGACGGCGCTGGACGAGTACCTCATCGCCTATGTCGCGGCGCCCGGCATGCAGGCCACGGTGCGCGCCTCGGCCCTGTCGGCCACCCTCGAGATGGTGCGCGAAGGCGTGCTCGACCTGCGCCAGGACGGCGCCTTCGCGCCGCTGTGGATCCGCCGGCGTGCCGGCCTGGGGCAATCCGACAGCGGGGAAGGCGGGGTGGCATGAGCGCCAATGTCGAGCGCTTCGACCGGCACGACGAGGCTGCCGAAGCCTTCGTCCAGGCGCTGCGCATCGCCGAGGCGCTGCTCTTCGCCTCGCGCGAGCCGGTGAGCGAGGCGGCCATCGCCGAGCGGCTGCCGAAGGGAGCCGAGGTCGCCGCCGTGCTCGACCGGCTGCAGCATCTCTATGCCGGGCGCGGGGTCAACCTGCGGCGGGTGGCGCAGGGCTGGATGTTCCGCACCGCCTCGGACCTGTCCTATCTGCTGGCGCGCGAGCTGGCCGAGCCGAAGAAGCTCTCGCGCGCGGCGCTCGAGACGCTCGCGATCATCGCCTATCACCAGCCCGTGACGCGTGCCGAGATCGAGGACATCCGGGGCGTCGCCACCTCGCGCGGCACGCTCGACCTGCTGCTCGAAACCGGATGGGTGCGTCTGCGCGGCCGGCGCCGCACGCCCGGCCGGCCGGTGACCTACGGCACGACGCCTGCCTTCCTCGCGCATTTCGGGCTCGAGGGCATCGATGATCTGCCTGGGCTTGACGAGCTCAAGGGGGCAGGTTTCTTCGAGGGGCGTCTGCCGTCCGGCTTCTCCGTGCCGGTACCGAGCGACGCGCCGGGGCTTCGCGATGACGAGGATCCGCTGGAGGAGGATCTCTTCTTCCTGCGGGAGCCGGACGTGGACGAGCCGCTGACGGACAGTGACCAGTGACGGATGGGTGATGAGCGACAGCGTGATGCGTGAGCCGGTGCGGTGGCCCTGGCGGGAATGGGGGCCGCGCGGCACGGCGGGGGCGGCCTTCCCGTCCTCGCTCAGCATCGAGGATGTGCACCAGGCCTATGGCGAGGTGGCGGCGTTGTCGGGCGTGTCGCTGTCGGCCGACCCCGGCGAGATCGTCGGGCTGCTCGGCCATTCGGGTTGCGGCAAGACGACGCTGCTGCGCATCGCCGCCGGCATCGAGCGGCCGACGGCCGGCCGGGTGGTGCTCGACGGGCAGGAGGTTGCGGGGCCGAACGCCTTCGTGGAGCCGGAGGCGCGCGGCGTCGGCTTGATGTTTCAGGACTATGCGCTGTTCCCGCACCTGACGAACCTGCGCAATGTCATGTTCGGGCTGCGCCGCCTGCCGCCAGCAGAGGCGGAAAAGGTGGCGCGCCGTGCGCTTGCCCGCGTCGGGCTCGACCGTTATGCGGAGGATTATCCGCACATGCTGTCGGGCGGCGAGCAGCAGCGCGTGGCGCTCGCGCGGGCCGTGGCGCCGCGTCCCGGCATCCTGCTCATGGACGAGCCATTCTCAAACCTCGACCGGCGCATGCGCGACGCGATCCGTGACGAGACGGTGGCCTTGATGCGCGAGACGGGGGCAACGGCCATCGTCGTGACGCACGATCCGGAGGAGGCGATGCGCATCGCAGACCGCATCGTGCTTATGCGCGGCGGCAAGGTGGAGCAGATCGGTACGGCGGAAGAACTCTACCGCCGGCCGCAGTCCCTGTTCGCAGCCCGCTTCTTTTGCGATTTCAACGAGCTGCCGGGCGACGTGAAAGCAGGAAGGGTCATGACGCCGCTCGGCGCCTTCCCGGCGCCTGGAGAGCCCGAGGGACAGGCCGTCGTCTGCGTGCGGCCGCAGGGCATCGTTGTCGGTACCCCCGGGGAAGGCATACCGGGGCGGATCACGATGCGGTGTTTCCTTGGGGAGGTCGATCTTCTGCACATTTCGCTCCACGGCCTCGAACGGCCGTTGCAGGCCCGGTTACGCAACGGCGGGCCGTTCCACGAAGGGCAGGACGTGGGTGTGACGATCATGCCTGACGAAGTTCTTGTTTTCGCCGCGGGGGGAGCCTAGTTTCGGGGCGAAGACGGGAGAGCGCTGCGTGGCGCGTGAAGACGCCGGAACGGCGCGTGGAGAAGCAGGTTATGGGTGGCGCAAGCATCTGGCATTGGATTGTCGTCGGTCTGGTCGTTCTGCTGCTCTTCGGGCGCGGCAAGATTTCAGAGATGATGGGTGACGTCGCGAAGGGTATCAAAGCCTTCAAGAAGGGCATGGCCGAGGACGACACCAGCGAGCCTGCGGCTTCGCCGGCGTCCGACAAGGGCAAGGTCATTGAGCATAAGGCGACGCCGACGGCCGAGGTCGACGCGAAGGCGAGCGAGCGCAAGGCCGGTTGATCCGGGACAATCGCGTGTAACAGGTCCGGTCGGGATGCCGCGCGCATCCCGCTGGCTTCGTGACGCAGGCAGTTGAGCGCGCCATGTTCGACATCGGTTGGAGCGAGCTTCTCATCGTCGGGGCGATCGCGCTCATCGTCATCGGTCCGCGCGACCTGCCGCGCACGCTGCGCGCCATCGGGCAGATGACGGCGAAGATCCGCCGCATGGCCGGCGAATTCCAGGGCCAGTTCAATGAGGCCATGCGCGAGGCCGAACTCGACGAGATCCGGCGCAACGTCGAGAGCGTCAAGGACGTGACCTCGGCCTTCGACAAGCCCTTCAACCCCATCGAGACGGCGCGCAACGAGATCAAGAGCGCCATCGAGGGCGCGGGCACCGTCGCCAAGGAAGACGCGGCCGCCAAGCAAGGCACGGGCAAGGCCGGCGCCGCTGCCGGCCCGGAACTGGTCGATCTGCCGCCGCCGGACCTGCCGGCCGCGCCGGATCCCACCAAGGCGATGGCGGCTGCACCACCGGCCGAGCCGGCGCCCAGGCCGAGGCGCGCGACGAAGGCCGCCGCGACCGCGGCGCCCAAGGCCGTCGAAGCCAAGGCTGCCGCGAAGCCGCGGACAAGCAAGACGGTTGCCGCGAAGCCCAAGGCCGAGGTGACAACCGCCAGGCCGGCGGCATCGAAGGCCCGGCGCACCACAACGAAGAAGAAGACCGTCGCGTCTCCGGCTGACGGGGGCGGCGCATGAGTCAGGAAGACATCGACGCAACGCGCGCACCGCTCATCGAGCATCTGATCGAGCTGCGCTCGCGCCTCATCAAGTCGCTCATCGCCTTCCTCGCGACGTTTTTCCTCAGCTTCCTGTTCGCGAAGCAGATCTACAACGTCCTGATCTGGCCTTACATGTTCGCGGCCGGGCCGGAGGCGCAGATCCAGCTCATCTACACCGCGCCACTCGAATATCTGTTCACGCAGATCAAGATCGCGCTGTTCGGCGCCGCCTTCCTGTCCTTCCCCGTGGTGGCGGCGCAGATCTACATGTTCGTGGCGCCGGGCCTCTACAAGAACGAGCGCGAGGCCTTCCTGCCCTATCTCGTTGCGACACCGATTTTCTTTCTGCTCGGTGCGGCGGTGGTCTTCTTCATCGCCATGCCGATCGTGATGCGTTTCTCCATCGGCCAGCAACAACTCGCCGAGGCCGGCCAGGCCGCGATCACGCTGCTGCCGAAGGTGAGCGAATACCTCTCGCTCATCATGACGCTGATCTTCGCCTTCGGTATCTGCTTCCAGTTACCTGTCATCCTGACGCTGCTTGCGCGGGCCGGGCTCATCGACAGCGCCTTCCTGAAGGACAAGCGGCGCTACGCCATCGTGCTCGTCTTCGTGCTGGCCGCGCTTTTGACGCCGCCCGACGTCATCAGCCAGCTCGCCCTTGCCCTGCCGACGCTGCTCCTTTACGAGGCTTCCATCTTCTCCGTCCGCATGGTCGAGAAGAAGCGCGCGGAAGCCGAGGCCGCGCGCGAGGCGGCCTGACGGCAATGCCCGCCGGAGCGGCCGCTGCCTCGTCCATCGGCCGATCCGGATTGCCATGCACGATATCCGTTTCATTCGCGAGAACCCGCAAGCCTTCGACGCCGGCCTTGCCCGCCGCGGCCTCCCGGCCCAGGCCGAGGCCCTGATCGCGCTCGACGAGAAGCGCCGGTCCGTCATCACCGGGCTGCAGGCCGCGCAGGAGCGGCGCAACGCCCTTTCGCGCGAGATCGGCGAAGCGAAGAAGGCGAAGGACGAGGCGCGGGCCGAAGCGCTGATGGCGGAGGTCGCCGCGCTCAAGGATGCGATGCAGGCCGGCGAGACGGCCGAGCGCGCCGCTATCGCCGAGCTCGATGCCGCGCTCGCCGCCATCCCCAACCTGCCCAAGGCGGACGTGCCGGACGGGCCGGACGAGAGCGCCAATGTCGAGCGCCACCGCCATGGCGACAAGCGGGCCTATGCTTTTCAGCCGAAAGAACATTTCGACCTCGGCGAGGCGCTCGGCCAGATGGATTTCGAGGCTGCGGCCAAGCTCTCGGGCGCGCGCTTCGTGGTGCTCAAGGGGCAACTCGCCCGGCTTGAGCGCGCCCTCGGCCAGTTCATGATCGACTTGCACACCACAGAGCACGGCTACACCGAGGTCAGCCCGCCGCTCCTGGTGCGGGACGAGGCGGTCTATGGCGTCGGTCAACTGCCTAAGTTCGAGGAGGATCTTTTCCGCACCACGGACGATCGTTGGCTGATTTCGACGGCCGAGGTGCCGCTGACGAATCTCGTGCGCGAATCAATTCTTTCCGAGGAGGAGTTGCCCCAGCGCTTTACGGCGCTGACGCCTTGCTTCCGCTCGGAGGCCGGATCGGCCGGGCGCGACACGCGCGGTATGCTGCGCCAGCATCAGTTCTCCAAGGTTGAGCTCGTCTCGATCACGACGCCGGAGGCCTCCGCCGAGGAGCACGAGCGCATGCTCGCCGCGGCCGAGGCCGTGCTGAAGAAGCTCGACCTGCACTACCGCGTCGTGACGCTATGCACCGGCGACATGGGCTTCGCCTCGCAGAAGACCTACGACATCGAGGTATGGCTGCCGGGGCAGGGCGCCTATCGCGAGATTTCGTCCTGCTCGGTCTGCGGCGATTTCCAGGCCCGGCGCATGCGCGCCCGCTACCGGCCGAGGGACGTGAAGGAGCCGCGCTTCGTCCACACGCTCAACGGTTCGGGCACGGCTGTCGGGCGCGCGCTCATCGCCGTCATGGAGACATGGCAGAACGAGGACGGCTCCATCACCGTCCCTCCCGCCCTTGCGGGCTACATGGGCGGGATCACGCGAATCGAGAAGACGGGCTGACATGCGCATCCTTTTGACGAACGACGACGGCATTCACGCTCCCGGCCTCAAGGTGCTGGAGGAGATTGCCCGCGCCCTCTCCGACGACCTGTGGATCTTCGCGCCGGAGACGGACCAGAGCGGCGTCTCGCATTCGCTGTCGCTCAACGACCCGCTGCGCCTGCGCATGGTCAACGAGCGCCACTATGCCGTGCGCGGCACGCCGACGGATTGCGTCATCATGGGCCTGCGCCACGTGATGAAGGACAATCCGCCGGATCTGATCCTGTCCGGCGTCAACCGCGGCCAGAACGTGGCCGAGGACGTGACCTATTCCGGCACCATCGCCGGGGCGATGGAGGGCACGCTGCTCGGCGTGCCGTCGATCGCGCTGTCGCAGGCCTACGGCTCCTACGGGCGCGCGGCCATTCCCTGGGACTGCGCCCGGGCGCATGCTCCCGGCATCATCCGCCGGCTTATCGAGGCAGGCATCGAGCCGGGCATCCTCGTCAATGTCAACTTCCCCGCCTGCGAGCCGCAGGAGGTGAGGGGCACGGCCGTCACGGTACAGGGACGGCGCGACCAGGCCCTTCTCAACATAGAGGAGCGCCGGGACGGGCGCGGCAATCCCTATTACTGGCTTGTCTTCGCCCGCGAGAAGAGAGAGGCGGGCGCCGGCACGGACCTGCGCGCCATCGCCGAAAACCGCATCTCCATCACCCCGCTCGAGCTCGACCTGACGCACGAGCCGACCATGACGCGCTATGCGCGACTTTTCGGGTAATCCCGACGCCCTCGACGAAGCCGATGCCGACGCCGGGCCGGTGACCGGCGCGGAGGAGACGGTCGCCTTCCTGTTGAGCCTCAGGGCGAAGGGCATCCGCGACACGGCGGTGCTGAGAGCGATGGAGGTCGTGCCGCGCGACATGTTCGCGCCACGGCGCTTCGCCGATCTCGCGCGAGCCGACGTGTCGCTGCCGCTGCCGTGCGGCCAGACGATGACGGCGCCCGGCATCATCGCCGCCATGCTGAAGGCGCTCGCCGTTCAGCGGCATCACCGCGTGCTCGAGATCGGCACCGGCTCGGGCTATCTATCGGCCGTGCTCGGCCATCTCGGGCGCGAGGTCATTTCGATCGAGCGGTTCCGCACGCTGGCGCTTGCGGCGGCCGAGCGCATCGCTTCGCTCGGCCTGTCGCACGTGCGCATCATGCCCGGCGACGGCCTCGGCATCGGCAATCTCGGCGGTACCTTCGACCGTATCATCCTCAATGGCCTTGTGCCGGCTGCACCGGCCACGCTCACGTCGACCCTGCCGCCGGGTGGACGCCTCGTGACGGCGCGGATCGTAGAGGGGGTCTCGCGCATCGTCATGATCGAGCGCGGAGCCGACGGGGAACTGGTCGAGACGTCGCTGCAGCCGGCGCGCATGCCGCCGCTGGCGCGCGGGCTGGCACGGGCGTTGTGACGGGCGCGTCCCCAGAGCTGTTCCGGCGGCTTTAGGATGACCGACGATGGTGCTGCCGCGGCCGACATCGAAACGGTTGCTTAACCTGAATCCCTTTTAATCACCCCAGATGCGTTGCGTTCTCGTGGGTGGTTCAATGGGTCAGAGCGTTGTCAACGAGCAGTCATGGCTCCTGGTGCGCCTCGCTGCTGTCAGCCTGGTTGCGGGCGTTGCGGCCGGCTGCAGCTCGGACGTGATGCGCTTTACGGAAGATCCGTTCTCGAACCCCTTCAAGGACCCCGGCGTGACCGGCAGCGTGCAGGCCTCGCCGCCTGCCCCCGTCGCCAGCCAGCCGCTTTCCTCTCCCGGCATGGCCTCCACCTACCGGCCGACGCAGCCTGTGCAGCCGGCGGCTTATGTGCCGCCGTCCCAGCCGGTGCGGGCGACCGGCGCGCCCCAGGCCGTCACGGGCAGCGCCAATGGCTGGACCGCACAGGGCGGCAGCGCCATCTATGTCGGCACCGGCGATACGCTCGCGAGCATCTCCGGCCGCTATGGCGTGCCGACGGCCGCCATCCTGGCTGCCAACGGCCTGACCAGCGCATCGCAGATCACCCCGGGGCGCCAGATCATCATCCCCGTTTACAATCCCGGAGCGTCATCCGTCGCCGCTGCCCCGCAGCCGGTGAGGGTCGCCTCCGCCGCCAATTCCGTGCCCGTCGCCGCGCCGGTGGCGGTTCCGGCTCCGCCGCGGGCGGCTCGCCCCGCAGCGTCTGTCAAGGCGGCCGAGCCGTTGGCCGAGAAGCCTGTGCAGGTCGCAAAGCTCGAGCCGAAGGCCGAGCCGAAGTCGCAGGAGATCAAGACGGTGCCGTCACCGCTCCCGGCCGAGGCGGCCAAGCCGGAAGAAAAGGCGTCGGAGCCGACCCGCACGGCGAGCCTCAATCCAGCCGAGGTTGCCGGCGGGCTCGAATTCCGCTGGCCGGCGCGCGGCCGCGTCATTGCCGGCTTCGGCGGCAAGGGCGGCAACGAGGGCATCAATATCGCACTGCCCGAGGGCACGCCCGTCAAGGCCGCCGAGAGCGGCACGGTGGCCTACGCCGGCAGCGAACTCAAGGGATACGGCAATCTCATCCTTATTCGCCACGACAACGGCTGGGTGAGTGCCTACGCTCACAACAGCGAGCTTCTCGTCAAGCGCGGGGAGAGCGTGCGGCGCGGCCAGACCATCGCCAAGTCCGGGCAGACGGGCAATGTCTCCTCGCCCCAGCTGCACTTCGAACTGCGGCGCGGGTCGAGCCCCGTCGATCCGATGCCGCATCTCGCGGGATTGTGAGGCGGACGCGGCGCCGGATGCGGCGATGATGATCGAGGCAAATGATCGGTGCGCGTGAGACCCTGCGCCGATCACAGGAGGCGGGCCCGGTGTGCACCGGGCCCGTTTTCTTTGGTTCAGGCCTCGAGCCTGATGCCGAGACGGCCCGCAAGATCCTGGACGAACTGCCAAGCCGTGCGGCCGGACCGGGCGCCGCGCGTCGTCGCCCATTCGAGCGCTTCGGCGCGCAGGCGCTCGCGGTCGTAAGCGAGGCCGAAATGCGCGGCATAGCCGTTGATCATGTCGAGGTATTCGTCCTGGCTGCACTTGTGGAAGCCGAGCCATAGGCCGAAGCGGTCGGACAGCGACACCTTCTCCTCCACGGCTTCGCCGGGGTTGATGGCGGTCGAACGCTCGTTCTCCATCATGTCGCGCGGCAGGAGGTGGCGGCGGTTGGAGGTGGCGTAGAAGATGACGTTCTGCGGGCGCCCCTCGATGCCGCCCTCGAGGACGGCCTTCAGGGACTTGTAGGACGTGTCGTCGCTGTCGAAGGACAGATCGTCGCAGAAGACGATGAAACGGTGCGGGTCCGCCTTGAGCAAGCTCATCAGGGCCGGCAGACTCTCGATGTCCTCGCGGTGGATCTCGACGAGCTTCAGCGACCGCTCGCCCTCCCGCCGCGCGAGCCGCTCGTTGGTTTCGGCGTGGATGGCCTTGACGAGCGAGGACTTGCCCATGCCGCGCGCCCCCCAGAGCAGCGCGTTGTTGGCCGGCAGGCCGCGGGCGAAGCGCTCGGTATTCTCCGCCAGGACGTCACGCATGCGGTCGATGCCGCGCAGGAGAACGAGGTCCACCCGGTTGACCTTCGGCACGGGATCGAGCCGGGCCGGGGAAGGATGCCAGACGAAGGCGTCGGCCGCATTGAGGTCGGGGGCCGTCGCTGCGCGCGGAGCGATCCGCTCGAGGGCGTCGGCGATGCGCGTCAGCGTCGACAGGAGCGCGTCCCTGTCGGCGCTTGTTGGGGCGGGCGGTTGTGGGGGCATTCCTCGGCCTGTCTTTCCTCGTTGGACTTGTCGTCGCGCGTGCCCGGCGCGAGGACGGTGGCGATATTCGCACCGGAGCGGTCCTGCGACGAGCCGTGCGCACCGACGTGCGGGCGGTTTGCTTTCGGCGGGCTCATCGTTATAGTCCGCGCGCTCTAATAACCCTTTGCGCCGCATGCATGCCAGCGATGCGGTTTTTCGCCGGAGGTCAGTCAGTGATCACGCCAGCCTTCGCTCAGTCCGCCGGATCCGCCGGCGGGGGCGACATGCTCATTCAGCTCGTTCCGTTCATTCTGATCTTCGTCATCATGTGGTTCCTCATCATCCGGCCGCAGCAGCGGCGGGTGAAGGCCCACCAGGAGATGATCAAGAATGTGCGGCGCGGCGACACCATCGTCACCTCGGGCGGCCTCGTCGCCAAGGTGACCAAGGTGGTCGACGACGGCGAGATCGAGGTGGAGATCGCCGAGGGCGTCAAGGCGCGGCTCGTCCGTGGCATGATCTCTGAGGTTCGCTCCAAGTCCGAGCCGGTCAAGGCCGAGGCAACGAAGAGCTGATCGATACCGCGCGCGGCGACGGCCAGCCGTTGCCGCGCCTTGCCCTGCGTCAAGGCTGTCCCATGCTGCGCTTTTCGACCACCAAGGTCGTCATCATGCTCGCCGTCACGGCTTTCGTCTGCCTTCTGGCAGTGCCGAACCTGATGGCGCCCGATACCCGCACCGCGATCCGCCAGGCCGTTCCGGGCTGGGTGCCGTCGTGGCTTGTGCCGACGCAGGCCATCGTGCTCGGTCTCGATCTGCAGGGCGGCTCGCACGTGCTGCTCGAAGTCGATTCGAACGACCTCGTGCGCTCGCAGGTGGCGGCGCTGCGCGACGACGTGCGGCGCGTCCTGCGGGAGACGCGGGTTGCGCCGCAGGGCGGCATCGTGGCGATGCCGCGCGGCGTGCAGCTGCGCCTCGCAGACGCGGCGGACGTCGAGAAGGTGATGCCGCGGCTGCGGGAGCTGTCGCAGCCGATCAGCAACGCGATCATCGGCCAGACGGGCGAGCGCAATATCGACATCACGGCGAACGGCGATTCCATCCAGCTCACGCTGAGCCAGGCCGGCGTCGACGAGCGCGTGCGGCGCGCCGTTGATCAGGCCATCGAGGTGCTACGCCGGCGCGTCGACGCCCTCGGTACGACCGAGCCGAATATCCAGCGCCAGGGCGCGGACCGCATCCTGGTGCAGGTGCCGGGCCTGCAGGATCCGCAGCGGCTGAAGGAAATCCTCGGCCGCACGGCCAAGTTGCAGTTCCGCTTCATGGCCGAAGGTGGGGCGAGCCCATCGGAGGTCGAGATGATGCCGTCGCGCGACAGCGGCGGCCAGATGATGCCGGTCGAGCGCCGCGTCATCGTCGAGGGCGAGGACCTCACCGATGCGCAGCCGGCCTTCGACCAGCGCACCGGCGAGCCCATCGTCAATTTCCGTTTCAATGTGCGCGGCGCCCAGCGCTTCGGCCAGGCGACGAGCGAGAACGTCGGCCGCCCGCTCGCCATCGTGCTCGACAACGAGATCATCTCCGCGCCGCGCATCCTGCAGCCGATCACCGGTGGTTCGGGCCAGATCTCGGGCAACTTCACGGTGGAGCAGGCGAACAACCTCGCCATCCTTCTGCGCGCCGGCGCGCTGCCGGCGAAGCTGACCATTGTCGAAGAGCGTACGGTGGGGCCGGGGCTCGGCCAGGATTCGATCGAGGCCGGCAGGCTCGCGGCCATCGTCGGCACGATCCTCGTCGCCATCTACATGATTGCCTGCTACGGCCTGTTCGGCGTGATGGCCAATATCGCGGTGCTCATCAACGTCATCATGATCCTGGGGCTTCTGTCGGCGTTGGGAGCCACGCTGACGCTGCCGGGCATCGCCGGCATCGTGCTGACGGTTGGCATGGCGGTCGACGCGAACGTGCTCATCTACGAACGCATCCGCGAAGAGCGCCGGATGGGGCGCTCGGTCATCTCGGCGCTCGATGCGGGCTTCAGCCGAGCCCTGTCCACCATCGTCGATTCCAACATCACGACGCTGATTGCGGCGGTCGTCTTGTTCCTGCTCGGCTCCGGGCCGGTGCGCGGCTTCGCCGTCACCCTCTCTGTCGGCATCGTGACGACGGTCTTCACGGCCTTCACCCTGACGCGGCTGATGGTGGCGTTGTGGTTCCGCACCCTGCGCCCGACCACCATTCCGCTTTGATCTGCTGGACCGAGTGAACGAAAACCATGCGTCTCCTGCGCTATATACCGGACGACACCAAGTTCGGCTTCATGCAGTATCGCCGGATCAGCTTTCCGCTGTCGGCGGTGCTGTCGGTCCTGACGATCGTGCTCTTCTTTGCCGTGGGCATGAATTTCGGCATCGACTTCCGCGGCGGCACGCTCATTGAGATGCAGGCGCGGAACGGCGTGGCTGACCCCGGCTCCATCCGCCAAACGGCGGGCGGGCTGGGCTTCGGCGACGTCGAGGTGCAGACCTTCGGCGGCCCCGACGAAGTGCTGATGCGCTTCGGCCTGCAGGGCGACAGCGAGCAGGCGCAGCAATCCTTGGTCAGCGCCGTGCGCGGCGCCTTCGAGGCCGACTATGAATTCCGTCGGGTCGAAGTGGTCGGGCCGCGCGTCTCGGGCGAACTCGTTCAGTCCGGCACGCTCGGTGTCGTGGTGGCGGTCCTTGGCGTTCTCATCTATTTGTGGTTCCGTTTCGAGTGGCAGTTCGCCGTCGGCGCGGTCATCGCCACGCTGCACGATCTCGTCCTGACCATCGGCTTCTTTTCGATCACGCAGCTCGAGTTCAACATGACCTCGATCGCGGCCATCCTGACCATCGTCGGCTATTCGCTAAACGACACGGTGGTGGTCTACGATCGCATCCGCGAGATGCTGCGCAAATACAAACGCCTGTCGCTGCCAGACATCATCGACATCGCCATCAATTCGACGCTCTCGCGCACGATCATGACGGCGACGACGACCTTCCTCGCCCTCCTGGCGCTTGCCGTCTTCGGCGGGGCGGTCATCGAGAGCTTCTCGCTCGCGATGATCTTCGGAGTCGTGATGGGCACCTATTCGTCGATCTTCATTGCCGCCCCGGTGCTCATCTATCTGGGGGCGAAGGTCGGTGGCGAGGGGGAGGCCGGCGAGAAGACGCAGGCCTCCGCGCCGCAGGCGGCGCCCTGACGGGAATTGAGCACGATGGCCGAGCGGCGATACGAGGGCTTCGTACCCGGCCGGCACCAGATCGATGCCTATGGCAACGGCGGCTTCCGTTTTGCGGACATGTCGCACAAGGGCTCGGTCCTGGCGCTGCCTTCCGGCGTCAAGGCATGGGAGGCGACATCGGGTCAGGGGCTCGCCCCGGCCGACTTCCTGGCCGTGCGTGCAGAAGCGGATGACATCGAGCTGCTCATCGTCGGCACGGGCGTCGAGCTCGTGCCCCTCAGCGAGGCCGTGCGCTGGCACCTGCGCGAGCTGCGCATCGCTGTCGAGGTGATGCCGACCGGTGCGGCGGCACGCACCTACAACGTGCTGGTGGCCGAAGGGCGCAAGGTCGCTGCGGCGCTCGTCGCCGTCGCCTGAGCCACCGCGCTGCAGCCAGAAAGGGCCCAGCCGTGAATGACGCCGCCATGCCGAACGTCGCCTTCGCGCATTGCGCCGAGGAGGTCCGCGGTCACGATCCGGACCGGTTCTTCGCCAGCTTGTTCACGCCGGCCGGGAAGCGGCCCTATCTCCACGCCCTTTACGCCTTCAATCTCGAGATTGCCCGCGTGCGGGAGGTGGTGAGCGACCCGATGCCCGGCGAGGTGCGCCTGCAATGGTGGCGGGACGAGCTCGCGGGACAGGCGCGGGGCGATGCCGAGGGCCATCCGGTCGCCGCGGCGCTGCGGGAAACCGTGGCCCGCTTCCGGCTGCCCGTCGAAGCGCTCGTTGCACTCATCGACGCGCGCAGCTTCGACCTCTACGAAGACCCCATGCCAAGCCTCGGCGACCTCGAGGGCTATTGCGGCGAAACCGCATCGGCGCTGTTCCGCCTCGCATCCCTCATCCTCGCCGATGGCGGCGAGGCCGGGCCGGCCGATGCGGCGGGCCATGCCGGCGTCGCCTACGGCATCACCATGCTGCTGCGCGCCTTCCCTTGGCATGCGGCGCGCGGCCAGCTTTATCTGCCGGCGGATGTCCTTGCCCGTCACGGCCTTTCCCGCATGGAGGCTCTGGCGCGGGACGAGGCGGCGCGGCTCGCGCCGGTCCTCGCCGAGATGCGGGCGCTTGCCGAGGACCACCGGCGGAAGGCGCTCGCCTTCATCGCCGAGGTGCCGGGTGCCGTGCGCCCCGCCTTCCTGCCGCTGGCCGTGGTCGCGCCGTATCTCGCGCGGATGGAGCGGCCCTACGATCCCTTCCGCGACCTTGTCGAGGTGCCGCAATGGCACCGCCAGTGGGCGCTGTGGCGCCTGGCGCGGCGGCTCGGCTAGAGCCGGATCCGACCAGACTGGTCGACCTGATCGACGAATCCGGCCCAAACTCCACAAAGGATCCTATTCGGCGGCCTGACGGTCTCGCCCGTCGAGCCAGGCGGCAAGGTCCGTCCGCGCGCGGTCGGTCAGCGCCTTCTTCTTGGCGACCGCCTTGTCTTTGCCGCGCAGGCGCCGTCCGTCCGTGCCCTTCGGCGCGGTATCGAGCGGCGGGAAGAGGCCGAAGTTGATGTTCATCGGCTGGTAGGACTGCGGGCCGCCGTCGATGGTGGCGATGTGGCCACCGGTGATGTGGTTGACGAGGGCGCCCAGCGCCGTGGTCGCCGGCGGCGGGTTGAGTGCCTCGCCGAGCCGCTCGGCGGCGGCGAAGCGGCCGGCGAGAAGGCCGATGGCGGCGCTTTCGACATAGCCCTCGCAGCCGGTGATCTGGCCGGCGAAGCGCAGGCGCGGCTCCGCCTTGAGGCGCAATGTGCCGTCGAGCAGCCGGGGCGAATTGATGAAGGTGTTGCGGTGCAGGCCGCCGAGGCGGGCGAATTCCGCATTCTCGAGGCCCGGGATCATGCGGAAGATGCGCGTCTGTTCGGCATATTTCAGCTTCGTCTGGAAACCGACCATGTTGAACAGGGTGCCGAGCGCATTGTCCTGCCGCAGTTGCACCACCGCATAGGGGCGCTCGTCCGGTTTGTGCGGGTTGGTGAGGCCGACCGGCTTCATGGGCCCGTAGCGCAGCGTCTCGCGGCCGCGCTCGGCCATCACCTCGACGGGCAGGCAGCCGTCGAAATAGGGCGTGTCCTTCTCCCACTCGCGAAAATCGGTCTTCTCGCCGGCCAGCAGCGCATCGACGAAGGCCTCGTATTCCTCGCGTGTCATGGGGCAGTTGAGGTAGTCGGCGCCGGTGCCGCCGGGGCCGGCCTTGTCGTAGCGTGACTGTGCCCAGGCGACCGACATGTCGATGCTGTCGCGGTAGACGATCGGCGCGATCGCGTCGAAGAAGGCGAGCTCGCCTTCGCCGGTGAGGGCACGCACCGCCTCGGCGAGCGCCGGCGAGGTGAGGGGGCCGGTCGCCACGATGACGCTGTCCCAGTCGGCCGGCGGCAGGCCGGCGATCTCCTCGCGGGCGATGGTGACGAGCGGGTGCCCGGCGAGAGCCTGGCTCACGGCCTCGGAGAAGCCGTCGCGATCGACGGCGAGCGCGCCGCCGGCCGGCACCTGATGCGCATCGCCCTTGGCCATGATGAGGGAGCCGAGCGCCCGCATCTCCTGGTGCAGGAGGCCCACGGCATTGCTCTCGGCATCATCGGAGCGGAAGGAATTGGAGCAGACGAGCTCGGCGAGGCCTTCGGTCTTGTGGGCCGGCGTCATGCGCACGGGGCGCATCTCGTGCAGGACGACGGGCACGCCGCGCGAGGCGATCTGCCAAGCGGCCTCCGAACCGGCGAGGCCGCCGCCGATGACGTGAATGGGTGTGATCGTGGTCATGCCGCCTATGTGTCCGCAGGCCGGGCCCGCGTCAAGGCGCGCGCCGAGGCCTCGAAAACACGAACGCCCGCTTGTGGCGGGCGTTCCGAACAGACGGTCCGGTGGATGGGCGCAGCTGGCGAAGCCGCCGCGGTGCTCATCCTCAGACGGCAGCGTGCTTCTTCGCGACGAAGGGAATGTCCCAGCGCGAGATGCCGAGGTCGTTGAGCTCGCGGTCGGTCAGACGCGACAGCTCACGGACGGTCTCGCGGTAGCGAATGTACGCCTTGATCTTGGCGAGGATGTAAGAAACGAACATGGGGCTCTCCTATTCTTGCGGTCGCGAACTGCTTGTTGCGCCGAACTGGACACACACTAGTTGTTGCGATGCAGCATATAAGTGCGGCAACGCACATTGAGGAGAGGCAAGTTCGTATGACAGACCCGCGTGGCCTGCATAACGGTGCGGCAAACCTGTCAAGATTCAGGCACCGTTATGCCCTCGGCGTGGGCAACTGGCCGATTCGAGCCTATTCGGCAGCTTGTTTGCGGCTGCGAAGAGGCCGGCGCTCCAGCACCTCGGCGAGGAAGCGGCCGGTATGGCTCGCCGGCACCTTGCAGATCGCCTCCGGCGGGCCCTCGGCGACGATGGTGCCGCCGCCGTCGCCACCCTCGGGACCCATGTCGATCACCCAGTCGGCGGTCTTGATGACCTCGAGATTGTGTTCGATGACGACGACGGTGTTGCCCTGGTCGACGAGCTCGTGCAGCACCTCGAGCAGCTTGGCGACGTCGTGGGAATGCAGGCCCGTCGTCGGCTCGTCGAGGATGTAGAGCGTGCGGCCCGTGGCGCGTTTCGACAATTCCTTCGACAGCTTGACGCGCTGGGCCTCGCCGCCCGACAGGGTCGTCGCCTGCTGGCCGACCTTCACGTAGTCGAGCCCGACGCGTGCCAGCGTCTCCATCTTGTCACGGATGGCGGGCACCGCCTTGAACAGCTCCTTCGCCTCCTCGACCGTCATGTCGAGCACGTCGGCGATGGACTTCTCGCGGTACTTCACCTCCAGCGTCTCGCGGTCGTAGCGCTTGCCCTTGCAGACGTCGCAGGTCACGTAGACGTCGGGCAGGAAGTGCATCTCGATCTTGATGACACCGTCGCCCTGGCACGCTTCGCAGCGGCCGCCCTTGACGTTGAAGGAGAAGCGCCCCGGCTGGTAGCCGCGGGCCTTCGCCTCCGGCAGGCCGGCGAACCATTCGCGGATCGGCGTGAACGCGCCGGTATAGGTCGCCGGGTTGGAGCGCGGCGTGCGGCCTATGGGCGACTGGTCGATGTCGATGACCTTGTCGAGATGCTCCAGCCCCTCGAGCGCGTCGAAGGGGGCGGGATGCTCGATGGCGCCGTTGAGGCGCCGCGCCACCGCCTTGTAGAGCGTGTCGATGACGAGGGTCGACTTGCCGCCGCCGGACACGCCCGTGACGCAGGTGAAGAGGCCGAGCGGCACGTTGGCCGTGACGTTCTTGAGGTTGTTGCCGCGGGCGCCGGCGAGCTTGAGCATGCGGCTCTTCTGCGGCTTGCGCCGCTTCGGCGGCACGGGCACCGAGAGACGCCCGCTCAGATATTGCCCGGTCAGCGAATTCGGATCGGTGATGATGTCCTCGGGCTTGCCCTGGGCGACGATCTCGCCGCCATGGATGCCGGCGCCGGGGCCGACGTCGACGACATGATCCGCCGTCAGGATCGCGTCCTCGTCGTGCTCCACGACGATGACCGAATTGCCGAGGTCGCGCAGGCGGCGCAGCGTGCCGAGCAGGCGCTCGTTGTCGCGCTGGTGCAGGCCGATGGACGGCTCGTCCAGCACGTAGAGCACGCCCGTGAGGCCGGAGCCGATCTGCGAGGCGAGGCGGATGCGCTGGCTCTCGCCGCCCGACAGCGAGCCCGAGCCGCGCGAGAGGGTGAGGTAGTCGAGCCCGACGTCGAGCAGGAAGGTGAGGCGCTCGCGGATCTCCTTGAGGATGCGCCCGGCGATCTCGTTCTGCTTGTCGCTTAGCCGGTCGGGCAGGATCTCGAACCATCCCCGCGCCTCGGCGACCGACATCTGCGCCACCTCGCCGATGTGCCGGCCGTCGATCTTCACCGCCAGCGCCTCGGGCTTGAGGCGGTGGCCGCCGCAGGCGCCGCAGGGCGTCTCCGACATGAACCGGCCGATCTCTTCGCGGGCCCAGTCGCTCTCGGTCTCCTTCCAGCGGCGCTGCAGGTTGTTGACGACGCCCTCGAAGGGCTTCTTCACCTCGTAGGAGCGCAGGCCGTCGTCATAGGCGAAGCGCACGGCCTCGTCGCCGGTGCCGTAGAGGATGATGTCGCGCGCCTTCTCGGGCAACTCGTCCCACGGCTTCGAGACCGGGAAGTCGAAGTGCCTCCCCAGCGCCTCGAGCGTCTGGCCGTAATAGGGCGAGGTGGACTTCGCCCAGGGTGCGATGGCGCCGCCGCGCAGGGTCAGCCGCCCGTCCGGCACCACGAGGTCGGGGTCGATCTGCATCTCGTGGCCGAGGCCACCGCAGACCGGGCAGGCGCCGAAGGGATTGTTGAAGGAGAAAAGGCGCGGCTCGATCTCGGGGATGGTGAAGCCCGAGACAGGGCAGGCGAAACGCGAGGAGAAGACGAGGCGCCGCGCCTCGCCCTTGTCGTCCTTCTCGTCCGCGAATTCCATCACGGCGATGCCGTCGGCGAGCTCGAGCGCCGTCTCAAGCGATTCCGACAGGCGCGCGGCGATGTCGGGCCGCACGACGAGGCGGTCGACCACCACGTCGATGTCGTGCTTGAGCTTCTTGTCGAGCGCTGGGGCCTCGGCGATCTCGTAGAACTGACCGTCGATCTTCACGCGCTGGAAGCCGCGCTTCATGAAATCGGCGAGCTCCTTGCGGTACTCGCCCTTGCGACCCCGCACCACGGGGGCGAGGAGATAGAGACGGCTCTTCTCCGGCAGGGCGAGCACGCGGTCGACCATCTGGCTGACCGTCTGGCTCTCGATCGGCAGGCCGGTGGCCGGCGAATAGGGTACGCCCGCGCGCGCCCACAGGAGGCGCATGTAGTCGTAGATCTCCGTGACCGTGCCGACGGTGGAGCGAGGGTTCTTCGAGGTGGTCTTCTGCTCGATGGAGATGGCGGGGGAGAGCCCGTCGATCTGGTCGACGTCCGGCTTCTGCATCATCTCCAGGAACTGACGGGCGTAGGCGGAGAGCGACTCGACATAGCGGCGCTGGCCTTCGGCATAGATGGTGTCGAAGGCGAGCGACGACTTGCCGGAGCCGGACAGGCCCGTGAAGACGACGAGCTTGTCGCGCGGGATGGTGAGGTCGACGTTCTTGAGATTGTGCTCGCGCGCACCACGGATGGTGATGGTGCGGGTGGCGGCCGCCTCGGCGGCATGGTCGAAGAGATCGTCGATGGGAGCCATGGATCACAAACCGGCTGAGCCGCGCCGAAGACTCGACGCTGCAGAAGAAGAGCAGTCACCGCACCACATGCGGGTTCCTGAGAACCCAGGAAACACCGTCCTGCAGGGCATGCACGGCCGCATCCCTTCCGAAACGGCAATCGGGCCCGCAAGCGAACCCGATATAATGCGCCTCACGGCGATTGCCCACTGGAACCGGGTCGCCGCCGGCAGGCGCGGCCGGCATTCCTGCCCGCGTTGCTCGGCACGCCGTTGCAAAGGGCGGCTTGCACATTGCGAGTCGGAGCGATAAGAACATAGCAAGAACGATGAGACATGCAACTGTGGACAAGCCGTCATCCCGTCCGCCCGCCGCTATCAGGCGCCGGGGCGGCTCTGGTTTAAGGTCGGTGTCGAAACGAGCGGAGGTGGAGGTATGGCGGGCAGCGTCAACAAGGTGATCCTCATCGGCAATCTGGGACGCGACCCGGAAGTGCGCACGTTCCAGAACGGCAACCGCGTCTGCAACCTGCGCATCGCGACCTCAGAGACGTGGCGGGACAAGACGAGCGGCGAGCGGCGCGAGAAAACCGAATGGCACACGGTCGTCATCTTCAACGAGAACCTGCTGCGCGTGGCCGAGCAGTATCTCAAGAAGGGCTCGAAGGTCTATATCGAAGGTCAGCTCGAAACCCGCAAGGCGACCGATGCCTCGGGCGGGGAACGCTATTTCACCGAGGTTGTGCTGCGCCCGTTCCGCGGCGAACTGACCATTCTCGACAGCCGCGGCGGCGGCGGCGAGATGGGTGAAGACGGCGGCGGCTTCGGCGGCTCGCGCGGCTCGGATTTCGGCCGCGCCTCGCCGATGGAGCGCAAGCCGGCCGCCTCGGGCAGCACAGGCGGCTACTCTGGCGATCTCGACGACGATATCCCCTTCTGATAGCAAGGGTTTCACCGATGCTCGGGCGACGCAGGCATCCGCCGACGTCGCCCGAAGTGCGTGAGAGACGAAGGACCGGGCGGCGATGGCGAGCGAGTACGATACGGATGCGATGGTAGCGGGCCTGTCGCGCTGGGTGCTGGAGGAAAGTCCGACCCGCGATGCGGCGGCCGTCAACCGCATGATCGACATCGTAGCCGCGGAGGCGCAGGGGCTGCCGATCGCGGTGGAGCGGCTGCCCGGCAAGCAGGGGCTCGGCGACACACTCGTCATGCGCGCTGGCCCGCGCACGGATGCCAAGGGCATCCTCATCATGTCTCATGTCGACACCGTGCATCCCATGGGGACCATCGACGGGCCGCTGCCGCTGCGGCGCGACGAGGACAAGCTCTACGGGCCGGGCATCTATGACATGAAGGGCGGCGCCTATCTCGCCCTTGAGGCCTTCAAGCGTGTGGCCGCGGCGGGATCGGCACTGCTGCCGATCACCTTCCTGTTCACGCCCGACGAAGAAATAGGCAGCCCCACGACGCGCGAGATCATCGAGGATCAGGCCCGCCGGGCCTCCTATGCGCTGGTGACGGAGCCGGCGCGCGACGGCGGCAAGATCGTTACCGCCCGCAAGGGGGTGGGGCGCTTCGACGTGCGCATCGAGGGGCGGCCGGCCCATTCCGGCACGAGCCACCAGCTCGGCCGCAGCGCCATCCGCGAGGCGGCGCGGCAGATCCTCGACATCGAGGCGATGACCGACTACGGGCGCGGCATCACCACCACGGTCGGCCTCGTCTCCGGCGGCACGGCGGCCAACGTCATCCCGCACTTCACCTATTTCTCCGTCGACCTCAGGGTGATCGAGGATGCCGACGGTGTATCGGCGAGCGAAAAGATCCTCGCCCTCAAGCCATACGATCCGGACGTGAAGCTGACGATCACGGGTGGCATGAATCGCCCGGCCTATGTGAAGACCGACGAGATCGGCCGGCTGCTCGCCCATGCGCAGCATCTCGCCGCCGACATCGGTTTCGAGCTCGCCGATTCGCCCATGACCGGCGGCGGCAGCGACGGCAATTTCACGGCGGCGCTCGGCGTGCCGACCCTTGACGGCCTCGGCATCGACGGCGAGGGGGCGCATACGCTCCACGAATACGGCCTCATTTCCTCGCTCGCACCGCGCGGGCAGTTGATGCAGCGCCTGCTCGAAACGCTCGCCTGAAGGCACCGTTGCGCCTGCCCGGCAGGCTCCGGGCAAGCCTCGCCCCGCAATTTCGTCTCCGATGCGGCTTCACTCCCGTCGGCGTCCGGCCGGCGGGTTCTTGTGGCGTGCTTGCCGGAGGCGGGTCGGCTCACCGGCAAAGCTTGGGACGAGACGTCTGAGCATGGACGTGGAACGGGCATCGAAGCGCACGGCCGGGCAGGCGGCCCGCCAACGGCTGGAGGACGAACTTGCCTTCGTCGGTTTCGACCGCAAGGACCGGGAGCGGCTGCGGCAACTGAAGCCCGTGGTGGCGGAGGAACTGCCGGCGATTCTCGACGCGCTCGTCGATCATCTCGGCACCAGCGGCGTGGCGGGTGAGCTCTTCACGCGCAAGGACGTGCGCCGCAACATCCGCACCGTCCTCATCGCGCACTGGTTGCGCGTCTGCGATGCCCGCTTCGACGACGGCTATCGCCAGTCGGTTGGAGCGGTGGCGGAGATGTATGCCAGCCTCGGCCTGTGTCCGCGCCTCTGTCTTGCCGGCTATGCCCGTACCACGAGCGCCCTGACCCGCTCTGTTACCCGGGCGATCCTGCGCTCCCGGCATATCTGGGGCCACAATAGTCTCGGCGCCAATCTCGACCTGGCGCTCGACGCGCTGATCAAGGCCGCGATGTTCGATCTCGACCAGTGCATGGCTGCCATGGAAGCGCGCCGGAAGAGCGCGGAAATGACGCAGCGCGAGACACTTGCAGCGGAATTTGAAACTATGGCTTCAGGTCTGGCCGAAGCTGTGTCACTCGCCTCAAGCGACGTGGCGGCTGCGGCCGAGAGGCTCGTTGCCGCAGCCGGGCAGACGAGCCAGCGCTCCCATCAGGTGGCGGCGGTGGTCGAGGACGCCGGCGCGGGTGCTTCCGCGGTCAACGAGGCGGCCGATATCCTGCGGCAGGCGATCGCGGAGGTGACACGGCGCGCGGGCGAAGCCGCCCAATCGGCCAGCGAGGCGAGCGGGCAGGCCGGGCGCACGCGCGAGACGGTCGGCGCCCTGTCGGAGGCCGCGCGGCGCATCGGCGAGATCCTCGGCGTCATCGAGGCGGTCGCCAAGCAGACCAACCTGCTCGCCCTCAACGCCACCATCGAGGCAGCGCGGGCGGGCGAAGCGGGGCGTGGCTTCGCCGTCGTGGCGGCCGAGGTCAAGCAACTCGCCCAACAGACGGCGCGTGCGACGGACGATATCGCTGGCCACATCCGCGATATCCAGGCCGTCGTCGGTCGCGCCGTGGACGATATCGGGGCGGTGAGCGCCTGCATCGAGGGGGTCAATACGGCCTCCGCCTCAATCTTTTCTGCCGTCGAGCAACAGAGCGTCGGCGCGGCTGCCATCGGCACACACACGGGCCGCGCCAGCGAAGGCGTGCACCGGGCGAAAGACGAGCTATCGCAACTGGTGGCCGATGCCAATACGGCCGGGCGTCTGGCGCAGGAGGTTGCCGCGGCCTCGCGCGCACTTCTCGCCCGCGCGGACGGCTTCAGGGGAGAGGCAGCTCGTCTCCTGTCGCAACTGCGGGCCGCCTGAACGATCATGCCATCAGTCGGCCTCGACCGCGGCGCCATGCTGCGTTATCGACAGCGGAGAGGGAGGAGGCGTCGATGAGAGCGTTGCGTTGTGACGAGCCGGGAAAGCTCAGCATCATCGAGCGGGACGAGCCGGTTGCCGGCGAAGGCGAGGCGCTGGTGCGCATCCGCCGGGTGGGCATCTGCGGCACCGACTATCATATCTTTCACGGCGACCAGCCCTATTTCAGCTATCCGCGCGTGATCGGCCACGAGCTCTCCGGCGAGATCGTGACGGCGCCGGAGGGCAGCGCGCTCCGGGCCGGCGAGATCGTCTCCATCGAACCCTATCTTTATTGCGGCGCGTGCCGGGCCTGCCGCCTGGGGCGCACCAACTGTTGCCAGCGGCTCGAGGTGCTCGGCGTGCACCGCGACGGCGGCGCCTGCGACCACATCGCCGTGCCGGTGCCCAATGTCGTCCCCGCCGGCGGACTCGGGCTCGACGAGGCGGCGATGGTCGAGTTCCTCGCCATCGGCGCCCATGGGGTGCGCCGCTCCGGCGCCGGTGCGCAGAGCCGCGTGGCCGTGGTCGGCGCCGGCCCCATCGGCATCGCGGCGGCGATCTTCGCCAAGGCGCGCGGCGCCGACGTGTCGGTGATCGACATGAATGCCCGGCGGCTCGCCTTCTGTGCCGACGAGATCGGCGTCGACAGCGTCTACGAGGTGTCGGCGGATCTCGACGAGCGTCTCAATGCCGCGACGGACGGCGACTTCTTCGACGTCGTCTTCGACGCGACCGGCAGCCCCGCGGCGATGATGAAGGGCTTTTCCCTCGTCGGACACGGAGGCAGCTATGTGCTGCTCTCCATCGTCAATGCCGACATCACCTTCAACGATCCCGCGTTCCACAAGCGCGAGACGACGCTGCTCGGCAGCCGCAACGCGACGCGGGAGGACTTCGAGACGGTGCTTGCGACCATGCGCGCGGGCAAGGTGCCGACCCGCGCCCTCGCAAGCCACCGGGGCAGCCTCGACGAGGCGCCGCAGCTGGTGCCGGCCTGGTCGAAGCCGGAGGCCGGCGTCATCAAGGGACTCATCGAGATCTGACGCGCCCCGTAAGGCCGCGGCCTCGTGGCCGGCCGCGGTCATCATTCCGCGTCGAGATGGCGCCGTGCAGGCCGCAGAGCGCCGGCAAAAGGCCGCTTCACGGGCGATCCGAACCAAAGGCGCACCAGCGCGTTGTATCGCTGCGAGCAGGTTCGGATCCGGCCGGGCCGGCCTCGCCCGAGGTGATGCACCGATGGGAACAGTCGGCCTTGACCGTGCAACGAGTGCACCCGCACGCAGCAAGGCGCTGCGCGACACGGGCCGCGCGCTCGGCGGCGCGTTGATCTTCTCCCTGCCAATGCTCATGACGATGGAGATGTGGTGGCTCGGCTTTGCCATGGACCGGCTGCGCCTCGCTCTTCTGCTGGTCGTCTGCCTGCCGCTGCTCATCCTCCTGTCGCGGCGGATCGGCTTCGAGACGACCCGCGCCTGGCGCGAGGATGTGGCCGATGCCCTCTTTGCGCTCGGCATCGGCATGGTGACGAGCGCCGTCGCCCTCGTTGTGTTCGGCGCCATCGGCCCGGGCATGTCCGTTCATGAGATCGCCGGCAAGATCGCCATCCAGGTGGCGCCCGCGAGCATCGGGGCGCTCCTAGCGCGCAGCCAGTTCGGCTCCGAGAGGCGGGGGGAGGAAGACCGGCAAGAGAGTTACTGGGGCGAGATGTTCCTCATGGCGGTGGGTGCCCTGTTCCTGGGCTTCAACGTGGCCCCGACGGAGGAGATGATCGTCATTTCCTACCGGATGACGCCCTGGCACGCGGTGGCGCTTGTCCTGCTCTCGCTGTTCGTCATGCATGGCTTCATCTTCGCCGTGGGCTTCAGGGGCGGCACCGAGCTCACACCGCAGACGCCCTGGTGGAGCGCCTTTGTCCGTTTCACGCTGCCAGGCTACATGCTCGCCATGTTGGTCAGCCTGTACATCCTGTGGACCTTCGGCCGCACCGACGACACCTCGCTCGAACAGGTCATCACCGCGACGATCGTGCTCGGCTTTCCCTCTTCCGCCGGCGCCGCGGCTGCCCGGCTCATCCTTTAGGAGGGCAGGCTGATGCGGACGAACGGAAAGGGCAAGGCCGGCGCTACCGCGAGCTACGAGAAGGCGCTCGAATGGGTCGTCGGCGGCGTCGCTTTCTTCTTTGTCGTCGTGCTGCTGGGCTATCTCTTCGGTCTCGGCGCCTGGGTGGACGGGCAGCCGCCGCGCTTCGCGATCATGGTGGAGAACGTCGAGCAGATCGGCAACGTCTATCAGATGCAGGTGGTGGTAACTAACGAGGGAGACGTCACCGCATCGGACGTGAGGCTGCGCGCGGTGCTGCACCAGGACGTGGGTCCGGACGAGGCGAGGGAGCTGCGCTTCGACTACCTGCCGCAGCGGTCGCAGCGGCGCGGCGCCTTCGTCTTCGAACGGGATCCGCGCAGCGGCGTGACGGTGGACTTGTCCGTGACCAGCTATGTCGAGCCGTGAGATGGGGTGCCGGTCACCGTGGAACGGATTTGGGCAGGGACGCTGTCGGAAAAGTCTCGGTCCGCTCGATGCAGCTCGAGGCCGACTGCTCGTCGAGCTCTTCCAGCAGCCGCAGCCGCGCACGGCTGAGTCGGCTCTTCACCGTGCCGAGGGCACAGCCGCAGATCTCGCCCGCTTCTTCGTAGCTCATGCCGAGAACGCCCACGAGCACGATGATCTCGCGGTGCTGGGGCGGCAGGCGCTGGATGGCTTCATAAAGCTCGCGCCCGCGGGTCGACCATTCCTGCGTCGCGTCGACGCGCAGGCGCGTCGACGCGCAGTCGCTCACCCCCGGGGCCTCCCGTCGGGCAAGCTTCGCCTGCGTGTAGAACGTGTTGCGCATGATGGTGAACAGCCACGATTTCAGGCTGGTGCCGGCTTCGAACTGCTCGATCTTGGCGAGAGCCTTGGTCAAAGTCTCCTGTACGAGGTCGTCAGCATCGCTGGTGTTGCGGCAGAACGTGCGCGCGAAGGCACGCAGGGCAGGAATGAGCGCGACGATCTCGGAGCTAGATTGTTGGTGCGAGGCGTGTCCTTTCTCGAGCCTTCGGTCAGGCTGCATGGCGATTGCCTCCGCAGAATCGTGTGCTGGCATCCGAGCCGCCCCTCCGGCCCGTCCTCTTGGGACAATGTTCGCCCCGTCCGATAGTTCCGCGATCTCGGGGAAAAATCGATGCCGCCGAGGCGCTGGTCTCGGGCTGGGGGCGGGTTGGGCCGGCGGGGCAAGGCGAGCCGGTCGTCGCCGCGCTATACGATCGATCCGGGGAACTGGTTCATGACGAACCGGCTGCGGTCGAAGCCGTGTTGCGCAGCGCCAGCTTCGTCATCACCGACCCGCTGGAGCGGCGTTATCTCTTCAAGGCGCGGTCAACGGCACGACGCGACCGAACGGCCGCTGTCTTGGCCGCCCTGACGGCAGTCGACACCGCCGTAACCTCGTCAACCCTGGTCCTTCTCGCGCCGCTGCCTCGTCAGCGCCTCCTGGAGCTCGAGGGCAAGCACGAGCAGTCGCTCGGGCACCGGTTCGCGCTCGATTTCGTCGAGCAGCAACCGGATGTCTCTCGCGCACGTCGCCGAGGCAGTCGGTTCCTTCATGTGCTTGCCGATATTCTCGCCCATGACGGCCCTAACAATTGTTAATCACATGAGCCTCGCCCCTTGCCGTCGCGATTGCAAGCGAAACATCACCATTTGACAGAGATTTCAAGGTGTTCCGATCTGTCGGCTGGTATCAGGAGAAGGCGCGCCGCGGGTTCTGGATCGGCGGATCGCCCGGTGCCAGAGGGCCGGACCGTCCGTTTCGTCGGAATTGCGACCAAGCCCGCCGCCCAGCAGGCTATGGGGCTTCGGCTCCTCCACAGGCGGATGGGCAGTGGGCGGGGAATCGGAGTGGGCGACTGGGGTGCGGAGGCCGAGCCCGGGCGGGGATGGGCCCATCTCGCGGGGGCGGATCTCCGGGACAGGCAGACGAAGGTATGATGCATTGGCATGCTTCGCTTCCTTCACGATCGTGGCGGCGGCGCGTGTCGGCGCGGAGAAGCTCGCGGCCCTAACCGTCGACGCGGCGGCCTGTTCCAGCCTCGGTTGCGGGACGGGCGCAGGCTATGAGGCAGTCGCCTGTATCCGTCCCGAGCGAGCCGTGGCTGCGCCGGTCATCCGTGTCGACTGGCCGCCGGCCGGCGATCGCTGCGCCCGTAGCGTCTCGCCCGTCTCGTAGCCGGCGCCGAAGGGGCGGGAGAAGGAACATCCGCGCCGCGAAGCCGTTGAGGGAAAGGACCATTTAGCAGGGATCAGCCGAGGAGCAGGCCATGGCCGAGCGCCCGGTCTGGAAGGGCCAGCTGCGTTTGTCGCTCGTCTCCATTCCGGTGGAGATGTATTCGGCGACGAACACGTCGGCGCGCATCTCCTTCCGCCAGATACACAAGCCCTCGGGCAAGCGCGTGCAGTACCAGAAAGTCGTGCCCGGCGTCGGACCGGTGAAGAACGACGATGTCTGGAAGGGCTACGAGGTCGAGGACGACGAATATGTGCTGATCGATCCGGATGAGATCGACGCCATCAGGCTCGAGACGAAGAAGACGCTCGAGCTCGTGCATTTCGTTGATGTCTGCGAGATCCCTCCGCTCTACTTCGACCGTCCGTATTTCCTCGCCCCCACCGACGAACTGGCGGAAGACGCCTTCCGGGTGGTGCGTGACGCGCTCGCGGAGACGCGCAAGGCGGGGCTCGGCCAGCTCGCCATGCGCGGCCGGGAATATCTCGTCGCCGTGCGGCCGTGCGGCAGCGGCCTTTTGGCGGAGACGCTCCACTACGAGGAAGAGATTCGCAAGACCGACGCCTTCTTCTCCTCGATCTCGCGCAAGGCCGCCGAGAAGGACCTGCTCGAGGTCGCCAAGCAGTTGATTGACCGCAAGAGCGGCCCCTTCGACGCGAGCGCCTTCGAGGACCGCTATGCCGAGGCCATCCGGACCCTGATCGACGAGAAGGTCAAGGGGCGCAAGCCGAAGCGCGTGAGGGCCGAGGAGGAGGCCCGGCCGCGCGGCGGCAATGTCGTCGACCTGATGTCGGCCCTCAAGGAGAGCCTCGAGAAATCCGGCACGCAGCCGTCGTCGCCGAAGAAGCGGCCGGCGCAGAAGAAGCCGGCCGCGAAGGCGGCCCCGGCCTCGCGGCGCAAGAAGTCGGCGTGAGGGGCCCATGGCCGAGGCGCGGCATCTCCTCAGGGAATACCGGGAGCGGCGGGATTTCACCAGGACAGCCGAACCCGACGTCACGGCCGAGGCCGGCACCGGCGAGGGGCTGCTCTTCGTCGTGCAGAAACATGCCGCGACGCGCCTCCACTACGATTTCCGCCTCGAATGGCAGGGTGTTCTGAAGAGCTGGGCGGTGACGCGCGGCCCGAGCCTCGACCCTGCCGACAAGCGGCTCGCGGTGCGGACCGAGGACCATCCGCTCGCCTATGGCGACTTCGAGGGCATCATTCCCAAGGGCCAGTACGGCGGCGGCACGGTCATGCTGTGGGACCGCGGCACCTGGGAGCCTGTCGGCGACCCTGACGAGGGCCTGCGCCGCGGCAAGCTGACCTTTCGCCTTCACGGCGAGCGGCTGTCGGGCGAATGGGCCCTCGTGCGCATGGCGCCGAAGCCGGGCGACAAGCGCGAGAACTGGCTGCTGATCAAGCATCAGGAGGAAACCTCCGGCCGGCGCCGCCCGCCGGACATTCTGACGCGCCATACCCGCAGCGTCGCCTCCGGGCACACGATGGAGGAAATCGCCGCTGAGGGGCGCACGATCGCCCCCGAGGATGTGGCGCCGGAGCGGCGCGCCCGGCGGCCGGCGGCGAAGGCTGCGGAGAAAAAGGCCCGCAAGGGCGGCCGGGGCGGGCATGCGCTGCCGCGCTGGGTGGAGCCGCAGCTCGCTACGCTGGTCGACGCCGCGCCCGAGGGCGGGCAATGGCTGTCGGAGATGAAATACGACGGCTACCGCGCCCTGGTCGCCATCGGCGGCGGCACCTGCCGCGTCTATACCCGCAACGGCAAGGACTGGACCGATCGCTTCCCCGAGGTCGCGCAGGCGGCCGGCCGTCTCGACACGTCGGGCACCCTGATCGATGGCGAGATCGTCGCCTTCGACGAGAAGGGCAAGACCGACTTTTCCACCCTGCAGGCGGCGTTGCAGGAGGGCAGGAGAGGACTGACGTTCTTCGCCTTCGATCTCCTGTGGCTCGACGGCGAGGACGTCCGCGGGCGTCCCCTCACCGAGCGCAAGGACCTGCTGCAGCAGCTCCTCGGCGAGGCCGGGCCGCCGCTCATCTATTCGACGCATGTCGTCGGCAACGCGTCCGAGGTGAACCGGCGGCTGTGCGCGACCGGGCACGAGGGAATCGTCGCCAAGCGGGCGGAGGACGCCTACCGCTCCGGCCGCGGGCGCAGCTGGCTGAAGGTGAAATGCGGAGCGCGCCAGGAGTTCGTCATCGGCGGCTATAGGCCGAGCGACAAGAAGGGCCGCACCGTCGCCTCGCTGCTGATCGGCGTCAACGAGGGAGGCAAGCTCGTCTACAAGGGACGGGTGGGGGCCTTCGAGGGCGACCATCTGGCGCGGCTGGAGCAGCTCCTCGCCAGCCGCGGCCGCAAGACCTCGCCCTTCGCCGAGCTGCCGCGCGATATCGCTCGACGGGCTCGCTTCGTGCGGCCGGACATCGTCGTCGAAGTCGGCTTTACTGAATTCACGCGCGAAGGCGCCGTCCGCCACGGCGTTCTGAAGGGCATCCGCGAGGACAAGCCGGCGCGCGAGGTGGTGTTGGAGACACCCAGGGGGACGGCCATGCAGGAGCACGAAGCGCGGGATGTCATCGCCGGCATCAGGCTGTCCAACCCGGACAAGGTGCTGTTCGCCGAGCAGGGCGTGACGAAGGCCGATCTGGCGGCCCATTACGAGCGCGTGGCCGGGCGGATCCTGCCCTTCGTCTCGGAACGTCTTCTCAGCCTCGTGCGCTGCCCCGAGGGGGCCGGCACACAGTGCTTCTTCCAGAAGCACGGCAACAAGACCGTGGCCCGCGAGCTCAAGCGCCGCGAGATCACCGAGAGCGACGGCGAGCGCGGCGTCTATCTCTATGTCGACGACCTCGCGGGTCTCGTCGCCGGCGTGCAGATGGGGACGCTCGAATATCACATCTGGGGCTCGCGCATCGATCGCCTCGACCAGCCGGACCGGCTGGTCTTCGATCTCGATCCCGACGAGGGGCTCGACTTCGCCGCCGTGCGCGCCGCCGCCTTCGACCTGCGCGAGCGGCTCGCGACGCTCGGCCTTCAGACCGTGCCGCTGCTGACCGGCGGCAAGGGCATCCATGTCATCGCCCCCCTCGTGCGCCGGGCGGATTGGCCGATGGTCAAGGCCTTCGCCCGCGGCTTCGCCCGACTCATCGCCGGGGAAAATCCGGACCGTTATGTCGCCCAGGCCGCGAAGGCCAAGCGGGCCGGCCGCATCTTCGTCGACTGGCTGCGCAACGAGCGCGGCTCCACTGCCATCGCGCCCTATTCGACGCGGGCGAAGAAGAACGCGCCGGTCGCGACTCCCGTGAGCTGGGAAGAGTTGCGGATCATCGACACCGCGCAGGCCTTCACCATTGCCGACATGAAGAGACGCCTGTCGATGCCGGATCCCTGGGCGGGTGAAGCCGAGGGGCGCCAGGCGATCACGAAGACCATGCTCGGGAAAGTGGGCGCCGAGGAGGGCTGAGAAGGAGCCGGGCCGCGTCATCGGGCCGGGAACAGTCCGCTTGGGGAGTGGTTGGGGGGCACGCGCGCGTCTCCGGGCGCCCTTTCGCAACAGTCCGCAAGCAAGGTGAGTCCCATGAAACGGGCACGACCGACGCAGGTGCTGCCGCCCGAAGCGCCGGGACCGTGGAGCGTCTGCGGCGCTACATCGACCTCGGAAAGACGGGGGACAAGGTGCCCTTTCCCGACCCCGCAGCCGCGCCGCTCGGCTCCGACGACGAGGCGGCCGGAACGCCCACCACGGCTGCGGAAGTGCACTCGGAGAGTCGCACGTTGACGCCGCAGCCGCACAGCCGCCGCGCCATCATCGTCGCGGCCGGGATCGCGGGCGCGGCGGTCGTCTTCATCATGCTGTCGCGGCCCTCGGGTGAGGAGCCGCGACAGGCCGTGGGCGGGGCGTGATTGGGTGTCGCTTCAGGCCGGCACCGCCGTACTTCGAGACAGCAGGCGCCGGAAAAAGGGGCCCAGCCGGCGTCCGCTATATCGCAGACCAGGGGAAGGGGATGGGGGCGACGCACCACCGCCGGCTGGACGTCAACCAACGATCGATGACGGGCATTGTTCCGCTCCGCGACTAAAAATCGCATAAAAATTTCTGCGGGTCGCCCGGCGGCAGGCTCTCTGGGCTTCGGAACCTTTCCGGCCCCGTCAAGGTTCGGGGGCATTCACGGTGGCGGCCCGCGACAGCGTGCAGAGCGGGCTGTGCCGGACCTCAAGGAGACCAAGAAGGGTACGGACAATGCCGAGAGAACGATCCCCCTGGTACGGCGACGACCGGGAGTATTTCGAAACCGACGACCTGCGCTATCGCGACCGTGACTACGGGCCGATGAGCGAGGATGAATGGGCGCGGCAGGTGCGCCGCAACAACCCCTACGAGGACTATTACGAGCGCCGCTACGGCCGTGGCTACAACGAGTGGCCGCGCCGCGACCCGCGCTATGACCTCGCCCCGACCGGGGCCGGGCGCTATTCGGCCCTCTATGAGGGCACCTACGGCACCGGCGGGCGCCGCCAGCGCCAGCCCTACGGCGGACGGGAACACTACGCGCGCGACTATCATGCCCGCCGGCCCGAGGAGCGCGACTTCTGGGACAAGGCGAGTGACGAGATCTCGTCCTGGTTCGGCGACGAGGAGGCCGAGAGGCGCCGGCGGCAGGACCAGTACCGCGGTCACGGCCCGAAGGGCTACACCCGCTCGGACGAGCGCATCAAGGAGGATGTGAGCGACCGCTTGAGCGACGACCCCTCGCTCGATGCATCGGGCATCGAGGTGAGCGTCGAATCGCATGAGGTGACCCTCTCCGGCGAGGTCTACAGCCGTTACGACAAGCGGCGGGCCGAGGATATCGCCGAGGACGTGTCGGGCGTCACCCATGTCCAGAACAATCTGAGGGTGAATGCCAGAGCGACAGGCCCGGACACGGGCGTGAACACGACCTTCTGACACTTTCCGGATCGGCAGCCCGCCGTCCTGCGCCGGCCGGCTCGCGGCCGGCGCTTTCGTGAGACGCCATGCTCGCCCATGCGCAAACGGCTTCCGTCCTCCCGCCCGATCCGCCCGCCAGCGCGGAGGCCGCCGATCTTCTCTACATCAACGACGGGGAGCCGGGCATCCGGCGCAGGCGCGCCGGGCGCGGCTTCTTTTATGTCGATGCCGCCGGCCGGCGTGTCGAGGACGAGGCGACGATGGCGCGCATCCGTAGCCTCGCCATTCCGCCCGCATGGACCGACGTGTGGATCGCCCCGACGGGCCGCGGCCATATCCAGGCGACGGGGCGGGACCAGCGCGGCCGCAAGCAATATCGCTATCATCCGCTCTGGACAGCCTGCCGCGACGAGGTGAAATACACGACGCTCGCCGCCTTCGCCCGCGCCCTGCCGCGGATGCGCCGGCGGGTGCGGCGCGACCTCGCGCTGAAGGGGGTGCCGCGCGAGCGGGTGCTGGCCGCGGTCGTATGGCTGCTCGACCGCGCCATGATCAGGATCGGCAACGAGACCTATCGGCGCCAGAACAAGAGCTTCGGCCTGACCACGCTGCGGGCGCGCCATGTCGCGGTGCGCGGCGCGTCGCTGCGCTTCGCCTTCCGCGGCAAGTCCGGCAAGGAATGGAATCTCGGGATCGAGGACCGGCGCATCGCCAAGGTGATCCGCTGCGTGCAGGACCTGCCGGGGCAGCATCTCTTCCAGTATCGCGACGAGGACGGCAGCCGTCGCCCGGTCTCTTCTCAGGACGTGAACGACTACATCCGCGCCGCGAGCGGCGGCGAGCCCTTCAGCTCCAAGCAGTTCCGCACATGGGGCGGTACGGTGCTGGCTGCCCGCCTCCTCTCGGGGACGCCGCTTCCGGTAACGAAACGTGAAAGGGCGCGGAGCCTCAATGGGGTGATCGACGCCGTGGCCGCCCAACTCGGCAACACGCGGGCGATCTGCCGGCGCTGCTACATCCATCCCGGGCTGATCAGCGCGTGGGAGGACGGCCGGCTCGCCGAGGAACTCGCGAATGCGCGCGCCGGGCTCGGCCGCACACCCGCGGGGTTGGCACGCGACGAGGCGGCGGTCCTCGCCTGGCTCGATCGGCAAGAGGGATAGACGGCCTCAAGCGAGCTACATGAGGAGGGGCCCGCCAACGGCACGACGGGCACGGCAATGCGGTACGTGCGATCACATCCTGCGCGCTGGCTGCCGGCGTTGCCGCTTTCGCGATCACGTGCCACGGCGCCAATGACATCGGCGTGAAACGAACCTTGCCCGGCGCAGACGCCGGCTCCATGGGTCGCAGGTGCCGGTACGCCGCTTGGGGCGGAAGCGTCGGCCTCACGACTGGCGGCTTTGAGGGCCAGTCTGCCGGCTGATGGCAATGGCCTCGCCGATGACCTCGGGATCGCCGATATGGTTGATGAGCGCCAGGACCAGGCGGGACCAGGTCTTCAGGCTTTCAGCCTCGCTCAAGCCATCGTGCAGACGCACGAGCCGTTCGTAGATGTCGTCCGGGTTGGACAGGTTGGGGGCGGTGATCAGTTGCGCCATGTCTCTCGTCCCATGTCTGCCGCGCGACCCATGGCGCGGGCGAGTGCTGCTGCGATCTTCGTCGCATCCGGCCGTTTCCAGCGGGCCGCGACATACTGGTCGGGACGCACCAGGCAGGCGGCTCCCTCCTCAAGCGACAGGCGGTCGGCGGCCATCCCGGTGACGGGCACGACCCGCAGCCCGGCCGGTACGTCGCCCCGCCAGCCGCGGGTCAGGAGTACAAAGTCGTCGCCCAGCTGATCTAGCAGCCAGCCGTCGCCGTGGGGGGCGTCCAGCATCGGGCTGCCGGGGGGCACGCCGCCTCGCCAGTCGTCCTCGTCCTGGGTCGAGAGCCGGCTTGCGGGATAGCTCACCGGCGTCGACAGCCGGCCGGAGTTCACGAAGGGGCGGGCGAAGGCATGGTCATGCGCCAGTTCCAGCACCGCATCGCGCAGCGCCCGGCTCGCCGTCGATTTCGGCGTCAGGAAATCGGTCGATCGGGTCGAGTTCAGGATGTTCTCGTCCGCCGTGACGGTCGCCTCCTCGTTATAGGTCTCGATCAGTTCCTCGCCGGCCTTGCCGCGCAGGACGAGATCGAGCTTCCAGCCGAGGTTGTCGATATCGGCGAAGCCGCCGTTGCAGCCCCGGGCCCCGAAGGGCGAGACGAGATGGGCTGCGTCGCCGGCGAAGACGGTCCGGCCGTGGACGAAGCGTGCCATGCGGCGGCACTGGAAGGTGTAGACGCTGTACCATTCTCGCTCGAAGGCGACGTCCTCACCGAGCATGGCGCGGATATAGGGCTCCACGTTCTCGGGGCGGATGGCCGCCTCGCGGTCGATGTTCCAGCCGAGCTGGAAGTCGAGCCGCCAGACGTCGTCGGGCTGGCGGTGCATCAGTGCCGACTTGCCGGGGTTGAAGGGCGGATCGAACCAGAACCAGCGCTCGCAAGGCATCTCGCGGTTCTTCATGCGGATGTCGGCGATCAGGAAGTTGTCCTCGAAGACGCGCCCCTCGAAATCGAGCCCCAGCCGATCGCGCACGGTCGAGCGCGAGCCGTCGCAGGCGATCAGCCATTCCGTCCGGAGCCTGTAGCGACCGTCGGCGGTCGCGATCTCCAGCGCGACACCGTCGTTCGCGGGCTTAACGCCCTCGACCGTGTGGCCCCAGCGGATCTCGACATTGGGCAAGGCGCTGAGCCCGTCGAGCAGATATTCCTCGAGATAGTACTGCTGGAGATTGATGAAGCCGGGACGCTTCTGGTCCTTCACCGGCAGCATGTCGAACTGGTAGACGGGGGTATCGTTCGCGCCCCAGAAGACCTTGCCGACATTCCAGGTCACGCCCTTTTCCACGACCGGGTCGCCCACGCCGAGGCGGTCTAGAATGTCCAGCGAGCGCTTTGAGAAGCAGATCGCTTTCGAGCAATGCGCGATGTAGTCCAGCTTGGTCACGACCGTCACCGGATGGCCGCGGCGGCCGAGGTCGAGCGCCATGGCAAGGCCCACCGGCCCGGCCCCAACGATCACGACGCGGGCGCGATCCTCTGGTGCAGCGGGGGCAGGGGTGGCGCCGATCTTCTTGTACACGGGGATGCCCTGAGCATTCACCATGATGTCCTCCCGACCACCGGTCAGCCCTGCAGCTTGGCCCAGACCTCGCGATCGCGCTCGGCCGTCCAGATGCGCGGATGCTCGATGCCGTCGTATTCGTCCCACAGGCGCTGCACGTCGAAGGGCAGGCAATGTTCGAAGATCGGCCACGAGCCGAATTCGGGCGCGAGGGCGTCGCGGGTGGCCTCGAAGGCTTCCTTCAAACTGCCGCCCGCCTTGTGGACGCGCCCGACGTTCTCGATCATGCCGTTCAGGAACTTACGGGTCTGTTCGACCGCCGCATCGGTCTCCGCGACGCCGCGCGCCACGGCGCCGCGCCCGCCGATCAGGTTCTCGGCGCGGTAGGCCTTGACGTTGTCGAGCGTCTTGCCGACCCAGTCGAAATGATAGGCATCGCCCGTGTAGAGCGCGGCCTTTGCTTCGACGAGGTCGCCCGCATAGAGCGTGCGCGTCTTATCGTGCCATACGGTGATGTCGCCGCCGGTATGACCGCGGCCCAGGAAGCGCAGCGCGAGCCGGCCGCGCCCGCCGCCGAGCTCGATGTCGTATTCGCTCTCGAAGGTGATCGTCGGCCAGGTCAGGCCACGCACCTCTTCGGCATTCTTGGCGAGGCGCGGCATGCGGCCGAACTCGCTCTTCCAGTCCTCCTCGCCGCGCTCCGCCACCAGATCGCGGGAGGCGCGGGACATGATGATGTCCTGTGCTTCGAAGGCGCTGGCGCCCAGCACACGCACGGCGTGATAGTGGGTGAGGATGAGGTAGCGGACCGGCTTGTCGGTATGCTCGCGCAGGATCTTCAGCCAGTCGCGCGAGGCCGCCGGCGTGGCGCGCGACTCGATGGCGACGACGAAATCCTCCCCCTCGACGGCGCCGACATTGGGATCGCCCTCGGCAGTCAGCGCATAGACGCCGTCGGCGAGAATCTCGAGCGTGTCGGTCTTGCGGGCGGTGTCGGCTGAGGATGCGAACGGCTTGCCCATGGTTGTCTCCTCTTCCATGCTTCCGGCTGGAATGTCTTCGAAATAATTTCTAATGAAACGATCGCGGGCTGTATGTCATTAGGTCTGACGACAGCGACCGGCGCCTTGCGACGGCGAGGGAAGAGAAGGGACCCATGTCTTCGGCCGGCTTGATCGACCCGGACCGCGCCGCGGCCTTGCTCGATACGCGCGATCCGGCGGTGTTTTCGGACCGCCTGCTCGAGGCCGCGCACACGGTCGCCGGGATCGAGGAGCTCTTCGCCTTTCGCGTCGGCGAGGGTGCGCCCGAGACGCTGGCCTTGTCCAGCGAGCTGGCCGAAGCACCCGAGCGGGCGGGGGCCTATGCGCGACGCTTTCATCGCAGCGACCCCGCCGTTTCCGCGCGCCTCGCGGCACGCCAGGGAACCGGCTTCGTCTGCCGCATTCCCGCCGCTGCGATCGCGCTCGGCACCTACCGCAGGCTCTGTTTCGAGCGCCCGCGCTTCTCGGAGAAGATCTGCTTCGGCTGGCGCGCGCCCGCGCACAGCCTCGTGGTGAACTTCTACCTGCGCCGGACAGGGGCCGAGGTGGACATGGCGCAGCTCGGCGCGCTGGCGCAGGTCGCCATCACCGGACTGACGCGCCTGATGCGACAGCGTGCCGAGGGCGCTCCGCTCGTGCAGCAGGTGGAGCGCCGCCTGGCCGAAGCCCATCGCAGGCTGACCCCGCGCGAGCGCGAGGTCTGCGCCCGCACGCTCGCCGGCCGGACGGCGCGTGAGATCGGCGAGGAACTGGGGCTGGGGGTCGGGACGGTGCTGACCTATCGCCAGCGCGCCTATCAGAAGCTCGGCGTATCGAAGGCGAACGATCTGCTCGCCGCCGTCATCGAGTGACGGCGGGCGCGGATCGCCCGGTTTTTCAAGTGGTTGTGCATTTTCGCCCGGTCCATCGTTGCCGCTTGTCACCGCGCCTCGGCAAGAGTGTTGTTGCAAATGAAACGAAAAGTGAGGTAGGAGAGTCGCACCACGACGATCTGCCGCCGCGCCGCCGAGGCGTGCCTGCGAGTGCAGACACACCAGGGAGATACGACGCCGATGGCCGGGAAGCCGTTGCGCAGCTGGGTGCCGGCAGCGAATGCGGACGATTGCGATTTTCCCATCCAGAACCTGCCCTATGGCGTGTTTTCCACGCGGGGCGGGGCGCCGCGCTGCGGTGTCGCCATCGGCGACATGATCGTCGATATGGCGGCGTGCGAGGCGCGGGGTCTTGTTGATGCCGGCGGCACCTTTGCGCAGCCGCAGTTGAACGAGTTCATCGCTCTGGGGCGCGGCAAGTGGGACGAGGTGCGCGCCAGACTGACGGCGCTCCTCGCTGAAGGCGGCGACGAGAGCCTGCCGCTCGTGCCGATGGCGGCAGCGCGGATGCATCTGCCGATCCGGGTGACCGAGTTCACCGATTTCTATGCCTCGAAGAACCACGCCTTCAACGTGGGCGTGCTGTTCCGCGGGCCCGAGAATGCGCTGCCGCCGCAATGGACGCACATGCCGATCGGCTACAACGGGCGGGCGTCCTCGGTCGTGGTCTCGGGCACGCCGATCCGGCGGCCGATGGGACAGGTCAGGGGAGAGGACGGGCCGGTCTGGAGCCGCTGCCGGCGGCTGGACCTCGAGCTGGAGCTCGGCGCCATCGTCGGCGCCGACAGCCGCATGGGCGAGCGTGTCAGCGTCGAGGAGGCCGAGGCGATGATCTTCGGCTATGTGCTGCTGAACGACTGGTCGGCCCGCGACATCCAGGCCTGGGAATACCAGCCCCTCGGCCCGTTCCAGTCGAAGGCGCTCGGGACCACCATCGGCGCATGGGTGGTGACGCAGGCCGCGCTCGAGCCGTTCCGCTGCCAGGGGGCCGAGCGGGTTGCACCGCTGTTGCCCTATCTGCGTGAGGAGCGCCCCGGCTTCTATGACCTCATCGTCGGCTGGACCATGAATGGCCAGGCGATGGGAAGGACGAACTACAACGTCATGTACTATTCGAGCGCCCAGCAACTGGCGCATCACACGGTATCGGGCTGTCCGATGCGGGTGGGCGACCTCATCGGCTCCGGCACGATCTCGGGGCCGACCCTCGGCGAGACAGGGGCGCTGCTGGAGATGACGCAGGGCGGCAAGAACCCTGTCGTTGTCAACGGCGAGGAGCGCACCTTCATTGAGGATGGCGACGAGATCGGGCTCTATGCCTATGCTCGGGGCGATGGCTACCGCATCGGTTTTGGCCCCTGCACGGGGCGCATCCTGCCGGCGCAGGAGTGAGTGCGATGGCGGCCGCACGGGTGCTACTGCACGACTACTGGCGCTCTTCCGCCTCCTTCCGGGTGCGAATCGCCCTCGCGCTCAAGGGCATCGCCTATGAACGCGCACCGGTGGATCTGGTCGCGGGGGTGCAGCATGGTGCAGCGCATCGGGCGCTGAACCCGCAGGGGCTGGTGCCCGTGCTGGAGATCGACGGCCTCCGGCTGACACAGTCGCTGGCGATCCTCGAATATCTCGAGGAGACCCGGCCCGAGCCGCCGCTGCTGCCGCGGGACGCAGGCGCACGCGCGCATGTGCGGGCACTGGCCCTGGCGATCGCTTGCGAGATCCACCCGGTTTCGAACCTTGCCGTGCTGGCGCGGGTGGAGCGGCTGGCAGGGAGCGAGGCCCGGGCAGCCTGGAACCGCGACAACATCGCCGAGGGTCTCGCCGCCTTCGAGCAGATGCTTGACCATCCGGGCTTCGCCGGCCGCTTCTGTCACGGCGAGCAGCCGGGCCTCGCCGACTGCGTGCTCATCCCGCAACTCTACAACGCTGCGCGCTGGGGCGTCGCTTTCGGCCATTTGCCGCGCATCTCGGTCGTGGCGCGCGCCTGCGAGACCGTGCCCGCCTTCGCCGAAGCCCATCCGGACAAATTCGACCCTTCGCGGGAGACGAAGGGCATTCAGGGAGAGAAACCATGAAATCGCTGAAGCTGGCTCTCACCGGGCTCATCCTGTCGTCGGCACCGCTGATGGCGGAAGAGCTCATCATGTCATCGTGGCTGCCGCCCAAGCACCCCATCGTCGTGAATGCCTTCGAGCCCTGGGCCAAGGAGGTGGAGAAGGTCACCGAGGGCCGCGTGAGCGTGCGGATCATGGGTAAGCCGCTCGGCAGCCCGCCGGCGCATTTCGACATGGCGCGCGACGGCATCGCTGACATCACCTACGGGCTGCATTCCTTTACCGAGGACGACCGCTTCAAGCGCGCCCGCCTGGGGCAGTTCAGTTTCCTCGGCGACGACGCCATCGCCAATTCCAAGGCCTACTGGACGATCTACGGCGGCAAGCTGGACGCGGCGAGCGAGCACAAGGGCACACATCTGCTCGGCCTCTTCATGCACGGCCCCGGCCTGCTGCACAACAACAAGCGCAAGATCGAGAAGCCCGAGGACATGGCCGGCCTGAAGCTGCGTGTGCCGGGCGGCTATGTCGGCGATCTCGTCTCGGCGTTGAAGGCGACACCGCTCTTCATGTCCTCGCCGGAGGTCTACGAGAAGCTGTCGCGCGGCGTGATCGACGGGGTGGCTTTCACCTACGAGGCGATGACGGCGTTCAACCTCGTCGACTACATCAAATATTCCATGACCGTGCCGGGCGGCATCTACAACACCACCTGGTTCTTTGTCATCAACGAAGCCAAGTGGAACGGCCTGTCGGAGAAGGACCGCGCCGCCATCGATGCGATTTCCGGTGAAGCCTTCGCCGAGCGCGTCGGTCGGGCTTGGAACGATGCCGACGTCGTCGCCCAAAAGAAGGTCGGGGACAAGGTTCTCTTCTACAAGGCCAGCCCCGAGGTGGTCGCGGCCCTGCGCGAGGCGGCCGCCAAGCTGGAAAAGGCGTGGGCGGACAGCCTCGGCAACGACTATGACGGCGCCGCCGCCTTGGCCGAGTTCCGCGAGATGACCGGGGTCGGAAGCGAATGAGCCGTTCCGGCCCCATGGCCGACGATCCGCCCCCGGACATGATCCCCGGGCGGAGCCAGCATCGGCAGGCGGGCTGGTACCGTCTGCTCGCAGGCATCGCGGCCCTGCTGATCCTGATGCTGATCGGCGTCACCTGTATCGATGTCGTCGGCCGCTATCTGCTGAACCGGCCCTTCGGCGGTGCCTATGAACTGACGCAGATGCTGCTCGCGGCGCTCGTCTTCATGGCGCTGCCGCTGACAAGTGCCGACGGCGGCCACGTCGAAGTGGACCTTGCGCTGCATCTCGTCCCGCGCGGTTTCCAGCGCCTGCTGGGCCGGCTCGCCGGCCTCGTCTCGGCGGTGGTGCTCGCCTATTTCGCCTGGCGGCTGATTGCAATCGGCATGGATCAGCTGCGCGAGGGCACACGCAGTGCCTCGCTTGCCGTGCCGATGGCGCCGCTCGCCTTCCTGGCGGCGGTGAGCTGCGCGGTCTCGGCCCTCGTCATGGTCTTGCGGCGGGAGGAGCCATGACCATTTCCCTGATCGCCTTCGCCATCCTGCTCGTCATGGTCTTCGCTCGCATCCCCATAGCCTTCGCGATGGCCATCGTGGGCGGCGTTGGCTTCGCGCTGCTGCGCGGCTGGGGCCCGGCGGGGGCCATGGTGGGCAACGCGGTCTTCGAGACCGGGCTCAACTATTCGCTGTCCGTGGTGCCGCTGTTCATCTTCATGGGCAACGTGCTGGCCGGATCAGGCATCGCCCAGGGCCTGTTCTCCGCCGCGGACCGGGTCTTCGGGCGGATGCGCGGCGGGCTCGCCATGGCCACGGTCCTGTCCTGCGGCGGCTTTTCGGCGGTGTGCGGATCGTCGCTCGCCACAGCGGCGACGATGTCCAAGGTGACGATGCCGTCGATGCGCCGCTTCGGCTATGCCGACAGCCTGGCGACCGGTGCCATCGCCGCGGGCGGCACGCTCGGCATCCTGATCCCGCCCTCGGTCGTGCTGATCATCTTCGGCCTCCTGACCGAGGCCGATATCGGCAAGCTGTTCCTCGCGGGCATCATCCCCGGTATCGTCGGCATCGTCGGCTACCTGCTCGCCGTGATGGTCGCGGTGCGGCTCAACCCGGAACAGGCGCCGCCAGTGCGCGAGGTGCATCCGATGACGCGGCGCGACGCCGTCAGCGTGGCCGCGGTGCTTGGGCTCTTCGCCTTCATCATGACAGGCATCTATGGCGGGCTCTTCACGCCCATCGAGGCGGCCGGCATGGGCGCTGCCGCCGCTCTGGCGATCGCCTTCGCAACGGGTGGCCTTGCCCGTGCCGCGCTGTGGCGCGCCTTCCTCGACAGCGCCACCGCCTCGGCGATGATCTTCGCCATCATCATCGGCGCCGAGATCTTCAGCAATTTCGTGACCTTTGCGGGCCTGCCCGACAGCCTCTCGACCATGGTCGAAAATCTCGGCCTGTCACCATGGGCGGTGCTTCTCGCAATCGTGCTGATCTACATCGTCCTCGGCTGCTTTCTCGAAAGCCTGTCGATGATCCTGCTGACGGTGCCAGTCTTCTATCCGCTCGTCTCGGAACTCGATTTCGGGCTCGCCATCCTGCAGGATCGGGAAGCGGTCCTCATCTGGTTCGCCATCATTGTCGTCGTGGTGACCGAGATCAGCCTGATCACGCCCCCGATCGGCATGAATGTATTCGTGCTGCGCTCGGTTCTGCCCGACGTGCCGCTACGCACCATCTTCCGCGGGGTCTACGTCTTCTGGATGGCCGACATCGTCCGCCTGGCGCTGATCATCGGCCTGCCGGCGCTGTCGCTCTATCTCGTCACCTGACGCGGGGCAGGGCGGTTGATTTCGGGCAAGGCGCCAAGCATCCCTACCATCCGAACTATCTGTCTCTTCCGGCGGTCCTCATGCGCATCGAGCTCTTCTTTCCCTATCGCCTTGCGGTCGTCGCCGAGGCCTTCTCGCGCCAGCTCGCCGCCGTCTACGGCCGTGAGCACGGGCTCTCCCGGGAGGAATGGCGGCTACTCTTCCTCCTGGAGGACGCCGGGGTGCTCGATTCGCTACAGCTGTCGCAGCGCACGTCACTCGGAAAGGTGCAGGTCAGTCGCGCGGCTTCGCGGCTCGAAGAGAAGGGGTTGATCACGCGCGAAGTGCTGGGATCGGACCGGCGGTTGCGAAACTATGCCATCACCGATGTGGGGCGGGATCTGTTCCAGCGGGCCTTCGGCGGCGTCGAGGCCCGCGCGCAGGAAATCCTTAACGCCATGTCGGCTCAAGATCGCGCTGCGCTGGAGCGGGGCATCACGGCATTGGACCAGGCGATCGCCGCGGTAACGGAGCCCGAAAAGGGACGCGGTGCCAGTTTCCCGCGCCCGGGGCCATCGCCCCGCAAGGAATGAGGTCAGACGCCTCGCGCGATCAGGCGGTCGAGGGCTCTGTCCAGCCCCGCCGCGTCGGGGCCGAGTTCGGCGAGGAGTTCGGCCTGGAAGGCATCGGCGATACGGCCGAGGCGGCCCATCAGCTCCTGCCCTTTCGGCGTCAGTTCCAGCGCGATCAGCCGCCGGTCTCCTGAGTGACCGGCCTTGCGTACGAGCCCAGCCTGTTGGAGGCGCGATGCGGCCCGGCTGACGATCGACTTGTCGAGATTCACCCGCACATTGATGTCGCGCACGCTGACCGCGCCCGAGCGGTTGAGATGTGCCAGCACCCGCCACTCCGGGATGGTCAGCCCCGCTTCGGCGCCATACAGCGCGGCGAAGCGACGGCTGACCAGGGTCGCGGCGACTGACAGGCGATAGGGCAGAAATCCCTCCAGATCGAACGACATGCGCTGCTCCTCTTTCACCGAATATGAGCGGAAATTTGTTGCGGCGACAACAAAGGGCGGCCCGGTCGGGAGGGGCAGTTGACATCGTTGCAATAGTAACGATAATTCGTTGTAAATGCAACGAGTGTGGATCGCGCTGGGAGAGAAACGATGACGAAGCATGAGTTGCCGCGCGGCATGGTCCGGGCAACGATCACCACCGGCACGCACGAGGGCTACATGCCCGGCTTCGGCAACGACTTCGAGACCGAGGCGCTGCCGGGCGCGCTGCCACAGGGGCAGAACTCGCCGCAGAAATGCAATTACGGGCTTTATGCCGAGCAGCTCTCCGGCACCGCCTTCACCGCGCCGCGCGGCCAGAACGAGCGGACCTGGTGCTATCGCATCCGCCCCTCCGTCCGGCATACCGGCGCCTTCGCCGAGATTTCGGTGCCTTACTGGAAGACCGCGCCGAATATCCTGCCCGGCGTCGTCAGCCTTGGCCAGTATCGCTGGGATCCGGTGCCGCTGCCCGCGGCGGACGAGGACCTGACCTGGATCACCGGGATGCGCACCATGACGACGGCGGGCGACGTGAACACCCAGGTCGGCATGGCGAGCCACATCTATCTCGTCACCCGCTCTATGGAGGACGAATATTTCTTCTCCGCCGACAGCGAGATCCTGGTCGTGCCCCAGGAGGGCCGGTTGCGCTTCTGTACCGAGCTTGGCGTCATCGATCTCGAGCCCAAGGAGATCGCCATCATCCCGCGCGGTCTCGTCTACCGCGTCGAGGTGCTGGAGGGGCCGGCGCGCGGCTTCGTATGCGAGAACTACGGCCAGAAGTTCGACCTGCCGAACCGTGGCCCGATCGGCGCCAACTGCCTGGCGAACCCGCGTGATTTCAAGACGCCCGTGGCGGCCTTCGAGGACCGCGAGGCGCGCTCGCGGGTCATCATCAAGTGGTGCGGGCGCTTCCACGAGACCTGGATCGACCATTCACCGCTCGATGTGGTCGCCTGGCACGGCAACTACTGCCCCTGCAAATACGACCTGCGCACCTACAGCCCGGTCGGCGCCATTCTCTTCGATCATCCGGACCCGTCGATTTTCACGGTGCTCACGGCGCCTTCGGGGCAGGAGGGGACGGCCAACATCGACTTCGTGCTGTTCCGCGAGCGCTGGATGGTGGCCGAGCACAGCTTCCGCCCGCCCTGGTATCACAAGAACATCATGTCCGAGCTGATGGGCAACATCTACGGCATCTACGACGCCAAGCCACAGGGCTTCGCGCCGGGCGGCATGAGTCTGCACAACTGCATGCTGCCGCACGGGCCGGATCGCAACGCCTTCGAGGGGGCCTCCAATGCCGAATTGAAGCCCGAGAAGCTGGACGAGACCATGAGCTTCATGTTCGAGACCCGCTTTCCGCAGCATCTGACGGAATTCGCCGCGAAGGAGGCCCCGATGCAGCAGGACTACATCGAGGTCTGGCAGCAGCTCGAGAAGAAGTTCGACGGCACGCCAGGCGTGAAGTGACGGCGAGCGGATCACTCTACTCTCGTCGCCGCCAATGATCTCTTGAAGCCGGGATCAGCACCCGGCGCCGAGCCGAAAGACGTGCGCCGGGGCGGGGCTCAGTTCAGGTGACGGTTGAACCAGTCGATGGTGCGTTCCCACGCCAGCTTGGCCGCCGCTTCGTCGTAGCGTGGTGTCGAATCGTTGTGGAATCCGTGGTTCGTGCCCGGATAGACATGTGCCTCATAGATCTTGCCGTGCTGCTTCAGCGCCGCCTCGTAGGCCGGCCAGCCGGCGTTGACATTGTCGTCGTGCTCGGCGAAGTGCAGCAGGAGCGGCGCCTTGATCCTGGGTACATCCTCCACCGGCGCCTGCCGCCCATAGAAGGGGACCGCCGCCGCGAGTTCTGGATAGGCCACGGCGGCCGCATTCGACACGCCGCCTCCGTAGCAGAAGCCGACGATGCCGATCTTGCCGGTGGTCAGTTCATGGTCGTCCAGAAATTCGATCGCCGCGAAGAAGTCGTTCATCAGCTTCGTCGGGTCGACCTGACGTTGCAGTTCGCGCCCGTTCTCGTCGTTGCCGGGATAGCCGCCGACTGACGTCAGCCCATCGGGCGCGAGCGCCACGAACCCCGCCTTGGCCAGCCGGCGGGCAACATCCTCGATATAGGGATTGAGGCCGCGATTCTCGTGTACCACGACCACCCCCGGCACTGGGTCCGTGGCCTTTGACGGCCGCACCAGATAGCCGCGTACCTCTCCGTGCCCGTTGGGGGAGGGATAGGTGATATATTCCGCGACGATGTCGGGATCGGTGAAGGCCACCTGCTGGGCCAGGGCATAGTCCGGGCTGAGCATGGCAAGAAGCGTCGCGGCCGTCATTCCCCCGACCGCAAACTTGCCCGCCCTGTCGAGGAATTCGCGCTTGGTGATCCGCCCGTGAGCATAGAAGTCGTAGAGCTCGAGCAGTTCCTGCGGAAAGTCTTTGGCTGTCAGTCTCACCGTCGTGCCTCCCTGAAATTGCCGGCGCATGATAGAGCGTTCCGGACAAGCGGGAGGTCACGCTTGCGCTATCGTCACGGCTGCCCACCGGCATGAAGGCCTGCGATGATAGAAGGCCGGCGAAATGAGCGGCAGCAGTGTCACCGGCGTCAAGGCCGCGGAAGCTCATGGGCCGTGACCGCGGGCCCTCCGTCCTGACGGGACGCGCCCGGCGATCCCGCGGTCAGACGATGCCGCCGCCGCCCGACGCGACGGCCGGGCGCTGTTCAGCCACCTTGCGGCGATAGCCGCTCGCTCGATAGGCGGCGATCGGATCGATGGCGCCGCCGGTCCTCAACCGTGCCTGGGCCAGGATAGGCTCGACATCGGTGCGGAAGGCGGCCTTCAGCGTCTCGGACGCCATGAGCGCGTCGTTGTCCTCCTGGAATGTATCAAGCGCCGCCCGGTCGACGATCAGCGCCTGGGCATAAGCGCGCCGGATCTCATTGGCGCTGCGCATCAGACTTTCCACCGGATCGGTGACATTGTGCGACTGGTCGATCATATGCGCCGGGGCGAAGCCTTCGGCGCGCCGCTCCTCCGCATCGACCAACTCGTTGAAGACGAGGAAGAGCCGGAACGGGTCGATGGATCCGGCGTCGAGGTCGTCGTCGCCGTATTTCGAGTCGTTGAAGTGGAAACCACCCAGCTTCCCGAACTGGATGAGGCGGGCGACGATCATCTCGATGTTGACGTTCGGCGCATGGTGGCCGAGGTCGACGAGGCAGAAGGCCTTCTCCCCGAGCTCGGTGGCGATGAGATAGTTGGTGCCCCAGTCCTGCACGACCGTCGAATAGAAGGCCGGCTCGTACATCTTGTGTTCGGTGAACAGACGCCAGTTCGCGGGCAGATGCTGATAGATGGCTTTCATGGAATCGAGATAGCGTTCGAAGCTCCGGGTGAAATGCGACTGGCCCGGGAAGTTCGACCCGTCGCCGATCCACACCGTCAGAGCCTTGGAGCCGAGCGCACGGCCGATTTCGATACATTCGATGTTGTGTTCGACCGCCTGCCGGCGTGTCGCCGCGTCGGTGTGGCTGAGGGAGCCGAACTTGTAGCTCTTCTCCTGTCCCGGCGCGTCGGAGAAGGTATTGGAATTCATGGCGTCGAAGCCGAGTCCAAGGGCATCCGCATGGGCCTTGAGGCGGCGCGGATCGTCCACCTTGTCCCACGGGATGTGCAGGGAGACCGTGGGCGTGGCACGGGTCAGCTGATGAATGACGGCGCAGTCGTCGAGCTTGTCGAAGATGTCATGCGGCTCGCCCGGAGCGGGAAAACGTGCAAAGCGCGTGCCGCCGGTGCCGACGCCCCAGGAGGGCACGGCGACGTGGAAGCTGGCGACCTTCTGCGTGATGACCTCGATGTCGATGCCGTCGCGGTCGAGCTTCTCGCCGAGCGTCGCGTAATCGGCGTTCAGCGCAGCGGCGCGTCTGTCGTTGTCGGCGGCGACCACGTCGGCCGCGATGCGCTGTTCCGTCATGATGTGCTCCCGCGTGCCTTTGGTGTCTTAAAGGGTGGCAACTTGGCCAGATCGCCGCCACTCCCTGTCCGCCCAGGCAGGGAGAGGGAGTTACGGCGTCTGCGTTTTGGGGCTAACGCTCCCAACCGTTTTCTCACCGCGTGAATGAGGTCGCGTTGCCCGCATCCACGTTGATGATGTTGCCGGTCGACTTCGCCGAGGCGTCCGAGGCGAGGAAGTAGATCGCCTCGGCGATATCCTCGGGAAAGACGTTGAGCTTCAGGAGCGAGCGCTTGCGATAGTGCTCCTCCAGTTCATCCACGGCGAGGTTGGAGGAGGCGGCGCGCTGCTCGCGCCATTCGCCCGACCAGATCTTGGAGCCGCGCAGCACCGCATCCGGATTGACCGTATTGACCCGGATGCCGGCTTCGGCCCCTTCCAGCGCCAGGCAGCGGGCAAGGTGGATCTCGGCCGCCTTCGCCGTGCAATAGGCCGCAGCATTGGGCGAGGAGGCGAGGCCGTTCTTCGACGAGACGAAGACGACGGTGCCGCCGAGCCCCTGGCGGCGGAAGAGGCGGAAGGCTTCGCGCGAGACGAGGAAATAGCCCGTCGCGAGGATGTCGATGTTGCGGTTCCACATGGCAAGGTCCGTCTCCTCCACCGGGGCGGAGGAGGCGATGCCGGCATTGGAAACGAGGATGTCGAGGCCACCGAATTCGATGCAGGCGCTGCGGAAGGCGGCGATCACCTCGTCCTCGCGGGTGACGTCCAGCGTCACGCCGCGCACGGCATCGCGACTGAAGCGGCCGGCAAACTCCTCGACCGTCGCATTCAGAGCTGCCGCGTCGATGTCCGCGAGCACGATCGAGGCCCCTTCGCTGGCGAGGCGCGCCGCTGTGGCGCGGCCGATGCCGCCCGCGCCGCCGGTGATGAAGGCGACACGGCCGGCGAGGCTCCTGGGCTTGGGCATGCGCTGGAGCTTCGCTTCCTCCAGCAGCCAGTATTCGATGTCGAAGGCCTCCTGCTCCGGCAGGCCCCGGTATTCGGACACGGCCGAGGCGCCGCACATCACATTGATGGCGTTGACGTAGAACTCGCCGGCGATGCGGGCGGTCGCCTTGTCGTGCGCGAAGGACAGCATGCCGACGCCGGGCACGAGGAAGATCACCGGGTTGGGATCGCGCATCTTCGGGCTGTCCGGCCGCCGGCAGCCCTCGTAATAGCGCGTGTAGTCGACACGATAGGCGTCGAGTGCCTCGTCGAGCCCGGCGACGACGGCGTCGAGGTCGGGCGCCCGGGGGTCGAAATCGAGCACCAGCGGGCGAATCTTGGTGCGCAGGAAATGGTCCGGACAGCTGGTGCCGAGTGCGGCAAGCGGCTTCAGGGCGGCGGAGTTGACGAAATCGAGCACCGCCTGCTGATCGTCGAAATGGCCGAGCTTGCGCTCCACCTTGCCGATGCGCCCGCGGATCTCGGGCATCAGCCGCGCCGCGATCGCCCGACGCTCGGCCGGCGGCAGGCTCGTCGTAACCGCGCCGCCGAAGGCGGGCCGGTCTGCCGTCCTCTCGGCGAACCAGGCGATGGCCTTGTTGATGACGCTGAGCGTCAGTTCGTAGACGTCCTTCGCCGTGTCCGCCCAGGTGAAGAGGCCGTGGCTTTCGAGCACGACGCCTTTGGCGCGCGGGTTGGCGCGGGCGAAGGCTTCGAGATCGAGGCCGAGCTGGAAGCCTGGGCGCCGCCACGGCAACCAGCCAATCTCGTCGCCGAAGATTTCCCGCGTCAGGACGCGCGAGTCCTTCGATGCGGCGATGGCGATGATCGCGTCCGGGTGCATGTGGTCGACGTGCCGATAGGGCAGGAAGCCGTGCAGCGGCGTGTCGATGGAGGCGGCGCGCGGGTTGAGGTTGAAGGTGGCGTGCGGCAGGAGGCCGACCATGCGGTCCTCGTCCTCGATGCCTCTGTAGAGGCTCTTCAGCGCCGTGAGCTTGTCGAGATAAAGCGTGGCGAAGCCATCGCGCTTCATGGTGCCGACGTCGCCGCCGGACCCCTTGACCCACAGTACCTCGACCTTTTCGCCCGTCAGCGGGTCCGTCTCCATCACCTTGGCCGAGGTGTTGCCGCCGCCGTAGTTGGTGATCCGCTTGTCGGCGCCGAGCAGGTTGGAGCGGTAGAGCAGCAGCCCCGGCTCGTCGAGGCCGGCCGCCGCGCTATCGTCCCAGAGATTGTCCAGCAGCTTCGTTTTCGGTGCGATGTCCACGGGGGTCCCTCGTGCCTTCTCGGGGATGGGCGAACGGCCTCAGAATTCGGGCGGAAGCATCGACAGGCCCTCCGGCCTTGTCAACCAGATTTGATCATGAACGATCATTATCAATCATATTGCAACGCAGCAAGATCGATTGTGATTGACGATGGCTCGAAAATGGTCAAGCCTTGCCTCCGGCTTGCGCGAAGCTGAATGGTCCTCGACCGTTCTCATCCCTCTTTCCGCGCAGATCCATGAGGCACCATGCACGAACGTGAGAGGCACCGGATCATTCTGAGCGCGGTTCAGGAGAAGCCGGTGGCGACCATTCAGGATCTCGTCGAGCTCACCTCCGCTTCGGAGGCAACGATCCGCCGCGACATCGCGGCGCTGCATGTGCAGGGCCGCTTGAGGCGCGTGCGCGGCGGGGCGGAGGCGCTCAATCCGGCGCATATCGGCAGCCTCGCTGCCAAGCCCTTCCGCGTGTCCGAGGGCGAGCACCTGGCGCAGAAGCGGGCGATTGCCCGCGAGGCCGTGGCCCTGTGCACGGACGGCGACCCCATCATCCTCAATGGCGGCACCACCACCTTCCAGATGGTGCATTATCTGACGAGCCGGCGCCTGCAGGTCTTCACCAATTCCTTCGCTATCGCGGAGCATCTGGTGAAGCACTCGAAGAACCAGGTGACCTTGCCGGGCGGGGCGATCTACCGCGACCAGAGCATCATCCTGTCGCCCTTCGACAATGACGTGACGCGCAACTTCTACGCCCGGCGCATGTTCATGGGCGCGCAGGGCGTCGGGCCAATCGGCGTGATGGAGCGGGACGCGCTCATCATCCAGGCGGAGCAGAAGCTGATCAACCAGGCGGACGAGCTGGTGCTGATGGTCGATTCGAGCAAGTTCTCGCGCCGCTCCAGTCTCATTCTTTGCCCGCTCGAGCGCGTCTCGACGCTGATCACAGACGACGGCATCCCGGATGCCGCCCGCGCCATGATCGAGGATGCGGGCATCAGGCTCATCGTCGCCGCAACGACGGCGGCGGAACAGGCGGTGGAACCCTCGTCGGCGGCGTGACGCCGGCGAAACAACAAGAGCCAATTGGGAGGAAAACGATGAAATTGTTCGCCAGACTCGCCCTCGGCACAGCGCTCGGGCTCGCTCTCTTCACGGGGGTGGCCAGCGCCGGGACCGTCAAGATCGGCCTCGTGGTCAAGTCCCTCGGCAACGGCTTCTTCGAGGCTGCCAACAAGGGCGCGCAGGAGGCGGCCAAGGAGCTCGGCGACGTCGAGGTGATCTATACCGGGCCGACGAGCACGACCGCCGAGGGCCAGATCGAGGTCATCAACGCCCTGATCGCCCAGAAGGTCGACGCCATCGCCGTCTCGGCCAACGACCCCGACGCGGTCGTGCCGGCGCTGAAGAAGGCGATGCAGCGCGGCATCAAGGTCATCTCCTGGGATTCGGCGGTCGGCAAGGACGGGCGCATCCTGCACCTCAATCCGTCCTCCAACGAGCTCATCGGCAACATGTGCCTGAAGCTCGCCGCCGCGCACCTGCCGGACGGCAAGGGCGACTTCGCCATTCTCTCGGCCACCACCACCTCGACGAACCAGAACACCTGGATCGCCGAGATGAAGAAGCAGCTGCCGAAATATCCGGGCCTCAACCTCGTCACCACGGTCTATGGCGACGACCTCGCCGACAAGAGCTACCGCGAGGCGCAAGGCCTCCTCTCCACCCATCCCAACGTCAAGGTCATCGTCGCCCCGACGACGGTCGGCGTGCTCGCCGCCTCGCAGGCGGTGAAGGATGCGGGCAAGATCGGCGAGGTCTTCGTCACCGGCCTCGGCCTGCCGTCGGAGATGGCGGGCGCTGTGCATTCCGGCGCGACGAAGGAATTCGCCATCTGGAACCCGATCGACCTCGGCTATTCGGCGACGCAGATCGCCTACCGCCTCGTGAAGAAGGAGAGCGACGGCAAGCCAGGCTCCGAGATCGACGCCGGCCGCATGGGCAAGATCAAGATCGGCGCCGACGGCGAGGCCGCCATGGCCGATCCCTTCGTCTACGACAAGAGCAACGTCGACGAGTTCGCCAAGATCTTCTGATCGGGCGGGGCTGAGGCTCCGGCGGCCGAAGCCGTAGCCGGCCGGAGCCCTCTCCCCGCACGCGGGGAGAGGGAGCTAGCCACCGGCGCTCCATTTGCTCCTCTGATCACGCATTACGCGGCAGGACTGTCCATGTCGGTCGTTGAAGCGGTCGCCGAGCCGGCCCATCCCCTCCTGGAGATGCGTGGCATCTCGAAGTCCTTCCCGGGCGTCAAGGCGCTCGACGGGGTCGATGTCGCTCTTTACGCCGGCACCGTCACCGCGCTCATCGGGGAGAACGGCGCCGGCAAGTCGACGCTGGTCAAGGTTCTCACCGGCATCTACCAGCCGGACGCCGGCGACATTCTCGTCGACGGGGCGCCGGTCCGTTTTGCCGATGCCCAGGCGGCGATGCGCGCGGGCATCACCGCCATCCACCAGGAGACGGTGCTGTTCGACGAACTGACGGTGGCCGAGAACATCTTTCTCGGCCATGCGCCGAAGTCACGCCTCGGCCTCGTCGACTGGGCGGCGATGCGGGCGCGCGCCGGGGCGCTGCTGCACTCCATTGATGCGCCGATCAGCCCCTATGCGCGGCTGAAGGACCTCTCCATCGCCCAGCGCCATCTCGTCGCCATCGCACGGGCGCTGTCCGTCGAGGCGCGGGTCGTCATCATGGACGAGCCGACGGCGGCGCTCTCCTACAAGGAGGTGGAAGACCTCTTCCGCATCATCGAGCAGCTGAAGGGGCAGGGAAAGGCGATCCTCTTCATCAGCCACAAGTTCGAGGAGGTCTACGAGATCGCGGAACGCTTCGTGGTCTTCCGCGACGGCCGCTCGGTCGGGGCAGGGCGTCTCGCCGAGACGGGGCAGGACGAGATCGTGCGCATGATGGTCGGCCGTTCGGTCGAGCACGTCTTCCCGAAGGCGGAGGTCGCCATCGGCGGGCCGGTGCTCGAGGTTGCGGGCTATTCGCACCCGACCGAATTCGCCGACATCTCCTTCACGCTGAGGCGCGGCGAGATCCTCGGCCTCTACGGCCTCGTCGGCGCCGGGCGCTCCGAGTTCTGCCAGGCGCTGTTCGGCATCACCCGCCCGAGCGCCGGGCGCCTCGCGCTGGAGGGCAGGGCGCTCACCGTCCGCTCGCCGCAGGATGCGATCGCCGCCGGCATTGTCTACGTGCCGGAGGAGCGCGGGCGGCACGGGGCCGTGCTGCCGATGCCGATCTTCCAGAACGTCTCCATGGCCGTGCTCGGCCGGACGACGCGGGCGGGCTTCCTGCGCCTCGCCGAGGAATTCGCGCTCGCCCGCCGCTATGCCGAGCGGCTCGACCTGCGCGCGGCAGCTCTATCCGTGCCGGTCGGCACGCTGTCGGGTGGCAACCAGCAGAAGGTCGTCATCGCCAAATGGCTGGCGACATTGCCGAAGGTCATCATCCTCGACGAGCCGACGAAGGGCATCGACATCGGCTCCAAGGCCGCCGTGCACGCCTTCATGAGCGAGCTCGCAGCCGAGGGCCTGTCGGTCATCATGGTCTCGTCGGAACTGCCCGAGATCCTCGGCATGTCGGACCGCGTGATGGTGATGCGCGAGGGCCGCCTGGCAGGCATCTGGGAGCGTGACGGGCTCGACGCCGAGACCCTGGTGCGCGCGGCAACGGGTAATGCGTGAGGGCGAGACAGCCATGATCCCAAAGCACCGGCCGGTACCTCTCAGGCGTCATGCCCGCGCTCGTCGCGGGCATCCACGGCTCGCCGGCCACGCGACATCAACGGCGTGGACGGCCGCGACACGCGCGGCCATGACGAGAGCCGCAGCTTGAGAAGGATAAACGAAGGCACGGCATGATGATGAGCCGCATCCTGAAATACCGGGAGCTTCTGCTGGGGGCGATCATCCTCGCCCTCATCGCGGCCTTCAGCCTGCGCGCACCCGGATTCGCAACACCGAGAAACCTCGCCGGCATCTTCAACGACACCTCGATCCTCATCATCCTGGCGCTCGGCCAGATGGCAGTGATCCTGACGAAGTCGATCGACCTCTCGGTCGCGGCCAATCTTGCCTTCACGGGCATGGCGGTGGCGATGCTGAACGCTGCCTATCCCGGCATCCCGCTGCCGCTGCTGATCGCGGCTGCGATGGCCATCGGCGCCGTGCTCGGAGCCGTCAACGGCTTCATGGTGTGGATCATCGGCATTCCCCCGATCGTCGCCACGCTGGGAACGCTCACCATCTACCGTGGCCTTGCGTTCGTCCTCTCCGGGGGGACGTGGGTCAACCAGACGCAGATGACGAGCGCCTTTCTCGACACACCGCGCATTCTGCTACTTGGCCTGCCGCTCAACGGCTGGACAGCGCTGCTCGTCATCGCCGTCATTGCCGTCGTCTTCATGCGCACGGGCTTCGGCCGCGCGCTCTACGCCTCGGGCGGCAACCCGACGGCGGCGCTCTATGCCGGCATCGACGTGGGGCGCACGCGCTTCTTCGCCTTCGTCCTGTCGGGAACGCTCGCCGGGCTCTGCGGCTACCTGTGGGTGGCGCGCTATGCCGTCGCCTATGTCGACATCGCTGCCGGCTTCGAGCTCGACACGGTGGCGGCCTGCGTCATCGGCGGCATCTCGACGCTCGGGGGCATCGGCTCCGTGGCCGGGGCGGTGCTCGGGGCGCTCTTTCTTGGCATCATCAAGAATGCGCTGCCGGTGATCAACATCTCGCCCTTCTGGCAGATGGCCATCTCCGGCCTCGTCATCATCGTCGCCGTGATCTTCAACGCGCGACAGGAACGGCGAAAGGGACGGCTCATCCTGCGCGATGCGGCCCGCAGTCCCGCGCCTGCCGCAGCGGAGGGAGCCGCCGCATGAGCACCATGCCTCTCGACAAGCCAACCGTGCGACGCATTCCCGACAAGCTGTCGACGCCCACCGCGCGCCTTCTCGGCAGCTGGGAGAGCCTGCTGGCGGCCGTGGCGATCGCGATCTTCTTCGCCAATTCGCTGGCGTCGCCGCATTTTCTCGATCCTTGGAACCTGTCGGACGCCACCTACAACTTCACCGAGAAGGCGATGATCGCCTTCGCGATGACGCTGCTCATCATCTCCGGCGAGATCGACCTGTCGGTTGCCGCCATCATCGCGCTCGCCTCGACCGCCATGGGCGCGGCAGCGCAGATGGGCTTCGGCGCGCCGGCGCTCGTGGGCATCGGGCTCGGCGTCGGGCTCCTGTGCGGGGCCTTCAACGGCCTGCTCGTGGCACGCATCGGCCTGCCGTCGATCGTCGTCACCATCGGCACCATGAGCCTCTTCCGCGGCATTGCGCAGATCGTGCTGGGCGACAAGGCCTACGGCGGCTATCCGGCCGACTTCGCGTGGTTCGGCCAGGGCTACATGTCCGATCTCTCCTGGTGGCCATCATGGCCGGGGTTCGAGGTGGTGACCTTCGAGATGGTCGCCTTCCTCGTCTTCGCGCTCCTCTTCGGCGTCCTGCTGCACATGACCGCCTTCGGCCGGCGCATCTATGCCATCGGCAACAACGCCTTCGCTGCGGAGTTCTCCGGCATCCCGGTCAGGCGCACCAAGTTCGTCCTCTTCCTCCTGACGGGCCTCATGAGCGGGGTCGCGGCCGTGTGCCTCACCTCGCGCCTCGGCTCGACGCGCCATTCGATCGCGGCAGGCTGGGAGCTCGAGATCATCACCGTGACGGTGCTCGGCGGCGTCAGCATCCTCGGCGGCTCCGGCAGCATCGGCGGCGTCGTGCTCGCGGCCATCGTCATGGGGCTCGTCACCTTCGGCCTCGGGCTGCTCAACGTGCCCGGCATCGTCATGTCGATCTTCACGGGCCTTCTGCTCATCCTCGTGATCGCGCTGCCCATCGTCGTTCGCCGCCTCAGGGCTTCGTCATGACCGGAAAAGAGAAATACGCCTTCAAGATGCAGCTCAACCCGGGCATGGAGGCGGAATACCGCCGCCGGCACGACGCCATCTGGCCGGAGCTGCTGGCGCTCCTGAAGGAAGCTGGCATCGAGGACTATTCCATCCACCTCGACCCGGAGACGAACATCCTCTTCGGCGTGCTGTGGCGGCGGGAGGACCATGGCATGGACGACCTGCCGAACCACCCCGTGATGCAGCGCTGGTGGGCCCACATGGCCGACCTCATGGTGACGAACCCCGACCATTCGCCGGTGGCGAAGCCCCTCGTCACCGTCTTTCACATGGCCTGATCCATGTACGTTGCAGTGCTCGACGTCGGCAAAACGAACGTCAAGGCGGTCGTGGTCGACACGGCGACCGGCCGTGAACTTGCGGCGCGCACCCGGCCCAACCGGGTGCTGACGGAAGGGCCTTATCCCCATTTCGATGTCGATGGCATCTTCGCCTTCTTCATCGAGGCGCTGCGGGAGCTCTACGCCACGCTCGGCTTCGCGGCGATCTCGCTCACCGCTCACGGAGCCTGCGGCGCGCTCTTGAGCGACGAAGGCTTGGCGCTGCCGGTGCTCGACTACGAACATCGCTATCCGGCCGAGATCGAGGCTGCCTATGACACGATCCGGCCGCCCTTTGCCGAAACCTTCTCGCCGCGCCTGGCGGGCGGGCTCAACCTCGGCGCCCAGTTCCACTACCTGAAGTCCGCTTTTCCCCAGGCCTTCGCCAAGGTGCGCAGCATCGTCACTTGGCCTCAATACTGGGGCTGGCGGCTGACGGGTGTCGCCGCCTGCGACGTCACCTCGGTCGGCTGCCACACGGACCTGTGGCGGCCGCATGAAGGGCGCTTGTCGTCACTCGTCGAGCGGCTCGGCATGGCCGGCCGGCTCGCACCCGTGCGGCGGCCGTCGGACGTCCTCGGCCCGGTCGCGGCCAACATCGCGCGGCAGATCGGTCTCGATCGGCCGGTGCCGGTCCATTGCGGCATCCACGATTCCAATGCATCGCTGCTGCCGCACCTCGACCGCGAGCCGCCGTTCGCGGTTGTCTCGACGGGGACCTGGGTCGTGACCTTCGCCGTCGGCGGCGATCTCGCCCGGCTCGATCCGGCGCGCGACACGCTGGCCAATGTCGATGCCTTCGGCCGCGCCGTGCCATCGGCCCGTTTCATGGGCGGGCGCGAATTCGAGATCCTGACCGGCGGAAGCGGGCAGGGGACGTCCGCCGCCCTGGCGCGCGTCATCGGCGAGCCCATCCTCGTCATGCCCGGAGTGGTGCCAGACTGCGGGCCGTTCCCACGGACAGACGGCCGGCCCACCGCGTCCCTGCAGGGTCTCGACGCGGACGAGGCTCATGTGGCCGCCTCGCTGTATACGGCCATGATGACGAAGACCTGCCTCGATCTGACCGGTGCCGCCGGACCGGTCATCGTGGAGGGGCCGTTTGCCCGCAACCGCCTCTTCTGCGAGGCGCTGGCCGAGGCGGCGGGCCGTCCCGTCATGCCGATGGCGGGAGCGACGGGCACGAGCGTGGGCGCAGCGCTGCTGGCGACAGGCGCGCCGACGACGCCACCGGTGCCCGAAGCCGTCGTCGCGCCCGGCTCGCTGCCGGCGGGGTTTGCATCCTATCGAGCCGAGTGGGAGCAGGCGGCGCAGGCACGATAGATGAGCCTCTCGGCTACTCCTCGAAGCGACCCGTGTTGTCCCGGTCGCGCTCATATCGTCTCTTGAGCGGAAATGGGGGCAGCCAGGACTCGCGGCGGATGATCCAGCTTTCGTAGGTCGGCGTCAGCTGGTCGGAGGCATCGAGCGATCCGAGGTTCACTTCGACTTCATCACCGGTGCGCGCGAAAACGGACGAGCCGCAGCGGGGGCAGAAGAACCGCCCGGCATAGTCCCGTGTTTCGCCGTCGATCGTCACGGCATCTTGAGGGAATATGGCGGACGCGTGGAAAAGCGCCCCGTGATGCTTGCGGCAGTCAAGGCAGTGGCAAAGGCCGACGCGGTAGGGGCGCCCTGATGCCACAATTCGGACATTGCCGCACAGACAACCGCCGGTGAACCGGTCCATGCCGTGTCTCCTTCAGATCGAACGGCTCGTCTGTCTACAACGAGCGCGGTCAGCCGTCGATGAAGAGCCTTCCATCCGGGACGAGGATACGATTTGCGCGGAATGCCGCCGTCCTTCACGTCTCGACATTGCTCAGGCTGCGCGAGGGATAGCGCAGCGACACGTCGAACGGGTTGAGGCCGGCGGCCAGCGTGGCCGCCTCCGCCTGCAGGATGTGCACCACGCTCGGCAGGCGCTGCGGCCCGAGCCGCTCGGCGAGCGTGCCGACGCTGAGCGCCGCCACGGGCCGGCCCTGGGCGTCGATGACCGGCACGCCGACGCCCGCCATGCCGGGGATGAGGCCGGTGTTGAGATTGACCCAGCCCTGGCGCCGCGCCTCGGCGAGCGCCGTCCTGAGTCCCGCCTCGTCGAGAAAGCCGCGGTCGAGAAGGCGGGGGACGTTGAAGCGGATCACCTCCTCCTGCTCCGCCTCCGGCAGATGGGCGAGAATGGCGAGGCTGCCCTGGCCGAGGCCGAGCGGCACCCGCCCGCCGATATCGCCGGTGAACGAACGGATGGGGAAGGGGCCCTCCACCCTGTCGAGGCAGACGGCATCATAGCCGTGCCGAACCAGGAGGAAGATCGTGTCGCTCAAGGTGGCGGCGAGGCGCAGCAACACCGGCCGGGCGAGGTCGCGGATGCCGCTGCCCTGCCCGGCCTTCGCCGCCAAGACGAAGAAGTCGAGCGACAGGCGATAGCGCTTGCCGCCCGCCGCCTGCTCGACGAAGCCCTCCGCCATCAGGTCCTGCAGCGCCCGGTGCGCCGTCGGCTGGCTGCAGCGGGCCGCCTCGGCGATGTCCTTCAGCCGCATCCCGTCGGCATCGCTGGTGGCGACGATGCGCAGCAGACCGAGCGCGCGGCGGAGGCTGGAGGTGGTCGGCGCGTCTTCCATCATTCGCATAATGAAAAAAGCAAAGGAAAAGAATGGCAAAAATTTCATATATCAGAATTATGTCAAGATAAATTCATATGAATGAAATTTGGCATTGACCAGGCTCTGCCGCATGCCGCCTCCTTGTGGCAGCGTGACGGTGTGAGGCAGGGCGGGGCATGGGTTTCCTGACGCTCGAAGGAGTGAGCAAGGTCTACGGCGGGCTCGCCGCCGTGCGCGACGTCGATCTGGCGGTGGCCAGGGGCGAATTCGTCTCGCTGCTCGGGCCTTCCGGCTGCGGCAAGACGACGACCCTGCAGATGATCGCCGGGCTGGTGGAGCCGACGGCCGGGCGCATCGGCCTCGACGGGCGCGACATTACCCGCGAGAAGCCGAACCGCCGCGGCCTCGGCGTCGTCTTCCAGAGTTACGCGCTCTTTCCGCACATGACGGTGGCTGAAAACGTCGCCTTCGGCCTCGAGATGCGCAAGGTGCCGCGCGCCGAGCGCGACAGGCGCGTCGCCGAGATGCTCGCGCTCGTCCACCTCGCCAATCTGGCGGAGCGCTATCCGCGCCAGCTCTCCGGCGGCCAGCGCCAGCGCGTCGCCATCGCGCGCGCCCTCGTCATCGCCCCGCCCGTGCTGCTGCTCGACGAGCCCTTGTCCAACCTTGACGCCAAGCTGCGCGAGGAAATGCAGTTCGAGCTGCGGCGCATCCAGCGCAGCGTCGGCACCACCACCATCATGGTGACGCACGACCAGGCCGAGGCCTTGTCCATCAGCGACCGGGTCGTGGTGATGGAAGCCGGGCGCATGACGCAGATCGACGCGCCCTATCGTCTCTACGAGCAGCCGGCGACGGCTTTCATCTCGACCTTCGTCGGCAAGATGAACCGGCTTGCCGGGGTCTGGGGTGACGGCGGCGTGGCGGTCGCCGGCACGGTGCTGGCCAGTGCGCCGGCCGATGTCGCCGCCGGGACGGCGGTGACGGCCTGGATCCGCCCCGAAAAGCTCCACCTGCGCCCTAGGGGCGAGGGGCGCCTCGCCGGGCGGGTGGCGAGCCGTTTCTTCCTCGGCGGGCACTGGCTCCTCACGGTCGGGACCGAGGCCGGCGACATTCTGGTCTCGGTACCGAACACGGGCGAGGAGCCGGCGCGCGAGGGCGAGCCGATCGGTCTCGACTGGGAGCCGGCCAGCCTGCGCGTCGAAGCCGGCGCCGGGGCCGCCGCATGAACCGGTCGGTCGCCACGCCCCTGATGCTCGCGTCGCCTGGCGCGGTGCTGTTCGCTGGGCTCGTCATTGTCCCGCTCGTGCTGACGCTGATCCTGTCCTTCCTCGCCTATGACCACGGCACCGGCATCAAGGACAGCTGGACGCTGGCGCATTACATGCACGTGCTGTCCGACAGCTACTATCTCGGCATCTTCTGGCGCACGCTGCGGCTCGCGGCGCTGACGACGCTGATCTGCGCCCTCATCGGCGCACCGGAGGCCTATATCCTCTCGCGCATGCGGAGCCCGTGGCGCTCCGTCTTCCTGCTCGTCATCATCGGGCCATTGCTCGTGTCGGTTGTCGTGCGGGCTTTCGGCTGGAGCATGCTGCTCGGCTCCACCGGCCTCGTGAACGCGGCGCTCGCCGCCGTCGGCCTCGGCCCGGTGCGGCTGCTCTATACCGAGACGGCGATCGTCATCGCCCTCGTCCACGTCATGCTGCCGTTCATGGTCATCCCTGTGTGGACGGCGCTGCAGAAGCTCGACCCCATGGTCGAGGCGGCGGCCTGGACGCTGGGGGCCTCGCGCTTCTCCGCCCTGCGCCGCGTGGTCATGCCGCAGGTGTCCATGGGGCTTCTCTCCGGCAGCCTCATCGTCTTCGGCCTGTCGGCGAGCGCCTTCGCCATCCCGGGCCTGCTCGGCGGACGGCGGCTCAAGATGGCGGCGACGCTCGTCTATGACGAATACATGCACGAGCTCAACTGGCCGCTGGGTGCCGCCATCGCCATCCTCGTGCTCGTTGCCAACCTCGTCATCATGCTCGCCTACAACAGGGCCGTCGAAGCGCGCGCCCGCCGCATGCTCGGGTGAGGCCATGCAGAAGAACGGCCCCGTCGCGCTCCTCTTTCACGCCCTCGTCGTCGCCTTCGTCCTGGCGCCGCTCGTCGTCATCTGCCTCGTGGCGTTCACGCCCGAGAACACGCTGACGATGCCGACCACCGCGTTCTCGCTGCGCTGGTTCCGGGCCGTGTTCGAGCATCCCGATTTCGTCACCGCCTTCGGCAACTCGCTGTGGCTCGCCACGATTGCCGCCAGCATCTCCGTCGCGATCGCGGTGCCGGCGGGCCTCGCCATCGACCGCTACCGCTTTCCCGGCCGCGATGCGCTCAACGGGCTTTTTCTCTCGCCGCTCATCATTCCGCACCTCGTGCTCGGCGTCGCTTTCCTGAGGCTCTTCGCCCTCATCGGCGCCACCGGCTCCTTCGCCTGGCTGGTGCTGAGCCACGTCATCATCGTCACGCCCTATGTGCTGCGCCTCGTGCTCGCGGCGCTGTCGGGGCTCGACCGCAGCGCCGAGCAGGCGGCGATGACGCTGGGCGCCTCGCGCTTCACGGTCTTCCGGCGCGTCACCGCGCCGATGATCCTGCCCGGCATCAGCGGCGGCTGGCTCATCGCCTTCATCAACAGCTTCGACGAACTGACGATGTCGATCTTCGTGACCTCGCCCGCCACCGTGACCTTGCCGGTGCGCATGTACATGTACGCCACCGAATCCCTCGACCCGATGATGGCCGCGGTTTCGGCGCTGATGATCGCGCTCACCGCCCTCGCCATGCTGGCGCTCGACCGCGTCTTCGGTCTCGACAAGATCCTCGTCGGCGAGAAGTGAGGCGCGGCATGTCCCTCTTTCACCGCATCGCCCGCAGCGACCATGCGCCGGTCCGGTTCCTGCTCGACGGCGTGCCCTGCGAGGGCCGCGAGGGCGACACCCTGCTCACCGCCATCCTGACCCATGTCGACAAGGTGCGCGTCAGCGACTTCTCCGGCGCACCGCGGGCCGGCTTCTGCCAGATGGGCGCCTGCCAGGATTGCTGGGTGACGCTGGCGGACGGCGAGCGCGTGCGTGCCTGCACGACGCCACTTACGGCCGGCATGTCCGTCGTGACGGGAGCTGCCGCATGAGCCACCCGCAGCCGCTCGTCGTCGGTGCCGGCCCCGCCGGCGTGCGCGCCGCCGAGACGCTCGTGAAGGCGGGCCTTCGCCCGCTCGTTGTCGACGAGGCGCCTGCCTGTGGCGGCCAGATCTATCGCCGTCCGCTCGTGAAGGACGAACGCGATGCACGCGCGCTCTACGGGTCGGAAGCCGGCAAGGCGCAGCGCCTGCACGGCGCCGTCGCCGCTCTGGCGGACCGGATCGATCACTGGCCTCGCGCGCTCGTCTGGAACCTGCGCGACGGCCGCGCCGATATCGCCGTCGCCGGCGAGAGCCGTGCGGTCGCCTACGATGGGCTCATCCTCGCCACGGGCGCGAGCGACCGCGTGCTGCCGGTCCCAGGCTGGACTCTGCCCGGAGTCTTCACCCTCGGCGGGGCGCAGGTCGCCCTGAAGGCGCAGGGCTGCGCCATCGGTCGGCGCGTCGTCTTCGCCGGCTCCGGGCCGCTGCTCTATCTCGTCGCCTGGCAGTACATGAAGGCAGGCGTCAAGGTGGTCGCGGTGCTCGATGCCGCGCCGCTCGCGGCCAAGCGCCACCTGCTGCGGGGACTGGCGCTCGCGCCCGATATCGTCCTGCGCGGCATGCGCTTTGCCGCCGAACTGCGACTCAACGGCGTCATGCTGCGCCATGGCATCGACGATCTCGCCTTCGAGGGCGAGGGCAGGGTGGCCGGCGTGCGCTGGCGTGAGGGCAGGCGGGAGCGGCACCTCTTCTGCGACGGCGCCGGCTATGGCCTGTCGCTCCGTTCGGAGACGCAGCTCGCCGATCTTGCCGGATGTACCTTCGCTTTCAACCAGCGCGACCGGGCCTTCCTGCCGCAACGCGACCCGTCCGGCCGCACCAGCGTCCGCGGCGTCTATCTCGCCGGCGACGGCGCCGGCATTGCCGGGGCGGATGCGGCGGAGCTCGCCGGCGAGCGGGCGGCGCTCGCGCTCCTCGAGGACCGCGGCCTGCCGCATGCGCCGGAGCGGGCGGCGGACCTGGAACGAAAGCTCGCCCGGATCGACCGTTTCCGCGACGTGCTGGAGGCTGCCTTCCCCTTTCCCGCCGAATGGGCGGCGCGCGTGAAGGACGAAACAGTCGTCTGCCGCTGCGAGGAGGTGAGCGCCGGCGCCCTGCGCAACGCAGTGCGCGACTTTTCGCTCGACGAGATCAACCGCCTCAAGGCCGTCAGCCGCATCGGCATGGGCCGTTGCCAGGGCCGCTTCTGCGGCGCGGCGGCGGCCGAACTTCTCGCTGTCGAGACAGGACGCGGCGTCGAGGCTGTCGGCCGGCTCAGAAACCAGCCGCCGGTCAAGCCGGTGCCGCTCACGCTGATGCCGCGGGAGGCCGCGGAATGAGCACGCGCCTTCACGTCGATGTCGCCGTGATCGGCGGCGGGCTCGTCGGCAGTTCGGCGGCTCTGGCCCTCAGCCAGATGGGCATGAGCGTGGCGCTGCTCGACCGGCGTTACTGCGGCGCGCAGGCGAGCGGGGTCAACTACGGCGGCGTGCGGCGGCAGGGCCGGCCGCCCGAGCAGTTGCCGCTGTCCCAGCGTGCCCATGCCGTCTGGCCACGGCTCAAGGCTCTCATCGGCATCGACGGCGAGTTTCTGCGCTCGGGCCATCTCAAGCTCGCGATGAGCGAGGCCGACATGGCGTCGCTCGAAGCCTATGCGGCGAAGGTCGCCGACTGCGGCCTCGATCTTGAACTCCTCGGTCACAACGAGTTGCACCGACGCTTTCCGTGGCTCGGCGACGCAGTCGGCGGCTCCTTCTGCGCGGGGGACGGTCATGCCAATCCGCGCCTCGTGGCGACCGGCTTTGCCGCCGCCGCCCGCCGCGCCGGCGTCCACGTTCTCGAGAACACGCCCGTCACGGGCGTTGCCCGCAATGGCGCGGGCTTTGCGCTGGAGGCGGGGGAGGGGCTGAAGCTCACGGCCGGCACCGTCATCAACAGCGCCGGCGCCTGGGCTGATCGTTTCGCGGCCGAGTTTGGCGAGCCGGTGCCGCTCCGGCGCATCTATCCGTCCATGGTGGTGACGGAGCCGCTCGAGCCGGTGCTCACTGTCAACATTGGCATGGAGGGCGGCGGCATCTACGCCCGGCAGGTCGAGCGCGGCAACTGCATCGTCGGCGGCGAGCGGGCCGAAGCGCTGACGGATGCGGACTTCTCGCGCCCCCGTTCGGATGGGGCGCTCGCCATCATGAGCCGTGCCGCCGCGCTCTTTCCCGGCCTTGCGAAGGCCCAGGCCATCCGCTTCTGGAGCGGCACCGAGGCCGAGATGCCGGACAGGAACCCGGTCATCGGCCCGAGCCTGACGACGCCGGGCCTCATCCACGCCTTCGGCTTCTCCGGTGCCGGCTTCCAGATCGCACCGGGCGTCGGCGAGGTGCTGGCGGAGCTCGTCCGCGACGGCCGGACCACCACGCCGATCGAGGCCTTTTCCATCGCCCGCTTCGTGGCGGGCACAGCGACCGACCGCACCACCCTCGGCTCGGGTGCGGGGAAGGAGCAAGAGCCGCAAAGAAGGGGAGCCTGACAGTGATGACGAACCGCACCATCCTCTTGGCCGGGGCCGCGGCCCTCGCCCTCGGCCACGCCACCGCCGTGTCCGCTGAGACGAAGACGCTCTATGTCGGCATGAACGGCGGCAATTTCGAGCGCACCTACACCCAGGCCGTCTTCCCGGACTTCGAAAAGGCCAACGACGTCAAGATCGTCGTCGTGCCGGGCACCTCGTCCGACATCCTTGCCAAGGCGACGGCGGCCAAGGACAAGCCGCAGATGCACGTCATGTTCCTTGACGACGGCGTCATGGTGCGTGCCGTCGGCGCAGGGCTGTGCGAGAAGCTGAAGCCGAGCCCGGAGCTCGACGAAATCCTGCCCAACGCGCGGCTCAAGGGCGACATGGCGGCGGGCGTCGACCTCGGCATGACGGGCCTTGCCTACAACAAGAAGCTGTTCGACGAGAACGGCTGGGCGGCGCCGACCTCGTGGATGGACCTCGCCGACCCGAAGTTTCAGGGCAAGGTCGTCTTCCAGTCCGCCGCCGCCTCGTCCTTCGGCCTGCACGCCTTCCTGATGTTCAACCGCATCCAGGGCGGCAGCGAGGACAACGTCGAGCCCGGCTTCGAGAAGTTCCGCGACACCATCGGCAAGAACGTCATCGAATTCATCCCGAATTCGTCGAAGATCTCGGAAATGGTGCAGACGGGCGAAGCCGCCATCTTCCCGCTGACGCCGACCTCGGTCGCGACGCTGAAGGACAAGGGTATCCCCGTCGAATACGCCCAGCCGAAGGAAGGCTCGGTGGTGCTGATGGTGGCCGAATGCGTCATCGCCGGCAATTCGGAGCCTGAGCTCGCCCAGAAGCTCGCCGCCTATCTTTTGTCCGCCGAGGCCCAGTCGAACGCGCTCGCCGCCGGCAATATCGTGCCATCGAACCCGAAGGCGAAGGCGCGCACGCCAGAGGCGGAGAAGAAGCTCGAGGTCTTCCACGGCTACATGAAGACCGCCGTGACGCTCGACTGGGACGTGATCAACGCCAAGCGGCCGGAGTGGAACAGCCGCTGGAACAAGACGATCGAGCAGTAGGGCACGCTGCCGCCCGCTCCATCGAGGGGTGTTGCTGGTGACATGCCCGCGCTCGTGGCGGGCATGTCGGTCCGTCACGCCGGTCCGCGCCGGTGGCGATGTACAGCGTCGAAAATCGCATAAGGAAGATTATGGAACTTATTAGAACGAGCCGAGGTCTCTGTCGGTGGTATAGCGCTATCTCCCATCCCGGGCGGCCGGCGATCGCGTCGTGTTCATTTTTTCCCTTTGGTTGAAAGTCCATCTCGTTGCACCGCGGTGCCCCAGGGCTAGACTTGGCTTAAAGCTCGGTCATGCGGCAGCGCATGTTTTGGTTGTGATCCTGGAGGTTGTGATGGGCGGTTCCGGCCAGATGGCGAATGGATATATCGCATGCGGCAAGCTCCGGGTCGCTGCACCGCTTCATGCCTTCATCGCCGAGGAAGCGCTGGTGGGCACGGGCATCGCGCCCGCCGATTTCTGGCAGAGACTGGAATCGATCATCGCAACCTTCGCGCCGCAAAATCGGGCGCTGCTGGCGAAACGGGACGCACTACAGGCGCAGATCGACGCGTGGCACCGCAGCCGCGCCGGTGCCCCACACGAAGCCGCGGCTTATGAGCTGTTCTTGAAGGAAATCGGCTACATCGTTGATGATGAAGGAGATTTCTCCGTAGGAACCACGAGCGCCGATCCGGAGATCGCCGAGCTCGCCGGGCCGCAGCTCGTCGTGCCGGTGATGAACGCGCGCTATGCGCTCAACGCCGCCAATGCCCGCTGGGGCAGCCTCTATGATGCGCTCTACGGCACCGATGGGCTTGACGGCACGAAGCCACCGCCGGGCCCTTACGATCCGGCGCGCGGCGTCAGAGTCATCGCTTTCGGCCGACGGGTGCTCGACCAGCACGTGCCGCTGGCTTCCGGCTCGCATGCTGAAGCCCGGCGCTACGCTGTCGATGGTGCCACGCTCACCGTGCAGCTTGCGGACGGCAGCACCACGGGTCTTGCAGATGCAGCGCAATTCGTCGGCTTTGCCGGGGGGCACGGAGCCCCGGAGGCGCTCGTCTTCACAAAGCACGGCCTTCACCTTGTCGTACATTTCGACCGCGGCCACCCAATAGGCGGCACCGACGCGGCCGGCATCAGCGATATCGAGCTCGAGGCGGCGCTGTCGACCATCATGGACTGCGAGGATTCCGTCGCGGCCGTGGACGCGGAGGACAAGGTCGCCGTTTATCGCAACTGGCTCGGCCTGATGCGCGGTGATCTTGTCGAGACCTTTGTGAAAGGCGGCCGCACCGTGACGCGCCGCCTGGCGGCGGATCGGCTCTACAAGCGCCCGGATGGCGGGGAACTGCGCCTCAAGGGGCGCAGCCTGATGCTCGTGCGCAATGTCGGCCACCTGATGACGACGGATGCGGTGCTGGACGACAACGGCGGCGAGATCCCAGAAGGCATCCTCGACGGCATGGTGACCGCGGCCATCGCCCTGCACGACATCGGCCCGGCTGGCCGGAGGGCGAATTCGGCCAAGGGCCAGATGTACATCGTCAAGCCCAAGATGCATGGGCCCGAGGAGGTTGCCTTCGCCGATGCACTCTTCGCTGCCTTCGAGGATGCCCTGGGCCTTGCGCGCAACACGCTCAAGATGGGTGTGATGGATGAGGAGCGCCGCACGAGCGTCAACCTCAAGGCTGCGATCCGCGCCGCCAGAGATCGCATCTGCTTCATCAACACGGGCTTCCTCGACCGCACGGGTGACGAGATTCACACCTCCATGGAGGCGGGTCCCATGGTCCGCAAGGCGGACATGAAAGCATCCACCTGGATCAAGGCGTATGAGGACGGCAATGTCGATATCGGCCTTGCCGTCGGTCTCGACGGCCACGGCCAGATCGGCAAGGGCATGTGGGCCATGCCCGACCTGATGCACGCCATGCTCGAGCAAAAGCTCAGCCATCCGCTCGCCGGCGCGACCACCGCCTGGGTGCCCTCGCCCACAGCGGCGACCCTGCACGCGCTCCACTATCTGGCGGTCGATGTCGCCGCCCGGCAGGCGGAGATCCGCAAGCGTCCCCAAGCCCGGCGGTCGGATCTCCTCACGCTGCCCCTGGTCGACCGCGTGAACTGGTCGCCGGAAGAAATCGCAGAGGAGGTCGACACGAACGTCCAGAGCCTTCTCGGCTACGTGGTGCGCTGGGTGGATCAGGGGGTCGGTTGCTCCAAGGTACCGGACATTCACGACGTCGGCCTGATGGAGGACCGCGCCACGCTGCGCATCTCGGCGCAGCATCTCGCCAACTGGCTGCGCCACGGCATTGTCTCGCGCGATCACGTAATGGAGGCCTTGAAGCGGCTCGCGGCGGTCGTCGACCGTCAGAATGCGGGCGATCCCGCCTATCGACCGATGGCACCCGATTTCGAGGCTTCGCTGGCCTTCCAGGCGGCTTGCGCTCTCGTCTTCGAGGGAACGCGCCAGCCGAACGGCTATACCGAGCCGCTGCTTCACCGCTTCCGCCGCCTGCGCAAGGAGAAGGACCGGGCCTGAGCGATCCCCTCACCCCGCCTGCCCGGGCTACCGGGCGGGTGCGGCCGGAACCGCATGGCGGTGCGCGGCGTTGCTTCCCATATGACCAGTGAGGTCTTTTGGCACTGCGTCGAAACCGAAGGAGCCAAGCATGGGCGATCCGCGCAAGACCCGCAATGAGCAGGAGCGCGACAAGGCTGAGAAGAAGCAGCATCAGGACGAACTGCTGGACGAGGCGCTGGAGGAATCCTTTCCCGCCAGCGATCCGCCATCACAGACCCAGCCCACGCCGAAGCACAAAAAAGAAAATAAAGACAGATAGTTGCGGATCGAATTTAATCAGAAACCGTAATCGTCATGCCGTCATAGGCCGGCTCGACGTGGGCCGGCACTTGCCGGCTCAGGGTGGCGTAGTCGAGATCGGTGTGCAGGTTGGTCAGCACGGCACGCCGCGGCGCCACCTCGTCGATCAGCGCCAGCGCCTCCGCGAGGCTGAAATGGCTCGGGTGCGGCGTGTAGCGCAGCGCGTCGATGATCAGCACGTCGAGGCCGCGCAGCAGCGCCTTCGCCTCCTCCGGCATGGCGCTGACGTCGCTCGCATAGGCGAGCCCGCCGAAGCGGAAGCCGAGCGCGTCGATATTCCCGTGTACCATGCGAAAGGGCAAGGCAGCGAGCGTGCCGCCCGGCCCGTTGATGTGCACCTCGCGCCCGCTTGTGAGGCGATGCTCGACGAGGATGGGCGGATAGTCGCTGCCGGGCGGCGTGATGAAGCAATAGCCGAACCGGGTGCGCACCTGCGCGCTGGTGCGCTCGTCGAGATAGACGTCGATGCAGCGGCGCATCGTCAGGACGAGCGGCCGCAGGTCGTCGATGCCGTGGGTATGGTCGGCGTGCTCGTGCGTGAAGAGGACGGCATCGAGGTGGCGCACGTCGCTGTCGAGCAGTTGCTCGCGCAGGTCGGGTGAGGTGTCGACGAGCACCGTCGTCGCCGCGTCCCTCGCTTCGCGCCGCTTCTCGACCAGAATCGAGCAGCGGCGGCGCCTGTTGCGCGGCTCGGCAGGGTCGCAGGCTCCCCATCCCATGCCGACGCGTGGCACCCCGCCGGATGATCCGCAACCGAGAATGGTCACGGTCAGCGTCATGCGGCGCTTTCCCCGGCCCCCTGGCCGAGATCGGCTTTGGTGAAGAGGCGCCGGAAGTTGTCGGTGGTGATCGCGGCCATCTCGGCCGCCGTCACGCCGTGCACCTCCGCCAGCACTTTGGCCGTATGCACAACGAAGGCGGGCTCGTTGCGCTTGCCGCGATTGGGAACGGGGGCGAGATAGGGCGCATCCGTCTCGACGAGCAGCCGCTCGCGCGGCACGCGCGCCGCGATGTCGCGCAGCTCCTGCGAGCCCTTGAAGGTCAGGATGCCGGAGAAGGAGACATGGAGCCCGAGCTCGACGCCGACGCGGGCAAGCTCCGGCCCGGACGAGAAGCAGTGCAGGATGGCCTGGAATGCGCCCTTCCCCATCTCGTCACGGAGAATGGCGATCATGTCCTCGTCGGCGGCACGCGCATGGATGACGAGCGGCAGGCCCGTCTCCCGCGCCGCGGCGATATGGGTGCGGAACACCGCCTGCTGCACGTCCCGCGGGCTGCGGTCGTAATGATAGTCGAGCCCCGCCTCGCCGATGGCGATGCAGCGCGGGTGGCGCGACAGCGCGACGAGCTCGGCGGCCGTGACGTCAGGCTCCTCGCCAGCATTGTGCGGATGGGTGCCGACTGTGCAGGAGACGCCGGAAAATCGCTCCGTGATCGCCGCATAGGTCGGAAACTGCCTGACGCGCGTCGAGATGGTGACGAGATGGCCGACGCCGGCCGCCCGAGCACGCGCCACCACGGCATCGAGCTCGCTGGCGAAATCGGGGAAGTCGAGATGGCAGTGACTGTCGACCAGCATCAGGCCTTGGTCTCCTGCAGCTCCTCCTCCACGAAACGTGGGAAAACAGGCGCCGGTGCCGGCAGCACGGTGCCAGCGGCGAGGCGCCCGGCAGGACCGAGCGCATCGAACCGGCGCCGATCTTCATCGACGGCGAGAAGATCGAGCAGGCGCGCGGCGGCGGTCGGCGTGACGGGCTGCGCGAGGATGGCGACGTTGCGCAGCACCTCCGCCGTCACGTAGAGCACGGTCGCCATGCGGGCGGGATCGCTCTTGCGCAGGGCCCAGGGCTCCTGGCCGGCGAAATAGCGGTTCGCCTCGCTCACCACCGCCCAGACGTCGGCGAGCACGGTATGCAGGGCATAGTTCTGCATCGCCGCCCGCGCCTTGGCGAGAAGTCCGTCCGCCGCGCCGAGCAGCGCTTCGTCTGCGGCAGTGAAGGCGCCGGGTTCGGGCACCCTGCCCTCGCAGTTCTTGGCGATCATCGACAAGGAGCGCTGCGCGAGATTGCCGAGGTCGTTGGCGAGGTCCGCGTTGATGCGGTTGACGATGGCCTCGTGGCTGTAGTTGCCGTCCTGGCCGAAGGGCACCTCGCGCAGGAAGAAGTAGCGCAGTTGGTCGACGCCGTAGGTGCCGGCGAGCGCGAAGGGGTCGATGACATTGCCGACCGACTTCGACATCTTCTCGCCGCGGTTGAACAGGAAGCCGTGGCCGAAGACGCGCTTCGGCACCTGCAGCCCAGCCGACATCAGGAAGGCCGGCCAGTAGACGGCGTGGAAGCGCACGATATCCTTGCCGATGATGTGCACGTCCGCCGGCCAGTAGCGCCAGCGCGGCGAGCCCTCGGTGTCGGGATAGCCGAGCCCGGTGATGTAGTTGGTGAGCGCGTCGACCCACACATACATGACGTGGCCGGGCGCGTCCGGCACCGGCACGCCCCAGGTCAGTGTGGTGCGCGAGATCGAGAGGTCCTGCAGCCCGCCCCTGACGAAGCTCATCACCTCGTTTCGCCGGCCTTCCGGGCCGATGAAGTCGGGATTGCTCTCGTAGAGCGCGAGGAGCCGGTCCTGATAGGCCGAGAGGCGGAAGAAGTAGGTCTTCTCCTCCGTCCATTCCACCGGCGTGCCTTGCGGGCCGAGGCGCACGCCGTCGGCGTTCAGCGTGGTCTCGCTCTCGTCGTAGAAGGCCTCGTCGCGGACCGAGTACCAGCCCGCGTAGGTGTCGAGATAGATGTCGCCGGCGTCCGCCATGCGCTTCCACAGCGCCTGCGAGGCGGCGTAATGGGCGGGCTCGGTCGTGCGGATGAAGCGATCGCGCGCCACGGCGAGCGCATCGCACATCTTCTCGAAGAGCGCCGTGTTGCGGTCGGATAGTTCGCGCGGGCCGATGCCTTCCTTCGCCGCCGTCTGCGTCATCTTCAGGCCGTGCTCGTCGACGCCGGTCATGAAGAAGACGTCGTATCCGTCGAGCCGCTTGAAGCGGGCGATGGCGTCGGCCGCCACCGCCTCGTAGGCGTGGCCGATGTGCGGCGCGCCATTCGGATAGGAGATGGCGGTCGTGATGTAGAAGGTCTCGGGATGGCCCATGCCCAACCGTGTCCGAATATCGCTGGCTCAGGCGGCTTCGCCGTGGCGGAGGGCGCCTGCCAGGTCGTTGAATATCGACAGAACCAGGGGGCGGCGGTCGAGATTGAGCACCTGCGCTTCGCGCGCCGCACCGCGGCTCTTCTCCCACACCTCGACCAAGGGCGCAAGGCGAGCCGCGCCTTCAGCCGCCCGGGCATGAATGGTCTGCGTGACGAACATGTCGATGGTCGCCATCAGGGCCGCGAAGGCCTCCTCGCCGTCCCTGCCTGCGCAGAGCTCGGCAAGGCCGAGCACCTCGCGCATGTCGAGCGCCGGCAGGCGGGCGAGCATCGCCCGCACCCGCTCGACAAGGGCGATGCGCTCCTCGTCGAGGAGTTCGAGCGCGCCTTGCACCGAGCCCTGCGCCAGGGCGGCCGCGCGCGCCCTGAGGCCGGGCTCGATCGCATCCCAGGGCGCACCGAGCCCCTCCACGACCGTCTCGATCTCGTCCGGCGCGAGCTCTCCCAGCGTCAGCTTGCGGCAGCGCGAGCGGATCGTGGCCATGACGCGGCCCGGGCTGTGCGAGACGATGAGGAAGATGGAGCGCGGCGGCGGCTCCTCGACGACCTTCAGGAGCGCGTTGGCGCTCGCGACATTGAGGTCCTCGGCGCTGTCGACGATGCAGATGCGGTAGCCACCCGCGCCCGCGGTGGAGCCGAAGACGGCAAGGGCGCGCCGCACGGAATCGATGGCGATGACGCTCGACGGGCCCTTCTTGTCGGTGCCCGGCGTGCGCCGCAGGACGACGAGGTCGGGATGCGACAAGGCCGCCACCTTGCGCGCCACCGGATGGTCCGGCGCGACGGCGAGGTCCCGCACCGCAGGCGCCGCGGCGGGGTCGGGATTCGCGAGCAGGAAGCGCGCCACCCTGTAGGCGAAGGTCGCCTTTCCGATGCCGCGCGGCCCGCCGATGAGCCAGGCATGATGCAGGCGGCCGGCCCGCCAGGCATCGAGGAAGGCGCGCTCGGCCTCGCCATGGCCGACGAGGTCGAAACGCTCGCGCGGGTGCGGCGTGAGGCCGTAGCGGTCCGGCTCGACGCCTTCTTGCTGCGTGGACGCCGGTTCACGCGCCATCATCCGCCTCCCCGATCGTTGCCCCGAGAAGCCGGGCCTCCACATGCGACCAGATGTCGGCCGCGACGGCATCGGCGCCGCGGCTCGCGTCGATGACGACGCAGCGCGCCGGCTCCTCCTCGGCGATCGCCAGGAAGGCGGCGCGAAGTGCCCGGTGAAAGCCGATATCCTCCGCCTCGAAGCGGTCGGTCGCCTCGCTTCGCGCCTGCCGGCGCGCATCCGCCCGCGCCAGGCCCAGCTCCGGCGGAAGGTCGAGGATGAACGTCAGGTCCGGCCGCGTGGGGCCGACGACGACCTCCTCGAGGCGGGTGAGAAAGGCCGGATCGAGATCGCCCAGCGCCCCCTGATAGGCGCGGGTCGAATCGCAGAAGCGGTCGCACAGCACCCATTGCCCGCGCGCCAGCGCCGGGCGGATCGTCGTCTCGAGGTGGTCGTTGCGGGCGGCCGAGAAGAGGATGGCCTCGGCCGCCGGTCCGAGCGCCTTGGCCTTGCCCGCGAGCAGGAAGCTGCGGATGCGCTCGGCACGCGGCGCGCCGCCCGGCTCGCGCGTCGCGATGGTGTCGAGGCCGTGTTGCGACAGGCGGCTGCGCAGGCGCTCCACCTGGGTGGACTTGCCCGCGCCCTCGCCGCCTTCGAACGTGATGAACCGGCCCGGCGACCGCGTTTCTCCCGGCAAGACGGCCTCTTACAATAGCTTGCTCAGCGCATCGCGAATGGCGCCGGTGCTGAGTTCGAACAGCGCATCGAAGGCGCGCTGCGACAGGCTGCCCGACTCCACCGCCTCGCCTGTGTATAGCGGGACGACGAGCGCGTCGACATCGTCGCGCGTGACGCGCAGGTGGCCGACCTCCATGCCCGCGGCGACCGGCGCCCGCAGCGGGCCGCGGTAGACGACCTTCACGTCGAGGCGGTCGCTCGTGCCGCGCGGCACCAGCACGCGCACCGCTTCCCGGGCGAGGAGCGGGACGCGCCCTCTCGCGCCGCCATAGACCTGCGCTTGGTCGATCACCTCGCCGGACTTGAAGAGCTCGCGCGTCTCGAAATTGTTGAAGCCCCAGTCGAGCAGCTTGCGGCCCTCGTTGCCCCGCTCGCGCGCGTTGGGCAGGCCGTTGAGCACGACGACGAGCCGCTGGCCGTCGCGCACCGCCGAACCGACCAGCCCGTAGCCCGATTCCGCGAGATTGCCCGTCTTCAATCCGTCGGCCCCAATATCCATGGCGAGGAGCGGATTGCGGTTCTGCTGGCGGATCTTGTTCCAGGTGAATTCCCGCTCGCCGAATATCGCGTACAGATCCGGAAAATTCTCGACGAGGTAGAGCGAGAGCTCGGCGAGATCGCGCGCCGTCGTCCGCTGCTCGGGGTCGGCATAGCCGGTTGCGTTGCGGAAGGTGCTGTTCCGCAGCCCGATCGCCTTCGCCCGCTCGTTCATGAGGCGGGCGAAGTTCTCCTCGGTGCCGGCGATGCCCTCCGCCAGCGCGATGGCTGCATCGTTGCCGGAATGGACGATGAGCCCGCGCAGGAGGTCGGCGATGGGAACGCGGCTGTTGACGATGGCGAACATCGTCGAGCCGCCGGACGGCGCCCCGCCCCGCCGCCAGGCGTTCTCGGAGACGGCGAACGTGTCCTCGAGCGACAGGCGGCCGGCCTTGATCTCCTCGAAGACGACGGCCGCGGTCATGACCTTGACGAGGCTGGCCGGGACCATTGGCGCATCGGGCGCCTTGGCGAACAGGATGCCGCGCGTGCGCGCATCCATCAGGATGGCGAAATCGGCCGAGGTCTGGAAAGTCTGCGCCGCGGCGGTTCCTGCGGCGGCAAGGCACGCGAGCGCCAGGAAAACGGCAATCAGACGCCGGCCGATGCTCCGGCCGAAACCCGATACGGACAACAAAACCGACATCGCTCCCCCATATGGAGGGGGAATGTGCGATGCCGGCGCCGCAAAATCAACGTATGCGGCGGAGCTGCCCTCAGTTGGCCGCCGTTCCCTTGCGGAACGAGACGAAGCGCTGCTCCTTGACGAGCGCGAACGGCGTCTCCGCCTCGAAGCGGGCGTTGGCGTTCTGCGGCGCCGCGTAGAAGAGGCTGGCGACGACGGGCTTGCCGGCGGGCGGCACGGCCACCGCCACCGGCACGCCGGCGTTCGGAATGGTGTTGAGGTCGAGCAGGTCGTCGATGGTGGCGACCTCCGCCCGCTGGAGGTGAACCGCCGGCGCGGGCGCCGCGGGAGTGGGAGCCGCGGCGGCCATCGCAACGCCCTGCTGCCCGAAATCGGGACGCGGCACCGGCATCGGGATGGCGCTCGCCGCGGCGGTCGCGACCGGCGCCTGCGCGGCGGCGGGAGACGCATAAGCCATGCTGGGCGCGGCGGCTGCGGGCGCCGGCTGGACCGGCTCGGCCGAGGCGACCATGACCGGTGCTGCGACAGGCGCCACCGGCGCACCGCCGCCGGCCGGACGGCCATCGATCTGCAGCGTGGCGAGCAGCTTGCGGTCATCGCTGCCGCGCAACGAGGCGCGGCCGACATATTCGACCTTCACCTGGGCCGTGCCCGCGCGGCGGAAATCGAGCGCATCGGCGACGCTGCGCGAGACGTCGATGATGCGGCCGCCGTGGAACGGGCCGCGATCGTTGACGCGCACCACCATCGATCGGTTGTTTGCAAGGTTGGTGACGCGCACGTAGCTCGGCAGAGGCAGCGTGGGATGGGCGGCGGCGATCGAGTGTTTGTCGAACACCTCGCCATTCGCTGTCAGACGACCGTGGAAGTCGGCGCCGTACCAGGAGGCCGTGCCGGTGGCCGTGTATTTCTCGTTAAGCTTCGGGACATAGGTCTTGCCGGCCACCTGGTAGGGCTTGCCGGTGTGATCACGTCCACCGCCCTTGGGGACCGGCTTGCCGTCGGCGACGACACGCGGACTGGGGGCGACGCCGTATTTCGGGTCGATCTTGGCAGAGCTCACCTTCTGCGTCGCGCTGCTGCAGTTGGCGAGGCCGAGCGCCAAGACCACGATGCCAGCGCTCTGCAGCGCGAAGCGGAGGGGCGACCGCCCCGTGTCGAAGCTTTCGGATCTGGAAAATGCCGATGAGATGGACGGGGAAACGTTCGCTTTGGTGGCGCCAAGCTCAGTTGTCGCACGATCCATCTGCTGCATCGGCTCGTTCCGTTCTTGCCTGTCGGTGGCCGCACGCTGCCGTCGGAAGGGCGCGACCGATGCGCCGGACCTTGGACTTGAACACCACCGAAGTGTCGCTGTAATCCGATGAATGGAGCGTTAAGGCCTCACATCCGACAAAGCAAGCTTGCAATGCGAAAGTGCAACCCACATTCCGAAGGCGAAACGAGCCTTCGGAATGCGACGAAATTGCGGCGCCTCTGCCCCATTGTCGTCGTGTCGTGCGTTGCAGGGTGTCGTGCCGGCCGCGTCGTTCAGCAGTAAAGCTGTCGTGTAGCGACTGTCTGATCGACTATAGCCTCGTCATCCGTCTTGGGCATCGGCGAACCGGGAGACCTCATGAAGACCATCGTGACCATCGCCGAACTCGAGGCCATCTATGGACAGCCCGGCGAGACGTCGACCGTCAAAGTGACCGATTATGTCACGCCCCATTATGCCGCCTTCATCGAGGCATCGCCCTTTGTCGCCCTTGCGACGGTCGGTCCGGAGGGGCTCGATTGTTCGCCGCGCGGCGACGGCCGCGGCTTCGTGCGCCTCCACGATCCGCGCACCCTCATGCTGCCGGACCGGCACGGCAACAACCGCATCGATTCCCTGCGCAACATCGTGCGCGACCCGCGCGTGGCCCTGCTCTTCCTCATTCCCGGTGCCGGCAACACGCTGCGCGTCAATGGCCATGCCCGGCTGACAGTGGACGAAACTCTGCGCGCTTCCTTCGCCGTCGAAGGAAAGCAGCCGCGGACGGTCGTCGTCATCGAGGTGCGCGAGGTCTATTTCCAGTGCGCCCGCGCCATCATCCGCGCCGGCCTGTGGGATCCGTCCAGGCACGTGGCGCCGGACGCGCTGCCAACGCCGGGCGCCATCCTCGCCGCCCTGTCGCAGGACCGTGTCGGCGGTGATGAATACGACAAGGCCTGGCCGGAGCGGGCCAGACAATCGATGTGGTGAGAAGGCTCAGACCGCGGTGCCGTGCAGGTCGTAGGCGTCCGAGCGCTCGACCTTCACAGTGACGATGTCGCCGACGCGCAGCGGACGGCGCGAGGCGACGTAGACATTGCCGTCGATCTCCGGCGCATCCCACTTGGAGCGCCCCTTGGCGACCGTTGGTCCCGCCTCGTCGATGATGACGGGAATGCGCCGGCCGATGCGGCCCTTCAGGCGCTGGGCGCTGACCTTGGCCTGGGCCTGCATGAAGCGGTGCCAACGCTCTTCCTTGACCTCGTCCGGCACCGGCGCGGCGATCTCGTTGGCGGGCGCCCCCGTCACCGGCTCGTAGCGGAAGCAGCCGACCCGGTCGAGCTTGGCCTCCTGCAGCCATTCGAGCAGGAAGTCGAAATCCTCGTCCGTCTCGCCCGGGAAGCCGACGATGAAGGTCGAGCGGATGGCAAGGTCCGGGCACTCCTCGCGCCAGCGGCGGATACGGTCGAGCGTCTTCTCCTGATGCGCCGGACGGCGCATGTTTCGCAGCACCGCCGGGGCGGCGTGCTGGAAAGGAATGTCGAGGTAGGGGAGCACTTTGCCTTCCGCCATGAGGCCGACGACCTCGTCGACATGCGGATAGGGATAGACATAGTGCAGTCGCACCCAGACGCCGAGTTCGCCGAGGGCCGCCGAAAGGTCGAGGAAACGCGCCCTCACCTCTCTGCCGCCATGGGTGCTCGGCGCATATTTGAGATCGAGGCCATAGGCGCTCGTGTCCTGCGAAATGACGAGCAGTTCCTTCACGCCGGCCTTCACCAGGCGCTCGGCTTCCCGCAGCACATCCGCGGCCGGACGGCTGACGAGGTCGCCGCGCAGCTTCGGGATGATGCAGAAGGTGCAGCGGTTGTTGCAGCCTTCGGAGATCTTCAGATAGGCGTAGTGGCGCGGCGTGAACTTGATGCCCTGCTCGGGGACGAGATCGATAAACGGATCATGCGCCGGCGGCACAGCCTTGTGCACCGCATCGACCACGGTCTCATATTGCTGCGGCCCGGTGATGGCGAGGACATCGGGGAACTGATCGCGGATCTGGCCCGGCTCGGCGCCCATGCAGCCCGTGACGATGACCTTGCCGTTCTTGGCCATGGCCTCGCCGATGGCGCCGAGCGATTCCGCTTTGGCCGAATCGAGGAAACCGCAGGTGTTGACGATGACGACATCCGCGCCCTCGTGCGTCTTCGTCAGTTCATAGCCCTCGGCCCTGAGGCGCGTGACGATGCGCTCGGAATCGACGAGCGCCTTCGGGCAGCCGAGGGAAACGAAACTGATCTTGGGAGCGTGCTCGCCCATGCCTGTCGCCACCGCTTGAGCGCCGGCATCGCGACGAGAGCCGCGGACGACGCATCATGTCCTTGATAATGATCGTATTCTCGGATCGCGGGCCGGGCCTTCGCCACCCTGAAACGGCTCCAGCCAAAATCCGGGGCCTCGATTGGCACGGAAAGGGCGCCGACGCAACGGTCTTGATGCCGCAAGGTTTCACAAGAGAAGCCCGGCAGTACCTGACTGCCGGGCTCAAGGCTTCGGGAGGAGCCTGCCAAGACCGCGTGGAAGAAGACTACATCGGCCCGTTGCCGAAGCAGCCAGCCAGACGAAGGCCTCATCACGTGCAATATTCATAACAGATTCGCGCCGCTCTTGCCTCACGAAAATACCGCATCCGAAAGACAGCTTCCTCGCAACGCCCGCGTGCACTGCGCGGCGCCTCAGGATCGATTCAATTTTATTCTTCTGCGACCTGCTACGACGCCCAGTTGTGCTGGAAATCGGCATAAAGGGTCAGGCCGCCGCAGGCAAAGATCGTCTGGCCCGTGATGTAGCGGGCCTCCTCCGAGGCGAGAAAGGCGAAGACGGGCGCCATATCATCGGCATCAGCGGCGAAACCCATGGGGATGTGACTTTCGACCGCCGCTCGCGACGCCGGATCCTCGACCCAGCCCCTGTTCAGCTCGGTCGCCGTGGCGCCCGGTCCGACGGCATTGACGCGGATCCCCCGGGCAGCGAACTCCAGCGCCAGCGTCCGCGTCAGGTTGGCGAGCCCGCCCTTGCTGATGGAATAGGCGAGATAGCCGGGCTTGGGGATGATCTCGTGCACGCTCGTCGTGTTGATGATCGCGCCGGGAGCCTTGCGCGCGAGGAGATGACGCGCCACGGCGCGGGCGCAATTGGCCGCGCCGACGAGGTTGACCGCGAGGATGCGCGCGAGCCGTTCATCCTCGAAGGCGTCCCCCGGCGTCGGCGCCTGGATGCCGGCATTGTTGACGAGGATGTCGACATGCCCCCAGGCGGAGACCGCCTCCTCGACCATCGCGTCGACCGCGCGCGGCAGGGATACGTCCGCTGCGAGTGCCAGATGCGGCCGCTCGCCGTGCCCGGCATCCGTCGCAGCGGTCCGCACCGCCGCCAGCGCTGCTGCCATCGCGTCGGCATCCGCCAGGTCGTTGACGGCGACCGTCGCTCCCTCGGCGGCGAAGCGGCGCGCGACGGCGAGGCCAATGCCCCGCGCGCCGCCTGTCACGATGGCCGTGCGCCCTTCGAGACGCTGCGGATTGAGAGCGTGAAAGGTCATGATGCGTCAGGTCCTGGCGTCAGAACGCGTGCGACTCGCCGGGCCGGGAAGCGCCCCTCGTGTTGAGGTAGACCGCGTAGAGCGACGTCGTTCCGCAGATGAAGAGGCGGTTACGCTTAGGACCGCCGAAGCAGACATTGGCCACCACCTCCGGTACCCGGATCTTGCCGATAAGCGAGCCGTCGGGGTCAAAGCAATGGACGCCGTCGCCGGCGCTCGTCCATACATTGCCGTGCACGTCGATGCGCAGGCCGTCGAAGAGGCCGTGGCTACAGGTGGCGAAGATCTCTCCGCCGCTGAGCCTCCCACCCGCGCCAACGTTGAAGCGGCGGATGTGACGCGGACCGTCGTCGACGTGGGTCGCGCCGGTGTCGACCACATAGAGCAACTGCTCATCCGGCGAGAAGGCGATGCCGTTGGGCTTTACGAAATCTGTTGCCACGGCAGCGATCGTGCCGTCCGCCGGATCGAAGCGATAGACGTATGATGCGCCGATCTCGGATGGTGCCGCATCGCCCTCGTAGTCGGAATCGATGCCGTAGGTCGGGTCCGTGAACCAGATCGTGCCGTCCGATTTCACGACCACATCGTTCGGCGAGTTGAGCCGCTTGCCCTCGAAACGGTCGACCAGGATCCGCACGGAGCCGTCCGGCTCGGTGCGCGAGATGCAGCGTCCCTGATGCTCGCAGGAAACGAGGCGCCCTTCCCTGTCCACCGTATGGCCGTTGGTGTTTCGGGCCGGTTGGCGGAAGACGGAGACGGACCCGTCCGTCTCGTCCCAGCGCATGATGCGGTTGTTGGGAATATCCGACCAGATGAGATAGCGCCCCGCCGGGAAATAGGCCGGCCCCTCGGCCCAGCGGCATCCTGTATAGAGCTTTTCGAGATGGACATTGCCGAAGACGAGGCGCAAGAAGCGCGGGTCGATCACCTCGAAATCATTGCTCAGCATGGGCATTTTCTCCCGATCGCCGTTGTTCTCGAGAAGGCGCGCCCGGCCCGCCATCGGCTCAGACGATCGGCGCACGGGACGCAAGAGGCGTGAACGAGGCGAGATTGGGAGACTTGCCGGCGGAATGCAAGGCCGGCTCCGGACCGCTCCGTCCGGCAGAACTTGGAGGCAGGAGCGGCCGGAGATGAGCTGCTAGCTGTCGAGGATCCCCTCAAAGCCGCCAAAGATCATACGCTTGCCGTCGAAAGGCATCTGCTCGCCCATGGCGCGCATGCGCGGATCCGTCATGATCTTCTCATTGGCGGCATCGCGCGCCGCCCGCGTGGGATATTCCACCCAGCTGAAGACCACGACCTCGTTGTCCTTGGCCTGCACGGCCCGGCGGAAATCGGTGACCTTGCCCTCCGGCACGTCGTCGCCCCAGCATTCGACGACACGGGTGGCGCCGAGCTCCTTGAACAGCACCGCCGCCTCCGCGGCATGTTTGCGGTAGATTTCCTTGTTCTCGGCCGGCACGGCCGCAACGAATCCTTCCACATAAGGCATCGCGATGTCCTCCTTCGTGGCAGCGCTGACCATCCGGCCCGCAGCGTACCAATAAATCAGTTGATATCAACATAATCTGGCGTTGTCAAAGTCAGGGACGTGGGCGGCGCATTGTCGGGCGCGATGCCCGCCGTTACCCTCCTTGCAGCATGCCGACGCTCCGGGTTTTCGATGCGCCCGGTTCCGTGCCGGCGCCGGCGGCAGCTTCCCACCAGTCGCCGAGGGCATCGATCAGCGGCACGAGCCTCTCCCCCGCGGGCGTGAGGTCATATTCGACGCGCAGGGGATAGCCGTCGAACTCCGTGCGCTTGACGATGCCGGCCGCCTCGAGCTTGCGCAGTTCGAACGACAGCATCTTGTGCGAGATCGTGGGGTTGTCCCGGCGCAGGTCGCTGAAACGCTTCGTGCCATCCTTCAGGTAGTAGATCAGGAGGGTCGGCCAGCGCCCGCTGAGCACCTGCATCACCTCCTCGATGGGGCAACGGGAGACAAGATCCTTCATCGGCGCCTCGTGGTTGCAAAAAAGTGCGTAATTTACACGGCTCTCCGGTCGAGTAGGGTCCGGGCTCGCTGCGCAGCGTGATCACGAGAAATCACGGGAGATCGATCTTGGAGCCGATCCTACTTTACGGCTTCCCCTCGGGAAGCTCCATGGGACTTGTCGCGGCGCTCGAATGGCTGGGCAAGCCCTACCGGCTGTGCCGGGTGGACATGCTCGGCGACATGCGCGAGCCGTCGTACGCCCGGCTCAATCCGCGCCATGAGACCCCGGTCTTCATCACGGACAAGGGTGAGTTGCTGACGGAGACCATGGCCATCGCCGCCTGGCTCGAGGCGCGGGATAGCGACCGGCGCATCAGCTTCGCCCCCCTGTCGCGTGAGGCGGACCGGATGCACCAGCTGATGGCCTTCGTGAACACGGGTTTTACCGGCGCCTTCTCGCCGCTGTGGGCCGCCCTCGAGATGGAAGATCCCGACCCCGCCGTGCAGACGGCGCTGCGCGACTTCGGCCGCCGCGCCGTCATCGAGCGCCACGACAAGCTGGAAGGCATGATCGGGCAAGGCCCGTTCCTCGTCGGTGAGCGGCCGAGCCTCGCGGACGCCGTCCTCGTCGGCGTCGCCCGCTGGCTCGACTTCCACAAAGTCGCCGACCGCGGACGCTGGCCGAAGCTGTCCGCCCTGCGCGAGCGGCTGGAAGGCGATCCCGCCGTCATCCACGCCACGAAGCTGGAGAATGGCGAAGCCTCATCCGGCACGGGCGCCCTCCTCGGCCACATGCCGCTTGACGAGGTGATCGAGAGGTTCGGCGGGTAGGCCAGCGCGCAGCCCGGGAAAAGGCGGCGCCCTGTCTACGGCCCGGTCCTGCCCGCGATCGGGCACGCCATTCCTTGCCCGCCAGCCAGAAAAGCTGGCGTTTTTTTAGGTACCATGTTTCAGGGAAGATAAGATGAACGATACGGAAGTTCTTGGGATGAACCACGCCGAAGTGAAGCGCAATTATTGATCCGGATAACTTGCCACCCATGTTCCCTACACATAGGCATTCGCCGCAGTTTTGGGAATAGATTGGCCGCTCCATCACCATATTCAGCTTTCTGGAAGAAATATTGGGGAAAAATATTTGCGTTTACGGCAACCCGACAATAGGGCGTCGAAGAAATCGACACGGCCTATAAAGCTTCGCTGCTGCAGCTTGAGCGATCCTTGACGGATCAGATTTTGAATTTGGCTTAATACTATGGAAGGGCCGCGCGATAAGCCCCGGATACTGCAAACCGAAAACATAGACGAGCCGAGCGAAAACATTAAGAAGTTAACCGTTAATTCGTAGCGTGCTTTATCATGTCTCATGTCTCATGTCTCATGTCTCATGGCGAATGTCGGATGTAAACGGCGCGTCCATGTCGCTATTAATCAAACGAAAGAAAGTTGATGCAGCAATTGACCTTGCATGTTTGAGGCAGGTTCAGGGGCATGTCGTAGGATTGATTCGCAGCGTCATCGACACCGTGACGCATATGGGTTGGCAGTTTCCCAGCGCCGCAGGGCCGGGAAAGCCGATCATGTAGCGAAGTTGGGCGGTGAATCGCCGCATCCGCTATCTCGTTCAGCCCGCACTTTCGGTGATGCAGGCTTTCAGGAGTCCGCCGCGAGCCTCGCTGGCCGTTCACGTCCGCGTGATCGTCAGGCCCGTGCGCGCCGCCAAGCGTGGGCATAAAGCCCGGAGCCTACCGCCCGAGTTCCTGATAGTTGCCCGTGAGCCGGATTTTCATAAAACCGAAAAATGACAATAAAATCAATGCATAATGGCGGATGGGGTGGGATTCGAACCCACGGTACGGTTGCCCGCACGGCGGTTTTCAAGACCGCTGCCTTAAACCACTCGGCCACCCATCCTCGCCGACTGCATTCTTCTGACGGCAGAGGCCGCCGTTGACAAGGGCCAAGGGCGCATCCGGGTCGGTCGATCCATGCAAGGCGCGCCGGCGCGGCCTTGCCGCCCGCGGGCGGCGTGGAAGATGGCGGCATGGACGATGCTGGCGAAGCTGTCGCAAGCCTCTACGAGCGCCATGCCCACCCCTTCGACCGCTCGCGCGGCCGCAGCCTCCTCGAGCGCGGCTGGCTCGACCACTGCCTCGCCGCCGTCGGCGGGGAGCGGAGCGTGCTCGACCTCGGCTGCGGCGCGGGCGAGCCGCTGGCCTGCTATCCCGCGGCGAGCGGCTGCGCCGTCACCGGCGTCGATTCCGCGCCGAGCCTCATCGGGCGCTGCCGCACGCGCTTCCCTGCGCAGCAATGGCTCGTCGCCGACATGCGCTGCCTCGCCCTCGGCAGGACATTCGGCGGCATTCTCGCCTGTGACCGTTTCTTTCACCTGCAGCCGGACGACAAGCGCGCCATGTTCGGCGTCTTCACGGCGCATGCGCGCAAGGGCACGGCGCTGATGTTCACGAGCGGCCCGGCGCGCGGCGAGGTTCTCGGCACCTTCGAGGGCGAGCCGCTCTACCACGCCAGCCTCGACGGCGCGGAATACGAGGCCCGCCTCGCCGCTGCCGGCTTCCGGGTGCTCGACCATGAGGTGGACGACCCATTCTGCAGCGGCCACACCGTCTGGCTCGCCGCGCGCTGAACGGTCCGGCCGAAGCCGGCGGATGGCTTCAGGCTGCCCTGGAAGCCGGGCGCCTGCGGACGGCGGAATGCTTCAATGGTTCCGGCCGTGGCTCGGGAGCCACGATCCGGCCCCAGACGACGGGGACGGGGTCCGGCGCGAGCAGCCAGGGCTCGTCACTGTCGCAGCAGCGCCCGAAGGCGCGGCCGGCAGCCTCGGCGGCCCGGACAAGGTGGGCCTCGTGCATCTCCTTGAGCAGTGCGGCAGCGATCATGGCACCCTCCGACTGTCGCCATGAGAGATCATCATGGTTAACGCTTCCTGAAGGCGCTCGCCCCCGCGCCCATGGCCAAACGGCCGCCGGCGCGTCATTCTGTCACCGGGCAGCACCGAGGGGACAACAGCCATGATCGCCGGCACCACATCCACGACCCCGACGCGAGCCGTCGGGCGCCTGTTCCTGCGTACCGCCGTCGTCGCCGGCCTGGCCGGCCTCAGCCTCGGCATCTTCATGGGCGCGTCGCACGACCACACCTTCCGCACCGTGCACGCGCACATCAATCTCGTCGGCTGGGTCTCACTCTTCCTGTTCGGGTTGTTCTACGCGCTGCTGGGAACGGCTTCGACCCGCCTGGCGAAGATCCATTACGGGTTGGCGACCGGCGGGCTCATCCTGTTCGCAGTCGGCCTTCCCAGCATCGCCCTAGGGCTGCCCTGGGGTGAGCCGGTCGCGATCCTGGCGTCCTTTGCGACCCTGTTTTCCATGGCGCTCTTCGCCTATGTGGTCTTCACGGCCGGCGAGGCGGCGAATCCCGCCGCAGGCTAGCTGGCCCCGCGGGATTGGCGCCGGTCTGGGAAAAACAACCTTGACCGCGCCCCTGCCGACGTGGTGTTTCCGATCCGTTCCCGTCCCTGCGGCAGCCATGCGATACTGCCGGCGGGGCGAATCGGTTTTCCACGAGGGTTTGGACGGCGGCAATGACGGATTCGGGCGATCTGTTCGGCGGTGGCGGCAACGCAGTGGCGGCCCGCAAGTCACGCCCGTCCGCGAAGCTCCCGGTGGACGAGGCGCCCTCGCCCGGCCGTGCCAACGGCACGCCCACCGAGGCCGGCTACACCGCCGCCTCCATCGAGGTGCTCGAGGGGCTGGAGCCGGTGCGTCGGCGCCCCGGCATGTACATCGGCGGCACGGACGAGAAGGCACTGCATCACCTCTTCGCGGAGGTTATCGACAATGCAATGGACGAGGCCGTGGCCGGCCATGCGACCTTCATCGAGGTCGAGCTCGAGGAGAGCGGCTTCCTGCGCGTGACGGACAACGGTCGCGGCATCCCCATCGATCCGCACCCGAAGTTCCCCGAGAAGTCGGCGCTTGAGGTCATCCTCACGACGCTGCACGCAGGCGGCAAGTTCGACTCCAAGGTCTACGAAACCTCCGGCGGCCTGCATGGTGTCGGCGTCTCCGTGGTCAACGCGCTGGCCGAGCGGCTCGAGGTGGAGGTGGCGCGCAGCCAGATGCTCTATCGCCAGGTCTATGCGCGCGGCGTCGCCATGGGGCCGCTGGAGACCGTCGGGCGGGTGCAGAACCGGCGCGGCACCACGGTGCGCTTCAAGCCCGATGCGGCCATCTTCAAGGAAGGCGCGACGTTCAATCCGCGCCGCCTGTTCAAGATGGCGCGCTCCAAGGCCTATCTCTTCGGCGGCGTGGAGATCCGCTGGCGCTGCGCCCCCTCCCTCGCCGAGAAGCAGGAAGGCGTGCCGAGCGAAGCGACCTTCAAGTTTCCCGGCGGCCTCAAGGACTATCTCGCCCGCGAGATCGACGGCAGCGAACTTGTCTGCGACCAGATCTTCTCCGGCCGCGTCGACAAGCCGGGCGGGCACGGCTCGCTCGAATGGGCGGTGGCGTGGCTGTCACGCGACGACGGCTTCGTATCTTCCTACTGCAACACCATCCCCACGCCTGAGGGGGGCACGCATGAGTCGGGCCTGCGCATGGCCCTGCTGCGCGGCCTGCGCGACCATGCCGAGCGTGTCGGCCAGGCCAAGCGCGCCAGCCAGGTTACCACCGACGACGTGATGGCAACCTGCGCCGGCATGCTCTCGGTCTTTATCCGCGAGCCGGAATTCCAGGGCCAGACGAAAGACAAGCTGGCGACGCTGGAAGCATCGCGCATCGTCGAGGGCGCTGTGCGCGATGCCTTCGACCACTGGCTGGCGGCAGCGCCCCAGCAGGCCTCACGCCTTCTCGACTGGACCATCGAACGTGCCGAGGAGCGCCTGCGCCGCCGCGCCGAGAAGGAGGTGGCGCGCAAGACCGCGACGCGCAAGCTACGCCTGCCCGGCAAGCTCGCGGATTGCACCAATGCCGGCGCGGCGGGCTCCGAGCTCTTCATCGTCGAGGGCGACTCGGCCGGTGGCAGCGCCAAGCAGGCGCGCGACCGCGCCACCCAGGCCGTCCTGCCGCTGCGCGGAAAGATCCTCAACGTCGCCTCGGCCGGCCGCGAAAAGCTGGCACAGAACCAGCAACTCACTGATCTCGTGCAAGCGCTCGGCTGCGGTACCGGCTCGCACTACCGCGACGACGACCTGCGCTACGAAAAGATCATCATCATGACGGACGCCGACGTCGACGGCGCCCACATCGCATCGCTGCTCATCACTTTCTTCTGGCAGCAGATGCCGCGGCTGATCGACAACGGCCACCTCTATCTTGCCGTGCCGCCCCTCTATCGGCTGACGCACGGCGGCAAGACGGTCTATGCCCGCGATGATGCCCATCGCCAGGAGCTGATGGACAGCGTGTTCAGGGGCAAAAAGGTCGAGATCGGGCGCTTCAAGGGCCTCGGCGAGATGCTGCCGGCGCAGCTCAAGGAGACGACCATGGCTCCGGCCAAGCGCCTCCTCTACAAGGTCGTCGTGCTGGCCGAGGCCAAAGGCGACACGACGGACACAGTCGACCGGCTCATGGGCAACAAGCCTGAGGCGCGCTTCGCCTTCATCCAGGAGCGCGCTGCTTTCGCGCGCGAACTCGATATCTGACCCCTGGAAGATCAGTTGCGCTGCAGCCAGGCGGCGAGGGCCGCATTGACCGCATCCGGCCGCTCCATCGTCGAGAGATGACCGCAGCCGGGCACGACGACGAGCGACGACGCGGGGATGGCCGTCGCCATCTCTTCTGCGACCGATGGCGGCGTGATCTCATCCTCCTCCCCGACGAGAACGAGCGTCGGTACGGTGATCAGCGGCAGGTCGGGCCGCGCGTCGGGCCGCGCCATGATGGCGCGCTGCTGGCGGATGAAGGCCTGTGCGCCCGTCTCGACCATCATGCGCCGCACCTCCCCTTCGAGAAGCTTGTCCGCGAGCCGCCTCCGCGCGACGAGGCGCTGCCAGAGCACGGGATGCACCTCCTCGAAGCGCCCCTGCTCCGCGAGCGCGATGAGGCGCCGACGGTTGGCGCTCGCTTCCTCGGTGTCCGGCCGCGCCGTCGTGTCGAGCAATGCAAGCCGCGTCACGCGCTCAGGCGCCAGGCGCATGACTGCAAGCGCCACATAGCCGCCCATGGACAGACCGCCGAGGGCGAAGCGCTCCGGCGCTGCGGCGAGGAGGCGTCGTGCCATGCCTTCGAGCGTGTCGTCGAGCCGGTTTTCCGCCACCGTGACGGTGCGTTTCCCGGAGAGAGCGCGTATTTGCGGGGCGAAGAGCGTCCCCGTACAGTTGAGCCCAGGCACAAGCACCAGCGGCTCACCGCCAATGCTATGCAATCGTTCGACAACCGGCCTTTGCGACATTGACTTTGCCCGTGATCCTCTTATGGTCCGCGCAAGCGTAGCGGGCAGTGAGCGGCGACTGACGCGCCGTACGCGTCACGAGGTCTCCCTTGGCCTTAAACCCCATCCGCAGACGCATAATCACGGACGTCGATGTCATTTTCTGATCTTGGCCTGAGCGAGAAGGTTCAACAAGCCGTCGCGGCCGCAGGCTACAACACGCCGACTCCCATCCAGGCGAAAGCGATCCCGCATGTGTTGCAGCGCCGGGACGTCCTCGGCATCGCCCAGACCGGCACCGGCAAGACGGCGGCTTTCACGCTGCCGATGCTGACGCTGCTGGAGCATGGTCGGGCCCGGGCGCGCATGCCGCGCACGCTCATCCTCGAGCCGACGCGCGAGCTTGCGGCGCAGGTGGAAGAGAGCTTCGAGAAGTACGGCACCAACCACAAGCTGTCGGTGGCGCTGCTGATCGGCGGCGTCTCCTTCGGCGATCAGGACGCCAAGATCACCCGGGGCGTCGATGTGCTGATCGCCACGCCCGGACGACTGCTCGACCATTTCGAGCGCGGCAAGCTGCTGCTCACCGGCATCGAGATCCTCGTCATCGACGAGGCCGACCGCATGCTCGACATGGGCTTCATCCCGGACATCGAGCGCATCTGCCGCCTCGTCCCCTTCACGCGCCAGACCCTGTTCTTCTCGGCCACCATGCCGCCGGAGATCCAGCGCCTGACGGACACCTTCCTGCACAATCCCGTGAAGGTGGAAGTGGCTCGCGCGGCCTCGACGGCCGCGACCATCACCCAGCGCCTCGTCGCCTCCGGCAGCGAGCCGCACCACAAGCGCGAGACGCTGCGGCGGCTGATCCGCGGCGCCGGCGACGAATTGCAGAACGCGATCATCTTCTGCAACCGCAAGCGTGACGTGGCCATCGTCCTGCGCTCGCTGGAGCGGCACGGTTTCAGCGTCGTCGCCCTGCACGGCGACATGGACCAGCGCTCGCGCATGCAGGCGCTCGACAGCTTCCGTAACGGCAGCACCAAGCTGCTCGTTGCGAGCGACGTCGCGGCGCGCGGTCTCGACATTCCGGCCGTGAGCCACGTCTTCAATTTCGACGTGCCCCATCACGCCGAGGATTACGTGCACCGCATCGGCCGCACGGGCCGCGCCGGCCGCACCGGCTATGCGACCACGATCGTCGCCCCCGGCGACGAGAAGGCCCTTGCCGCCATCGAAACCCTGACGGGCCAAACTGTTGCCTGGGAGGGGCCGACCCTCAGCGAATTCATCGCCTCGGTCGGCCATGCGCCGGAGGATGGCGACCGCCACCGCGGCAGACGCGGCAGCCGGGATCGCGAGCGTGACCGTGACAGGGGGCGTGGACGCGGCGAGCGCGGCCGAGCCGCCGAGGCTCCGCAGCAGCACGCGCCGATCACGCCGGACGGACGCCCCTCGCAGCGTCCCGAAGAGCGGCGGGGCGATCGGCAGCACCAACAGCGGCGCTATGCCGACAGGGACGACGAGACGATCGTCGGCTTCGGCGAGCACGTGCCGAGCTTCATCCTGCGGCCGGTCGTCATCTCGGTCAGCAGCGACGACGAAGGCACGGCTGCCCCGGTGGTCGAGGAGACCGCGGTGCCGGTCGAGACCGTGTCGGAAGCCAGGGCTGAGCGCACGTCGGGCCGCCGGCGTCGTGGCCGCAGGCAAGACAGGCCCGCCGCGGCGGAGGCTGCGCAGCCGGTCGAGGTTCCGGCCTCCGCTACGCCGGAAGCCCCCGGTAAGGCCGAAGAGCTGGCGCCGCCCGTGACGGAGGTCGTGCAGCCCGAGGAAGCCCCTGTCCCGCGCAAGGCCGCCTCGCGTCGCACGGCGAAGGAGGAGCCGGCGACGGAAGCTGATCCGGCTGGCAAGACCCGCAAGCGTGCGCCGCGCAAGGCTGCGGCGAGCCCGGACGTCGCGGACGAGCAGCCGGCGCCGAAGAAGCGCGCCCGCAAGACCACGACGGAGCCTGCAGCTGAAGCCGAAGCCGCGCCTCCCGCGCCTTCCAAGGCGGCCGGCCGAAAGTCGTCCCGCACGGGCGCCGCTGAAGCGGTGACGGCCGAAGCTCCGGCGCGATCGTCCACAACGTCCCGTCGGAAGAAGGCCGACGCCGCGGCTCCGGCCGAGGCGGCCAAGCCGAAGAAGGCCGCCGCCCGCAAGGCTGCGGATGGAGAGGCGGCCAGCGAAGCCGCGCCTGCCGGCAAAACGGCGTCCAGGAAGGCACCAGCGGCTGGGGCCACGGACGCGAAGAAGACAGCTTCGAGAAAGCCTGCCGCCAAGAAGCCTGCGTCCAAGGACGCGGAAGCGCCTGCCGGCAAGCCGGCTGCGAGGAAGCCGCGCAGCAAGAAGGCCGAGGTCGTCGAGGCGGGCGACTGAGCGTACGATGCAGGAGCGCGACGCTAAGGCTGCGCTCCGGCGATGCCCAAGGCACGGGCGGAGAGATCCGCCAGCATGTCCGGCTCGTCATAGGCGGCGTCCGGCAGCAGCCAGTAGGACAGGGTCACTACCCGGCCGTCCTTGCGCGCATAGGCGAACGGCCGCGAGCCGAGATGCCTGAGGGCCTCAGCAAAGGCGGCGTCCGTCTTGAGATAGACCTCGCCGTCCACCGCGAGCGCGAACATCTTCCCTTCGGCATAGATGCCGAGACCGCCGAACATGCGCCTGATGCAGACCGGGCGGAAAGGCGCGAAGAGTTCGGCGATGTCGTCCGCGGCGCGCAATCAGGCGCCAGCGAGCTGCTCCGGCCGCGCGGGGGTGATGGCGACGGATTCGCCGCATCCGCAGGCCGAGGTCTGGTTTGGATTGTTGAAGACGAACTGAGCCGACAGCTTGTCGACCTTGTAGTCCATCTGCGTGCCGAGCAGGAACAGGACGGCCTTGGGATCGACAAGGATGGTGACGCCCTTGTCCTCGATCACCTCATCACCGGGCTTGATCGCCTCGGCATATTCCATCGTGTATTCCATGCCGGCGCAGCCGCCGTTCTTGACGCCGACGCGCACGCCGACGATCGGCCTGTCGGCGTTGGCGATGATCGCCTTGACGCGCTCGGCGGCCGCGTCGCTCATGCTCATGATCTTGAGGGAGCGAATTGCACCCATTCCGGCTCCTCCTTGCAGGGTTCAAGGCCCTGAGGTCGAGATTCCCACCAAAGATAGTCATTGGGCGGCACAACGTCGAGGGCACGGCGCCCGTCGCCGGTCTCATCCGGCGTCATGCCTACCGCCCATCCTGCTTCGACGGGATGGCGGCGAGGCGCCTCAGTAGACCGTCCAGACGCCGGGCGTGAGCAGTTCGACGAGATGCCCGTCCGGGTCGCGGAAATAGATGCTGCGCCCGCCGCGCGGCCATTCCGTCCGCCCTTCGATGGCGACGCCGTGAGTCGCGAGCCGCGCTTCCCAGGCCGCCATGTGTTCAGCAGGCACACCAAGGCCCACGTGGAGCGGCCCCTGCCCGTCGTGCGGCGGGATGGTGCCGCCGGGAAGCGTCACGGTCGTCAGCGTCTCGCCTCGTTTGAAGAGCAGCAAGACGCTCGCCGGTCCGAGCGGATAGGCCGCGAAGCGCTGGTCGCTTACCTGAGCCTCGAGCCCCAGCACTTTCTCGTAGAACCTGCGCGCCCGGTCTAGATCGTCCACGTAGAGCGCCGTCTCGACGACCGCCGTGATCCGCGGCTCTGCTTCGCCCGCCATATCGGCCTCACCACATGTCGAGCGCGATGCGCGCCTCGTCGGACATGCGGCTCTGGTCCCACGGCGGATCGAAGACCATGTTGACGACGACGGACTGCACGCCGGGCACGGCCGCGACCGCCCCCTCCACCCAGCCCGGCATCTCGCCGGCTACCGGGCAGCCCGGCGCCGTCAGCGTCATGTCGATCGTCACATTGCGCCCGTCATCGATATCGACGCGATAGATCAGGCCGAGCTCGTAGATGTCGGCCGGGATCTCGGGGTCGTACACCGTCTTCAGCGCCGCCACGATGTCGTCGGTCAGCCGGTCCACCTCGTCGGGCGGCAACTGGTCGGCGAGCTCCATCTCGGGCGCGTTCGGCTTCACGTCGCTGCTGTCGGCTTGCGTCACGAATGCCTCCTCAGGCGAACAGCCGTTCGGCCTTCATCAATGCGTCGGCGAGGTTATCGACCTCCTCGAGCGTATTGTACAGGGCAAATGAGGCGCGGCATGTCGACGTCGTCCCGAAGCGCGCGAGCAGCGGCATGGCGCAATGCGTGCCTGCGCGAACCGCAACCCCGGCGCGATCGATGACGGTGGCGACGTCATGGGCATGCGCTCCCTTCATCTCAAAGGACACGATGGCCCCCTTGTGCGCCGCGCGGCCAATGATGCGCAGGGCGTTCAGGGCGCCGAGCCGCTCATGGGCATAGTCGCGCAGCCTCTCCTCATGGGCGAGGATCGCCGTGCGCCCGAGCTTCTCGACGAAGCGTACCGCGGCGCCAAGGCCGATCGCCTCGACGATCGGCGGCGTACCCGCCTCGAAGCGATGCGGCGGGGCGTTGTAGGTGACGGTGTCGGTCGTCACGGTCTCGATCATCTCGCCGCCGCCGTTGAACGGCGGCATAGCTTCGAGCCACTTGCGCTTGCCGTAGAGCACGCCGATGCCCGTCGGCCCGTACACCTTGTGCCCGGTAAAGACGTAGAAGTCGGCATCGAGGTCGCGCACGTCAACCGGCAGGTGCACGGCGCCCTGGCTGCCGTCGACCAGCACGGGGATGCCACGGGCATGGGCGATGCGCACGATGTCCTTCACCGGCGTCACCGTGCCGAGCACGTTCGACATATGCGTGATCGCGACGATCTTCGTGCGCTCGGTGAGCAGCTTCTCGAATTCGTCGAGGAGGAAGTTGCCCTCCTCGTCCACCGGCGCCCATTTGATGACGGCGCCGCTGCGCTCGCGGTGGAAGTGCCACGGCACAATGTTGGAGTGATGCTCCATGATGGAGATCACGATCTCGTCGCCCTCGCCAATCCCCGCCATGCGTCCGTAGGACGCGGCGACGAGATTGATGGCCTCCGTCGCCGAGCGGGTGAAGACGATCTCGTCCGTGCTCTCGGCATTGAGATAGCCGCGGACCGCCTCACGCGCATCCTCGAAGGCCTCGGTCGTCGCATTGGCCATGTAGTGCAGGCCACGATGGACGTTGGCGTAGGCGTTCTCGAAGCTGTACGTCATCGCCTCGATGACGGCGCGGGGCTTCTGGGCCGAGGCGGCACTGTCGAGATAGACGAGCGGCTTGCCGTAGACCTCGCGGGCGAGGATCGGGAACTCGCGGCGCACGGCCGCGACGTCGAAGATGCCGATCGGTTCGATCCTGTTCATGGTCGCATCACTCGCATTGGCTCCGTCCGCCGCAGGACGTCGGCGCCTCGAAAGAGTGAGGGGCGCGGCCTGCGCCGCGCCCGTCTGTCACGCGCGCTCGCCGAGCCAGCCTTCCGCCCGCGCGACGAGTTCTTCGCGCACGGCTTCGTCCTCGACGAGTTCCAGTGCTTCGCCGAGGAAGGCCTGCACCAGGAGCGCCTCGGCCATCGCGCGCGGCAGGCCGCGGGCGGTGAGGTAGAACAAGAGGTCCTCGTCAAGCTGGCCACAGGTGGCGCCATGGGCGCACTGCACGTCGTCGGCGAAGATCTCCAGCTCCGGCTTATTGTTCATCGTCGCCGTCTCGGAGAGCAGCAGCGCGGCGGACATCATGCGCCCGTCGGTCTTCTGTGCATCCGGGCGCACGATGATCTTGCCCTGGAAGACGCCTGTCGCCTCCCCGTCGATCACGGTTTTGAACAGCTCGCGGCTGTCGCAATGCGGCACCGCATGGTCGACGACCAGCGTCGTGTCCGCATGCTGGCGGCCGCGCAGCATGGTCGCGCCGCCGAGAGTCAGACTGGAATGCTCGCCCGCGAAGGCAAGGAACACCTGATGCCGTGACAGGCTGCCGCCTGTCACCGCGCCGAGCGAGGTCAGCTTCGCCTTGGCCCCCAGCGTCACGGCGAGCGTCGAGAGCGCAATGGCATCGGCCTGTTCGGCGTTGAGGCGCGCATGGGTGATCGTCGTGCCGTTGCCGGCGACGATTTCGACCACGGAATTGGCCTGGTAGGCCGCCGTGCCAACGCCCTCGTGGCTCTCGTGGACGGTGACCGAGGCGCCATCCTCGACGAGGATCACGACGCGCGGCGCCGTGGCGAAGGGGCTAGCGCCCCCGTTGACGAACCTGAGGTGAAGCGCCTTGTCCACGGCGGTGCCGGCCGCAACCCTGATGAGCGCGCCGTCCATCATGAAGGCGCTGTTCAGTGCCAGGGCGAAGTTGCCCTTGGCGACCGCCACCTTGCCCATCTCGGCGAGGAGCGGATGTCCCTCGGCGAGCGCCGCCGCGAGCGGCGTCACCGCGATCCCGGCCGGCAGCGCGGCGAGGTCCGAGCGCTCGGCCACGAAATGGCCGTTGGCGAAGGACAGCCGCACCGCATCGGCCTTGGCGAAGGCGCTGGCCTTGTCGACGAGCGCGGCCGCATCGGCGGGGCGCTCGGCAAGCGGGGCCGCCTCGCGCACGGCGTTGCGCAGATCGGTGTACTTCCACTCCTCCACGCGCCGGTTGGGAAGGCCGGCGGCGGCGATGAGGGCGAAGGCCTCGTCGCGCCCGCGCGCGATCTCGCCCGAGCCCGGCAGCTTGTTCTTAAGGCCTTCGAAACGCTCTATGAGTGCCACCTCGGCGGCAGTCCTGATCGGTGTGACTTCAGCCATCGTGCCGCCCTCACGCCGCCTGCTCGCGGTAATCCGCATAGCCGCTCGCCTCGAGCTCAAGGGCAAGCTCCTTGCCGCCGGAGCGCACGATGCGGCCGTTCGCCATCACGTGCACCGTGTCGGGCACGATGTGGTTGAGCAGGCGCTGGTAGTGGGTGATGACGAGGAAGGCGCGGGCCGGATCGCGCAGCGTATTGACGCCCTCGGCGACGATCTTGAGCGCATCGATATCCAGTCCCGAATCCGTCTCGTCGAGGATGCAGAAGCGCGGCTCAAGGAGAGCCATCTGCAGGATCTCCATGCGCTTCTTCTCGCCGCCCGAAAAACCGACGTTGAGGCCGCGGCGCAGCATTTCCTGATCGATATGAAGCTTTTCGGCAGCGGCCCTGACACGCTTCATGAACTCGGGCGTCGTCAGTTCCGCCTCCTCGCGCGCCTTGCGCTGGGCGTTCATGATCGCCTTGAGGAAGGTCATGGTCGAGACGCCCGGGATCTCGAGCGGGTACTGGAAGGCGAGGAACACGCCCCGGGCCGCGCGCTCGTTCGGCTCGAGCTCGAGGATGTTCTCGCCGTCGACGAGGATCTCGCCGTCGAGGACCTCGTACTCCTCCTTGCCGGCGATGACATAGGACAGCGTCGACTTGCCCGAACCGTTCGGGCCCATGATGGCAGCGACCTCGCCCGCCTTCACGGTAAGATCGAGCCCGTTGAGGATGCGCTTGCCCTCGATTTCGACGACGAGGTTGTTGATCTGAAGCATGTCTTTGTTCCGTCCGTTCGTGGCGCCGGTGGGGTGCGGGCGGGAAGGATCGTTCCACGTCGCCCGTTGTTTCCGGCCCGGGTTGCGTTGCGTGTCAGCCCACCGAGCCTTCGAGGCTGATGGAGATGAGCTTCTGGGCCTCGACCGCGAATTCCATCGGCAGCTGCTGCAGGACATCCTTGACGAAGCCGTTGACGATGAGCGCCACCGCCTCCTCCTCGTCGAGACCCCGCTGCAGGCAGTAGAACATCTGGTCGTCCGAGATCTTCGACGTCGTCGCCTCATGCTCGAAGACCGCCGAGGCATTCTTCGACTCGATGTAAGGCACCGTGTGCGCGCCGCACTTGTCGCCGATCAACAGGGAATCGCAGTTCGTGAAGTTGCGCGCCCCGCTCGCCTTGCGGTGTGCCGAGACGAGCCCGCGATAGGTGTTCTCGGAGCGTCCGGCGGCGATGCCCTTGGAGATGATCCGGCTCGTCGTGTTCTTGCCGAGATGGATCATCTTGGTGCCGCTGTCGACCTGCTGATAGCCGTTGGAGATGGCGATCGAGTAGAACTCTCCGCGGGAGTTGTCGCCGCGCAGGATGCAGGATGGATACTTCCAGGTGATGGCCGAGCCCGTCTCGACCTGCGTCCACGAGATCTTCGAATTGGCGCCGCGGCAGTCGCCGCGTTTGGTCACGAAGTTGTAGACGCCGCCCTTGCCCTCGGCGTCGCCCGGATACCAGTTCTGGACCGTCGAGTACTTGATCTCCGCATCGTCGAGCGCGATCAGCTCGACCACCGCCGCGTGCAGCTGGTTCTCGTCACGTGCCGGCGCCGTGCAGCCTTCGAGATAGCTGACGTAGGAGCCCTTGTCCGCGATGATCAGCGTGCGCTCGAACTGGCCGGTGTTGCGCTCGTTGATGCGGAAATAGGTTGACAGCTCCATCGGGCAGCGCACGCCCTCCGGTACGTAGACGAAGGATCCGTCCGTGAACACGGCGCTGTTGAGCGTCGCGAAGAAGTTGTCCGACACCGGCACGACCGAGCCGAGGTACTTGCGCACCAGATCCGGATATTCGCGGATCGCTTCGGAGATGGAGCAGAAGATAACGCCGGCCTTCTTCAACTCCTCCTTGAAGGTCGTCACCACCGACACGGAATCGAACACGGCGTCGACCGCCACGCGCGAGCCAGCGCCCTCGACGCCGGCGAGGATCTCCTGCTCGCGCAGCGGAATGCCGAGCTTCTCGTAGGTCTTGAGGATCTCCGGATCGACCTCGTCGAGCGACTTCGGCGCCGGATTCTTCTTCGGCGCGGCATAGTAGTAGAGCTCCTGATAGTCGATCGGCGGGTAGTTGACGCGCGCCCACTTGGGCTCGCGCATCGTCTGCCAGCGGCGAAACGCCTCGAGGCGCCACTCCGTCATCCACTCCGGTTCGCCCTTCTTGGACGAAATGAGGCGGACGATATCCTCGCTGAGGCCCTTGGGGGCCTTGTCCATCTCGATCGTTGTCTCGAAGCCGTACTTGTACTGCTCGACGTCGATCGCCTTGACACGTTCTACCGTTTCCTGCACCGCAGGCATTGCACGACCTCCTCTCACGGCTTCAAGGGCCGCGGGTTGGTGACCTACTCGTCCTCAGGCGGCGTTCAGCCCCTTGCGACGAGAGATGAGTGCGCCGACCACTTTCCGAAAGGCCGTCGCAAAGGATTCCATGTCCGCCTCGGTCGAGCCCCAGCCGAAGCTCACGCGCAGCGCCCCCTCGGCGAGCGAGGGCGCGATACCCATCGCCGTGAGCACATGCGAGCGCCTCACCTTACCGGACGAGCAGGCGGAACCGGACGAGACGGCCATGCCCTCGAGATCGAGCATCATGAGCAACGTCTCCGCCTTCAGGCCGTCGATTGCGAAGGCGCTCGTGTTCGGCAGTCGCGATGCTCCGGCTCCTAAAACCACCACCCCGGGCTCAACCAGGCGAAGGCGGGCCTCGAGACCGTCGCGCAAGGCACCCGTCAAGGCGGCATAATCCGCAAGTTCGTCCCGCGCAAGCGTGCAGGCCTTCCCGAAGCCTGCTATGCCCGCAACATTCTCCGTGCCGGCGCGGTAGCCGCCCTCTTGGCCGCCGCCGCGAACCAGCCGCTCGCGTACCTCGACGCCGGGCCGGGTGACGAAGGCACCGACACCCTTCGGCCCGCCGATCTTGTGGGCGGACAAGGTGATAACGTCCGCGCCCCAGGCAGCCATGTCGACGGACAGCTTGCCCGCCGCCTGCACGGCGTCGACATGCAGCAGCCCGCCATGGCGATGCACGACCTCGGCCACCCCGGCGAGCGGTTGGACGACGCCGGTCTCGCTGTTGGCCGCCTGCAGGCTGACGAGGGCCGTCGCTCCACTTTCGTTCGCCAGGCGGCGCAGCCGCGCGTCGATGAAATCGATATCCACGACGCCGTTGCCGTCGATGGGGATCGTCTCGCGGGCATTCTCTGGGAAGCGGCTGCCCGAAAGGACGCTCGCATGCTCGCCCGCGCCCATGAGATGGAGCGCCAGCGTCGTGAAGGATGGCTCGCGTCGCAGCGACGGCGTCATCACGGTATTGTTGGCCTCCGAGCCACCGCTCGTGAAGACAACATCGCGGGGGCGCGCGCCGGCAAGAGCCGCGACCTCTTCCCGCGCCGCCTCGATCAGCGCGTGAGCCCTGCGCCCTTCCGCATGCACGGACGAGGGATTGCCGACCTCCTCGAAGGCACGCAGGACCACCTCGCGCACGGCCGGCCGCAGGGGCGCCGAGGCGTTGTAGTCGAGGTAATGACGCATGCCCGCCATGCTGTTCCCACCGGCCTCCCGTGCGCCGATCACAAACCTTGCTTTTTGCCCCTGTTGATGTGGTAGAGAAGTGCGACCACATCACCGGAGCCGCTATCCGCGTTGTGCGGTTGCATATGCAACTCGATGCATGTATAAGTTGGCTCTTAGAACAGTTCTAACCGTGATTTAGAAGTGCGCGACCGGCATGTCAAGATTTGCACGGCCACAGGTGTGGCTCCCGGCAGCGCCGATCCTATCGCGGTAACGGTGCCGGATCATGCCTGAAGTCATTTTCAACGGCCCTGCCGGGCGTCTCGAAGGCCGCTACCAGCCCGCGAAGAAGAAGGGTGCGCCCATCGCGATCATTCTTCATCCGCATCCGCAGTTCGGCGGCACGATGAACAACCAGATCGTGTACAGCCTGTTCTACACCTATGTGAACCGTGGGTTTGCGGTGCTGCGCTTCAACTTCCGTGGTGTCGGGCGCAGCCAGGGCTCCTTCGATCACGGCCACGGCGAGTTGTCGGATGCGGCGGCGGCGCTCGACTGGGTGCAGTCGCTCAATCCGGATGCGCGCAGCTGCTGGATCGCCGGCGTGTCCTTTGGGGCATGGATCGGCATGCAGTTGCTCATGCGCCGGCCGGAGATCGAGGGCTTCCTCTCCATCGCGGCGATGGCCAATCGCTACGACTTCTCCTTCCTTGCGCCCTGTCCCTCCTCGGGCCTCTTCGTGCACGGGTCCGAGGATCGCGTCGCGCCGGCGAAGGACGTCATCAGCGTCATCGAGAAGGTCAAGACTCAGAAGGGCATCGTGTTGGAACACGCGGTCATCGACGGCGCCAACCACTTCTTCGACGGCAAGATCGAGGAACTGATGCAGACGGTCGATGCCTATCTCGACAAGCGCATCGGCACCCCGCACGAAGATGCCGCCTGACGCGACGACGCAAACAGGCTTCAGATCGCGGGGCGCCTCACGGCGCCCCGTCCCATTCCAACGCAAGACTGACCGACATGACGACGTACCGTTCCGATTTCCTGCGCACGCTCGACGCGCGCGGGCTCATCCACCAGATCTCGGATGCCGAGGCGCTCGACGACCTCGCCGTGAAGGAACGGATCGTCGCCTATATCGGCTATGACCTGACGGCGCCGAGCCTGCATGTCGGGCACATGACCAACATCATGATGCTGCGCCGCCTGCAGCAGGCCGGCCACAAGCCCATCGTGCTGATGGGCGGCGGCACGACGCGCATCGGCGACCCCTCGTTCCGCAACGAGGCGCGCCCGCTGCTCGACGATGCGCAGATCGCCACCAACAAGGAGGGCATCCGCAAGGTCTTCTCGAAGTTCCTCACCTTCGGCGACGGCCCGAGCGACGCCATCATGGTCGACAATGCCGAATGGCTCGACAAGCTCGAGTACATTCCCTTCCTGCGCGACATCGGCCGGCACTTCACCGTCAACCGCATGCTGAGCTTCGAATCGGTGAAGGCGCGCCTCGACAAGGAGGAGCCGCTCTCCTTCCTCGAGTTCAACTACATGATCCTCCAGGCCTACGACTTCCTGGAGCTCAGCCGCCGCTACGGCTGCCGCCTGCAGATGGGCGGCTCCGACCAGTGGGGCAACATCGTCAACGGCATCGAGCTCGCCCGCCGCGTCGACGCCACCCAGGTCTTCGCCCTCACCTGCCCGCTGCTGACCACCGCCTCCGGCGCCAAGATGGGCAAGTCGGCCGCCGGCGCCGTCTGGCTCAACGAGGACATGCTGCCGCCCTACGGGCTGTGGCAGTACTGGCGCAACTCGGAGGACGCTGACGTCGGCCGCTTCCTCAGGATCTTCACGGACCTGCCGCTCGACGAGATCGCGCGGCTCGAGCGGCTCGAGGGCGCCGAGCTCAACGAGGCCAAGAAGGTCCTCGCCACCGAGATCACCGCGCTCGTCCACGGCCGCGCGGCGGCCGAGATGGCGGCCGAGACGGCACGCAAGACCTTCGAGGAAGGGGCGGTGGCCGAGAACCTGCCGAGCATCGACGTGCCCGCGGCCGAGCTGCAGGCCGGGCTCGGCGTGCTCGCCGCCTTCGTCAAGGCCGGCCTCGTCGCCTCCACCAGTGAGGCGCGGCGCCAGATCAAGGGCGGCGGTCTCAAGGTCAACGACGAGGTCGTGAGCGACGAACGGGCGGTCCTCGACGCCGGCAACCTGACGGCCGACGGCGTCGTCAAGCTATCGCTCGGCAAGAAGAAGCACGTGCTGCTGCGGGTTGAGTGAGCCAGTCCGGAGCGGCTGCTCTTCGGTCGCCGATGATGATCGTCGGCCCCTTCTGCGATGACCGGCGTCGGAAAAATCCAGTCTGACGCCAGTGAAAGCCGCCCGAAGGCTGGCGACCCTCGCCACTCAGCGCTGGCCCTGACCGATCGGCGCTGGCGGAAGCGGGGTCGCTCCGCCCTGCCCGCTGTCTGCCCGTCCCGCGTCGAAGAACTTGCGCAGGAAACCGGGCGCGATGGCCGACAGGGGGTTGATGGTCATGGTCGGCCCCGCCATTGGGCCGCGCACGCGGAAGTTGACGGCGAAGAGCCCCTCGTATTGCCCGCCGCCGAGCAGCAGGCCGATCACCGGCAGCTGGCTGAAGATGTTGTTGAGGGCATAGGCCGGCACGTAGGTGCCGGAAAGGTCGAGCGTCTCGTTGCCGAGGTCGAGATGGCCCTCGAGGCTGATGCCGACCTGTGGCCCCCAGATCACCGCCTCGCGCATGTTGATGCGCCCGCTCGCGCGCGTGAAGTCCACCTTGAGCTTGGTGAAGGGCACGTCGTTGATGGTGACCCGCTCGCCCTCGCGGGGCTGGGCCGAGACGATGCGGCGCAGGGCCGGCTCGTCCACCAGCGAGAAGTCCCGGATGTTGAGGATGCCGGCTGCGCTGCCGTTGGCCGGTGGTAGCTGGAGTACGAGCTGACCACCGGCCATGCGCTGGTAGATGTCCACGAAGCGCAGCGCGGCGCCCGCATCCGCCGTCTGGACGATGGTGAAGGATTCGCCCGAGCTTCCGCGTGACAGGGAGGCAGTGACGGGCGAGCGGCCGAACGAGCCGTTGAAGGCGAGGCCGGACACGTTGCCGCCACGCATGGCGAGCTTCAGCGCCGCATTGGAGACGAGTTCGTTGTTGAAGCCGCCGAGGATGTCCACGGCGACGTCGAGATCGACGTCGGTGGCGTCGTCTCCGCCGCCACGGCCGAAAACCTGGCGCAGGAACGGCCGCGCATCAAGCACGTTGCCGCGCACCGTCACCCTGAATCCGTCCCGCGCACGGGCTACCTGCAGGCGCACGTCGTCCCCCGGCGACAGTTTGATCTGCGAGAACTCGGCCTCGCTGAAGCTGCCGTCGCCGCGCAGAATGACCCGGCCGCCCTTTGCCGAGGCGCCTGCGCCGTCAAGCGTGAGCTTCTCGAGGATATAGCCGTCGCCCTTCTCGATCAGGTCGAACGACAGGCCCGCCTCGCGCCCCGCGGCCTTCGTCCAGCCGGGCAGCAGCTCGTTGATCGCTGCCTTGCTGAGATCGACGGTGATGCTCTTCGGCCGCTTGGCCGCCTCGCTCAGCGACAGGTCGGCCGCAACCGTTATGGGGCCGGTGAGCTTCCGCCCGAAATCGAAACCGAGCCGCGTACGCGCCGCGTCGTCGGCGGTGACTTTGATGGCTGCCTGCCCGCCCGCTCCGGTGAGGGGCTGCCTTAGCGAGACGGTCGCGGGCAGGTCCGCGAGGCGCGCATCTCCGTCGAGCGTGAGGAGATCGCCTTCGAGCGTGAGCGCGAAGCTGCCCTTCTCGATGCTCTTGTCGCCCGCAATGCCGGTCACGACGAGGTTGCTCAACTGGCCGCTCGCTTCCGCCGTGACGTCACGCATCGTCAGTTCGTCGATGAGCGGGAGAGACAGTTCGAGGCGAATGTCCGCAGTGCCGGACACTTTCTCCGGGTCGAGTTCGATCGCCATCCGGTCGCGCACGGCCTCGCTGCGGGCGAGCGCGAGGACCGCGTCGGCACCGCCTTGGATGCGCAGACTGATGCGCGCCTGGGCCGGCTTGCGCAGATCATCGACCGCAAAAAAGCCCTCCGACAGGGAAAGCTTGCGCTCGCCTTCCAGGGATACCTCGGAGCGTGGCAGGTAGATGCTGACGCTGTTGCCGTCCACGGTTCCGCGCGCTGCCGTATCCGTCAGCACCGGCAAGCCTTTCGCGGGCAGGAGCGCGGCGCCGGACATCCGGAACCGGACATCGACCGTCTCGCGCGGCAGCGGCTTCTTCTGCCGTGAGGCGGCGAGTTCCTCGGCGTCGAGATTGACGTTGACCGACAGATCATGGACCGTTCCGGCCTGCAGGTTGTCGATGAGGTGGCGCCGGACACCGGAGGCGACGAAGGCCGGCCACAGCCTGAGAAGTGCGCGAGCGTCCGATTCCGTGCTCGATACCGCAACGCGCAGGCCGCCGCGGTCATCGGGCGTGCCGGCGCTACCGGACAGTGTGACGGCCAGACGCTCGCCGGTCACCGAGAACCGTCGCACGATGACACCGCCGCCCTCCCCGCCGACGATCTCGCCGGCGATGTCATCGATGGTGAGCGGCTCTTCGTCGCCCGTCAGGCGCTCGATCACGGCAGCCTTGCCGGCAAGCTCAAGCCGCCATGGCACCCCCTTCCCTTCGCCCGAGGAGAGTCGGCCGGCGAGATTGATGCGGGTCTCTCCTGCGGTGAAGGATGCCGAGGGCAGATCGAAGGCCCGCGTGGCGGGGTTCCAGCTCAGGCGCAGGCCGATGTCGTCCACCTCGATCGGCGGCTGGTCCGGATCGTCGATGTAGACGATGGCGGCGTCGCCGGCCAAGCTCGCATCGAGCGCTTCGAGATGGCCTTCACCATCGATCGACAGCGAGACCTCGCCCGAGAGCGGCATGCGCGTCGTCACGAGTGAATGGCTGAGCCCGCCGAACAGGAGCAGGTCCGACACCGGCGCGCGCGCCAGATGCACCTGGGCCTGACGGGCGCCCTTCTGCTCGCCGCGCACGACCCCCGAGACGCTCCATGGCCCGTGCTCGCCGCGCAGCCCGAAATTGAAATGGGTCAGCGTCGCCTTGGCGCGGGTGAACTGCAGCGACACGTCGGCGAAGCGCGCGCGTGGCCGCCGCTGGGCGTCGACAATCGTCAGCCGCGCATCGCTCAGGCCGAAATGGTCGATCGTGCCGAAGAGGCCCTCCCGGTCGGTGATGAGGTCGACGAGCGAGACGACGGCTGCCGCAAGCGGCAGATCCTCCTGCGCCGCCCCTTCCGCCACCACGGGAGGCTGCGCTTGCGGCTGCGCCGGCGAGACGGCGGTCTCCTCGTCGGTCGCGGCGAAGGACAGCTCACCCGTCGGCGAAACGTTGAGGCGCAGGTCGAGCCCGCTGAAGACAACGGCACTCGGGCTCACCCGCCCGACCATCAACCCCAGGGCGCTGACCGATATCTCGCCCGCCTGTGCCTTCAGAACGCTTGCGCCATCGGCATTGCGGATATCGATGCCGGAGACGCGCAGGGTCGGGCCATAGCGCGTGTAGTCGATGGCGGCGCTGGCGATGCCGACGTTCCAGCCGCTGCCGACGCGCTCCGAGAGCGCCGCTTCGATGCGCTCCGGCAATCCGTCGATCTCGACGGGCGACCAGGCGATTCGCCCGGCAAGACCGCCGACGAGCAAGAGGACGAGCGCGACGAGCACAATGAGCACGCGCTGGGCTCTGCGGCGGCGGAGCGAGGGCGCACGTTGCACCTGCCCTTCGCCGCCGCCGGCCTCGTTACGTCTCCTGGCGAACAGCTTGGTCACTCCGGTCCGTTCCCCTTGGGCGTTCCATTCGTCTCCCACGATTCGTGCGACACGGGAACGCCGGCCCGGTCCCGCCGCGGCCGAAAAGGATAGGCATCCTCGTGATCGCGTGGACATTGTCCGTGCCGCCCTTGACGAGGCGGACAGAACGACCAGCCTGCTCCACTGCAAGCAATCGGTGGACGGGCGGGCGGACGCTTCGCCGCCTCACGAAAGGCTTAGCGCAAAGAATCAGACGAAAGGAAGGCGAGACGATGGTCCAGGAAGGCGACAAGGCGCCCGATTTCACCCTGCCCGGCGCTGGCGGCACAGAAGTGCGCCTGTCGGCGTTGGCCGGCAGGAAGGTCGTAGTCTATTTCTATCCGAAGGACGACACCAGCGGCTGCACCAAGGAGGCCATTGCCTTCAATGGCCTGCGCCGGGAATTCGAGGCCACCGACACGCATGTCATCGGCATCTCCGCCGACAGCGTCGCCCGCCACGACAGGTTCCGCGCCAAGCACGATCTCGCGATCACGCTCGCCTCCGACGAGGACCGCAAGGCGATCGAGGACTACGGCGTCTGGGGCGAGAAGACCATGTACGGCCGCAAGTTCATGGGCATCCTGCGCACCACCTTCCTCATCGGACCGGACGGCCGTATCGCCCGCGTCTGGCGGCAGGTGAAGGTCGACGGCCATGCGGAAACCGTCCTTGCGGCCGCACGCGAACTGTAGACGCGCCCGTTTGCGAATGCTTAACCCTAACGGGTCCTAATCTTCAGGGTGCCGGCACTCTGGAGAGCCTCGACTTGCGACACCGCCTCTTTCTGCCCAGCCTGACGTGTCGCTCCGAACCAAGTCATGTCGGGACGCCGCATGGCCATTTGCGGGTCGCGGCTGTTGTCGTCTTTTTGGCGGTGCTCGCCTGGGCAGGGGCGGCGACATGGATGCTCTTCTTTCGCGACGAGGTCGTCGCCGGCCTCCTCGCGCGCCACCAGCGCATCACCCTCGCCTATGAGGATCAGATAGCAGCGGTGCGTCGGCACGTCGACCTCCTCGCCAGCCGGCAATATCTCGAGCAGGAGCGCGTGGAGGCGCGCGTTGCGCAGGTTCTTGAGCGCCAGGACGAGCTCGAGCGCCGCCAATCGGTGGTCGAAGCGCTGCAGAAGCAGGCGACCGGCATCGCACTGCCGATCGCCGCAGGCGCCGGCCCAGTGCCGTCCTTGTCCGCAACAGACCGGCCGTGGCGCGGCGAGGCGGCGAGGGATCGGCTCGGCGCGTTGCGCTACCTGCCGGTCGCGGAACGCCTCGCCCGCATGGACAAGGCACTCGAGAGGCTGACACATCGGCAGACGTCGGTCCTCTCCGCCATGCTTGCGCTCTCCCAGCACCGGCTGGACCGCTATCTCGACATCGTCGCCTCCGTCGGCCTTCCGACCGAGCCGCTCACCCGCCTGCCTGGTCCTGCGACATCGGAGAGCGTCGGCGGCCCCTACGTCCCGGCGCAGGCCGGTGCGCCGTTCCATTTCGGTAGTCTCGCGGATAGCATCAAAGACAGCCTGACCCTTTCCGCGCGCGCCGCGCAGGTCGTTGCCGGGCTGCCTCTCGGCCGGCCCGCGGAGGAGGACGAGACGAGCCCCTTCGGCATCCGTATGGATCCTTTCCTGCGTGCGCCCGCCCTGCACACGGGCCTGGACTTCCGTGCCGCCTACGGCGCGCCCGTTCGCGCCACAGGAGCAGGCAACGTCATCTTTGCAGGCTACAGCGGCGGCTATGGCAACATGGTGGAGATCGAGCACATCAGCGGTGTGACGACGCGCTATGCGCATCTTTCCGCCTTTGCCGTCACGGAGGGCGATACGATCGCCGCCGGTGACGTCGTGGGGCGCGCCGGCAGCACGGGTCGGTCCACGGGGTCGCACATCCATTATGAAACGCGGATCGACGGCAATCCCGTCGATCCGCAGCGCTTCATCGCAGCCGGCGCGCGCCTCCACGGCATGCGCTGGCCGGCTCCCGCGCCCGTTCAGTCGATATCCTCGACCTCCACCTCGCCGCCATAGACGCGCTGGGCGAGCGACGCCTCGATGAAGGGATCGAGCCTGCCGTCCAGAACCTCCTGCGGGTTCGTCGACTGGACGCCCGTGCGCAGGTCCTTCACCAGCTGGTAGGGTTGCAGCACGTAGGAGCGGATCTGATGGCCCCAGCCGATGTCGGTTTTCGACGCCGCCTCAGCCATCGCCTTCTCCTCGCGCTTCTGCAGTTCGAGTTCGTAAAGACGGGCCCGCAGCATCGCCCAGGCGGTGGCCCGGTTCTTGTGTTGGGACCGTTCCGCCTGGCACGCGACGACGATGCCGGTCGGGATATGGGTGATGCGGACAGCCGAATCCGTGGTGTTGACGTGCTGGCCACCGGCGCCCGAAGCGCGGAAGGTGTCGATCCGACACTCCGACTCGTTGACGGCGATATCGATACGGTCGTCGACGACGGGATAGACCCAGACGGAGGCGAAGCTCGTATGCCGACGCGCATTCGAATCGAACGGCGAGATACGGACGAGACGGTGGACGCCCGATTCGGTCTTCGCCCATCCATAGGCGTTGTGGCCCTTGATGAGAAGCGTGGCCGACTTGATGCCCGCCTCTTCACCTTCGGTCACTTCCATGACCTCGACCTTGAACCGGCGCCGTTCGGCCCAGCGGATGTACATCCGCATGAGCATCTGCGCCCAGTCCTGGCTCTCGGTGCCGCCGGCGCCCGAGTGGATCTCGATATAGGTGTCGTTCTGGTCCGCTTCGCCGGACAGCAAGGCCTCGATCTGGCGCCTGGCGGCCTCCGCCTGCAGGGACCGGATGCTCTCCTCCGCCTCCTCGACGACCGAAGCATCGCCTTCGGCCTCGCCGAGCGCGATGAGTTCGACGGCATCGGCAAGATCACGTTCGATCTGCTCGATGGCCGCGATGTTCTCCTCGAGGGCGGTGCGTTCGCGCATGATCTTCTGCGCAGCTTCCGCGTCGTTCCACAGCGAGGGATCCTCGGCGAGGCTGTTCAGCTCGGCGAGCCGGCGTTTGGCCTGATCCCAGTCAAAGATGCCTCCTCAGCAGCCCGACAGACTGCTTGACGGCATCAACCAACGTCTCGATTTCGGCGCGCATGCCCGCCTTCGTCCTGCAATCGATGGAAGATTGGCCCGGCCATGCCGTTCACGCCGGACACAGGAGGCTCTTAGCCAGCCCGGCCCCGGATGTAAACCGGGCAAGCCGACAAGGATCGATCAGGCGTCAATAGAGGCCGCCCGAACCGCTGCCGACGCCGGCGGGCGGGGCTGCGCCGTAGCTTTCAGGGGCCGTGTCGCTGTAGCCGACAAGATAGCCGTCCGGGGGCGCCGTCCCGGGCTTGAACGCTTCGAGGATGGTGCGTCCGCCTGATCCGGCGCGCTGGCCCGAGGCAAGATCGACGCGGATGAGTTTGATGCCCGGCGGCACGCGGAATGGCGTCGCCGGCTTGCCGTCGAGCGCGAGCGTCATGAAGTCGCGGAAGATGGGCGCGGCATATTGGCCGGCCGTCGCCGAATTGCCGAGCGAGCGCGGACGATCGTAGCCGAGATAGATGCCCACCGCCAGATCGGGCGAGAAACCGACGAACCAGACGTCCTTGGCCTCGTTCGTCGTGCCGGTCTTGCCGGCAAGCGGCTTGCCGACGCTCTTGACCACGGTCGCGGTGCCCCGCTGCACGACGCCTTCGAGGATCGAGACCATCTGGTAGGCGGTCATCGGATCGATGACCTGCTCCCGGTTGTCGATGAGCCGCGGCTCCGGCTGGTTGCGCCACTCCTCGGCGTCGCATCCCTGGCAGATGCGCTCGTCGTGCTTGTAGATGGTGTGGCCCCACCGGTCCTGGATGCGGTCGATGAGTGTCGGCTTGATGCGCTTGCCGCCATTGACGAACATCGAATAGGCGGTCGTCATGCGCAGCACGGTGGTCTCGCCGGCACCCAGCGACATCGGCAGGTAGGGCGCAAGATCGTCGTAGATGCCGAAGCGCTTCGCGTATTCGCCGATCAGCGGCATGCCGACGTCACGCGCGAGGCGCACGGTCATCAGGTTCTTAGACCGCTCGATGCCATAGCGCAGGGTGTGCGGTCCGGTCGACTTGCCGTCATAGTTCTTCGGCCGCCAGACCTCGGTGCCGGACGTGATCTCGATCGGACCGTCGACGATGATGGAGGACGGCGTGTAGCCATTGTCGATCGCGGCCGCGTAGACAAATGGCTTGAACGAGGACCCCGGCTGGCGCAGCGCTTGCGTTGCGCGGTTGAACTCGCTCTGGTCGAAGGAGAAGCCGCCGACCATGGCGAAGACGCGCCCGGTATTGGGGTCCATCACCACCATGGCGCCGGACACCTCGGGGATCTGGCGCAAGCGATATTGTCCGGGCTTGTCGGCGACGGGTTCCACATAGACGACATGGCCGGGCTTGAGCGCCTGCGTGAGACGGCCCTTGCGCGTCCACTTGATACCGTCCGGCAGGATCTTGCCGGTTTGGCGCTCGCTCGACAGCTTGCCCGAGATCTCGCGTGCCGGCTGCAGCCCGATGGTGGCCTCACGGTCGCTGACCTCGAGCACGACGGCGAGTCGCCACGGCTGCACGTCTCCGAGCGCTGGAATGTCCGCGAGGGCTGCCCCCCATTCACCGCTGGCGAGGTCGATCGTGTCGACCGGATCACGCAGCCCCCTCGCCTCGTCGTAGCGCACGAGGCCGTCCACCAGGGTCTTGCGCGCCATCGCCTGGATCTTCGGGTCGAAGGTCGAGCGCACGGACAGGCCGCCGTCATAGAGCGCCTTCTCACCGTAGCGCTCGACAATCTCGCGCCGGATCTCCTCGGCAAAGAAGCCGGCCGAATAGGTGTTGGGCGAGAGCGTGCGGGGATTGACCTCAAGCGGCTGGCGCTTGGCGGCCTCCGCCTCCGCGCGCGTGATGTAGCCGTTGTCGAGCATGCGGTCGAGCACCCAGTTCCGCCGCTCGATGGCCGCCTCGCGCTGGCGGAAGGGGTGATAGTTGTTCGGCGCCTTCGGCAGCGCCGCAAGATAGGCGATCTCCGGCAGCGTCAGTTCGTGCACCGACTTGCCGAAATAGTTCAGCGCGGCGGCCGCTATGCCGTAGTTGCCGAGGCCGAGGTAGATCTCGTTGAGATAGAGCTCGAGGATCTTGTCCTTCGAATAGACCGCCTCGATTCGCAGGGCGATCAGCGCTTCCTTGATCTTGCGCTCGTAGGTCTGCTCGTTGGTGAGCAGGAAGTTCTTGGCGACCTGCTGCGTGATGGTCGAGGCGCCCTGCTGGCGCCGTCCGGACGCGCGCAAATTGGTGACGACCGCCCGGGCGATACCTTCGGGATCGACACCGTTGTGCCGATAGAAGTTCTTGTCCTCAGCCGACAGGAAGGCCTCGATGACGAGATTGGGAACGGCTTGGATGGGGAGGAAAAGTCGCTTCTCGCGCGAATATTCGGCCACCAGACTGCCGTCGCTGGCGTGGACGCGCGTCATCACCGGCGGCTCGTAATTGGCGAGCTGCTTGTGGTCCGGCAGGTCCTGGGAATATTTCCAGACGAAGAAGCCGACGATGGAAGCTCCGATGACGAAAAGAATCGCCCCGGCAGCAAACAGAAATCCAAGAAAGCGAACTATCAAACGCATCCGTTGAAGGCCCGTCGCCCGTTGCTTCTTCCCGCCGCCGCAGCAGCGCCGGTGGTCGTTCCCCGGTGCGCCGGCGCTCCCTCCCTAACATGAGCCGGCCCCACGTGACCAGAAACGGAAAGCGGGAACGGGGCGGAAAGCCGAACGATTCGGTTCTTATCCCGCGCATCTATGGAGAAACTGCGGCGTCGGGCTGAGCCGCAAGGCGGGTCGCAAAGAAGCGGTCGACGGCCTCCACGAGCGCGGCGCTCGATTTGTCGCGCCAGGCGTCGGACACGAGGAGGTCGGCGTCCTTGGCGCTCGACAGGTAGCCGAGTTCGATAAGCGCGGAGGGGATGTCCGGCGCCTTGAGGACGATGAAGCCGGCCGAGCGCAGCGGGTTCTTGTTGAGCGCCACGACGTCGCGCAGGCTGTTCACCACCTTGTTGGCAAAATCGAGCGAGAAGACCCGCGTCTCGCGCTTGGTCAGTTCGGCGAGGATGCCGGCAATCTCGTTCGGATCCTCGACCACGTCGACGCCGGCGATCTGGTCGGCCAGGTTCTCCTTGGCGGCGAGGCGCTCGGCCTCGGCATCGCTGGCGAAGGCCGAGCCGGTGTAGATGGTCGCCCCGCGAACGCGGCTGCTGTCGGACAGCGTGTCGGCATGGATGGAGATGAACAGCGAAGCCCCCGCCTTCTGGGCCATGCGCCAGCGCCCGCCGAGCGAGACAAAGGTGTCGCTCGTGCGCGTCAGCATGACCCTGTAGCGTCCCGTCTCCTCCAACCGCTGCCTGAAACGTTCGGCGAAGGCGAAGACAACGTCCTTCTCGGCCACGCCGTTGACGCCGATCGCGCCGGGGTCGACGCCGCCGTGACCGGGATCGATGACGATCAGTGGCTTGTCGCCCACGGGCGGAACCGGCTGCTGTGCCGTGCTGGCAGGCAGCGGTTCGGGCTCCACCATCGGCTTGAGGGCCGTCTTGCGGTAGCTGGCCCGGTCGGTGCGTGACAGCTCGATGACGAGCAGCGCGCCCTCTCCCAAGGCCCGGCTGTCGATGCGCTCGACGAGGGCCGGCTGCGCAAGATCGATGACGATGCGCGAGCGGCCCGGCGCGAAGAGGCCGAAGCGATAGGAGGAGATGACTCCCGCGCCCTTGCGGCCGGCATTGGCCGGCAGTTGGAAATTCACCTCGGGCAGGTCGACGATGACCCGGTCGGGTCGCTCGAGCAGGAAGGCCTTGGCATCGACGGGGCGCGACAGGGTCAGGCTGAGACGGGTCACCGCGCCTTCGGCCCTGACATCGGCAGCCACGGCGACGGCCGCTCCGGGGGGCGTCGCAGGATCCTGCGCGACGGCATCTTGGGGGGCAGAATCCCGGGCAGTGGCCGGGTGCGCGAGGAGCAGGCCGATGGCGGCCAGGCAGACCAAGAAGGGCTGCGCGGCGCGGTGCCTCATGGCCCTGCCCTTCCCGCCTGCCTCGATGCCGATGCGCGCCATTGGGAGCGGCCCCTGTCCCACCGCCATTCTTCACGAAACCATCCATTAAGAGATAGGAAGGCCTTGGTTAACACTTCTTCACCAGCGCAGCGACGCTCGCATTCCATGCGTGGCCTTCCTGCCACAATCGCGCATGACCCTTGCCAAACAGCCGCATGCGTCTGTAATGAAAAGGCGACTCTGTTTTCGGCGTCGCCGTTGGTCGCCTCTTTCAACCGGGCGGCTGTGCCGCGGCAGTCCCCCCTCCCCATGGGCAGGCGGGCGCGGCCCTGAAGCGGCGTGCCGGAGCGGCGGTTGTCATTCACGTTGCGGTATCGTCCGCAACGCTTTCACGTCGGCCCCGGCTCTTTCCGCGACGCCGGCGTTTCGAGGCTAAGGATCGGAGGACTATGGGCAGCCCGACAGCGATCGCCCGGCTTGCTCCATCGCCGACCGCAGGACGCGGCGCGATGGTCGGGGGATATTCGTACGGCCTGCTCCGGCTCTTCCACACCACTGCATTCCCATCACCCCCTGCGCCCGCATCCAGCGGTGCGCCCGCGACCTGTCGACGGACGCCGCCTGCCGCCTTCCGGCTGGCGGAGCAGACGTTGTTTCGCACGGAATTGCCCAGCGGCATGCGCCGGAGGTCGCCCGTATGAGAGTTCAACATGGCAAACAAGATGCTCATCGACGCCTCCCACCCGGAAGAAACCCGGGTGGTGGTCGTCCGCGGTAACCGCGTCGAAGAGTTCGACTTCGAATCCGCCAATCGCAAGCAGCTTCGCGGCAATATCTATCTCGCCAAAGTCACGCGGGTCGAACCGTCCCTGCAGGCCGCCTTCGTCGAGTACGGCGGCAATCGTCACGGCTTTCTCGCCTTCAGCGAGATCCATCCCGACTATTACCAGATTCCCGTGGCCGATCGGCAGGCCTTGCTCGCCGAGGAGGCTCAGGCCGAGCGCGAGGCCGAAAAGGACGAGGAGCGCGCCGCCCGCCGCCGCCAGGCCAAGCGCTCGCGCAAAGGCGACGACGCGATCGTGAGCGCCGAGCCCGGGGCGGACGACGGCGCAGCCGCCCACGACAGCGAAGGGGCTGAGGCGAACGGCGAGGAAGAGGTGATTGAGCACCTCGGCGGCGCCGACGTCGGCGAGGAGGTGCCGGACCGCCGGCACCGTCCGCTGCGTCGCCAGTACAAGATCCAGGAGGTGATCAAGCGCCGTCAGGTATTGCTCGTTCAGGTGGTCAAGGAAGAGCGCGGCAACAAGGGCGCGGCGCTAACGACCTATCTCTCGCTCGCCGGGCGCTATTCTGTGCTGATGCCCAACACCGCGCGCGGCGGCGGCATCTCGCGCAAGATCACCAACGTCACCGACCGCAAGCGCCTCAAGACCATCGCCCAGGAGCTCGATGTGCCCGAGGGCATGGGCGTCATCCTGCGCACGGCGGGGGCTTCGCGCACCAAGGCGGAGATCAAGCGGGACTTCGAATATCTGCTACGCATGTGGGAGAGCGTGCGCGAGCTGACGCTGAAGTCTACCGCTCCGGCGCTTGTCTATGAGGAAGGCTCGCTCATCAAGCGCGCCATCCGCGATCTCTACAACAAGGACATCGACGAGGTTCAGGTCTCCGGCGATGATGGCTATCGCGAGGCCAAGGACTTCATGCGCATGCTCATGCCGAGCCATGCCAAGGTCGTGAAGCCCTACAGGGATCCGCAGCCGCTTTTCGCCAAGTTCGGTGTCGAGGCGCAGCTCGACGCGATGTTCTCCAACCAGGTCACGCTGAAGTCGGGCGGCTACATCGTCATCAACCCGACGGAAGCGCTCGTCTCCATCGACGTGAACTCGGGCCGCTCGACGCGCGAGCACAACATCGAGGACACGGCGCTCAAGACGAATCTGGAGGCGGCCGAGGAGATATCGCGCCAGTTGCGCCTGCGCGACCTTGCCGGCCTTATCGTCATCGACTTCATCGACATGGAGGAAAAGCGCAACAACCGCGCCGTCGAGAAGAAGCTGAAGGAGTGCCTGAAGAACGACCGGGCTCGCATTCAGGTCGGCCGCATATCGGCCTTCGGCCTGCTCGAGATGTCGCGCCAGCGCATCCGCACGGGCGTGCTGGAAAGTTCCACCGTAGTCTGCCACCACTGCGGCGGCTCGGGCTTCGTCCGCGCCACGGCGTCGGTCGCGTTGCACATCCTGCGCTCCATCGAGGAGGCGCTGCTCAAGAGCGCCGCGCACAACGTCGTCGTCAAGACGCGGACTGAAGTTGCGCTTTACATCCTCAATCAGAAGCGCGTGCATCTGCGCGAGCTCGAAACCCGCTTCGACGTCGGAATCGCCATCTTCGGTGACGATACGCTTTCCGGCACCACGAACTTCACCATCGAGCGCGGCGAGGCCGTCCTGCGCAGCGAAGCGCGCGCGCCTGCGACAGGCATCCGCATCGAGAGCGCGCCGGCCATCGAGGAGGAGGCGGAGGTCGCCGACGAGGACGAGGAGGTGACCGAGGAGGCGCCGCAGCAGGCCCGCGGCCCGCAGGATGGCACCGAGGACGGTAACGGCAAACGCCGCCGCCGCCGCCGTCGCCGTCGCGGTGGACGCGGTGGCGAGGGCCGCGAGGCGGCAGCGCCTGCCGGTGCCGAGCCGGCGACCGCGCTCGAATCTCAGGACGATGAGGAATCGGGTTCTCAGACCGCCGGCACCGAAGATCCCGCGCAGATCGTGGCCGAAGCAGCCGTCGGACTGCCGACCGAGACACCTGCCGAGGAGACGGAGGAGTCTGCGCCGGCCAAGCGACGCCGCACGCGCCGCCCCGCACGGGGCAAGCGCGCGGCCGACGAGGCCGGAAACGCAGCGGAAGCTGCTGTCGAGGCCGAGACAGAGTCTCCGGCCGATGCGGTAGAAGAGCAAGCGGCGGCCGTGCCGCCCGAGCAGCCCCTCCCCGTCGTGGAAGCGGCACCCACTCCGGCGCCGCAGAAGCCGGCCGAGCCGGAGCCGGTGGAGGAGGACGCCAACCGGCCGAAGCGCACGGGCTGGTGGGCCCGCGCCAAGGCCAGCCTCACCGGTGGCTGAGCCCCACGAGCAAATGTCGGTATCAAGAAGCGGCGGGCCAAGGCCCGCCGCTGCCATCTTGGCTACTGCCTCGCGCCTGTCCGGCAGCGATTGACGATGGCGGTGACACGCCCCCGGGTGTCTGCCGACGCGTCCGCGAGATCGATACGCTCTTGCCGGATCGCCGCGTCGGCACAGGTGCAATAGCGCTTGCACGCGGCCGCTGCGACACCGGTCTGCTCGCAGCTCGCGCGGCACTGGGGGACGAAGCCTGCCGCCACGGAGGGCTGGCGGGTGATGCCGAGTGCGTGGGCGGCAAGGAACATGAGGCCGAACAGCACGGGCTGGTGAACGAGATAGAAGGCCAGGCTGTGCCGGCCTGTCCAGGCAATGAGACGTCCGGCCAGGCCCGGCGTCCGGCTGGTCTGCAGCCATGCCGTCAGATTTCGGTCGACCGCAAGGCGGCCGGCGGCCATGCCGAGCAGGACCGGCCCGAACCACGGGAAGAGCGGCACGTAGTCGTTCGACACCGGTACCTGCGTGCCGAGGCCGACGAAGGCGAGCGCCGGCAGGTCGAACAGCGGCGATGCGACGAGCCCCGGAGCCGCCACGACGGCGATGCCGGCGGCCGCAGCGACGGCCGGCGGCAGCCGCAGGAACGGCAGGGCAAGCAGGCTCGAGAGGGCGATGCAATGCAGGATGCCGAAGAAGATGTAGCTCTGCGGAAAGGCGAAGAAGGTCACGATGGTGATCGCCGCCGCCGCCGCGACGATCACCGCGAGCCGCCGCAGGAAGGCCTGCCAGCGAATCCTGCTTCCATGGGCGAGCACGAGGCTGAAGCCGACGAGCAGGAGGAACGAGGCGGCGATGGCCCGGGCAAAGAGCCGCCAGCCTGGATCGTTGACGACGTCGACGCTCGTGAGACCGAGATGGCTCGCGTCCCATGCGCCGTGATAGACCGCCATGGCGAGGAGCGCGATGCCCCGCGCCAGGTCGATGCCAAGAAGCCGGCCGTGGCCATGGATGCCGGCGTTGCCCGGGGAGGCCTCGTCCTCCAAGGTCGCGGACAGGGACGACCCGTCTCGGGCGGACGTCATGCATTCACCTCCGGCTGCTTCGCGCATCTGCCGCGCGGGTTTCCTCGCTCATAGCCCCTTTTGCCCTCAGCGAGAATGGGCCGACCGGTGAATGCCGCGGACGAACCTTTCTGCTAAATCGTTTGAAACGGACTTGCGGCCGTCTGCGCTTCGCGTCAAAAGCAAGGGCAAGATCGGTGAGCCATGGAGCCAGCAATGAGCGACATCCATATCGAGCGAATGAAGGCCTGCGGCGTCATCCCGGTCGTCTCGGTGCCGGACGCGGCCGCCGCCGTGTCGCTGGCCCGCGCCCTCCTCGACGGCGGCATCGACGTGATCGAGCTCACGCTGCGCACCGAGGCCGGTCTCGCCGCCATCGAGGCGGTGGCCCGGGAATGCCCGCAGATGTTCGTCATTGCCGGCACGGTCGTGCAGCCGGCCCAGTTCGCTCAGGTGCGCGATGCCGGCGCCAAGGCCGTCGTCAGCCCCGGGTTCAGCGAGACGCTGGACGATGCGGCCAAGGCTGCCGGCCTGCCCTGGCTGCCCGGCGTCGCCACGGCCTCGGAAGTGATGCGCGCGGGCGAGCGCGGCCGCACGGCCCTGAAGTTCTTCCCGGCCGAGCAGGCCGGCGGCATCGCCATGATCAAGGCGCTCGCCGGCCCCTTTCCCAAGGTCGTCTTCTGCCCGACGGGCGGCGTCAACACGGCCAATCTCGGCGACTACCTCTCCCAGAAGATGGTGATGTGCGTCGGCGGGACATGGCTGACGCCGCCAGCGGCGGTCTCGGCCGGCGACTGGGCCGCGATCCGCGACGAGGCCGCCAAGGCCCGCAGGAGGGTCGACGAACTGCGTGCAGCCTGAGCCGGTTGCGGCTGCCCTCGCCGACTGCTTCAATGAGCCCGCGTGCGTGAATGCGGCCGTGGGCGATGACTGCATCTGATCCTGCAGATCTCGACGAGGATCTCGAGGTTCTGGCCGAATGGCTGGTCTCGGCGGAGGTCGTCGCGCCCTTCACCGGCGCGGGGATCTCGACGGAGAGCGGTGTGCCCGATTTTCGCTCGCCGGGCAGTCCCTGGCTCGCGAACCGGCCCATTGCCTTCGATGCCTTCCTGGCGAGTGCGGAGGCACGGCGGGAGGCGTGGCGGCGGAAGTTCGCCATGGACGATCTCTATGCGGGCGCGACTCCCGGTCGTGGGCATCATTTCCTTGCCGGTCTCGTCGCCGCTGGCAAGGCGCCGGCCATCATCACCCAGAACATCGACGGCCTGCAGCAGGCCGCCGGCGTGCCGGAGGAGCGGGTGATCGAACTTCACGGCAACGGAACCTATGCAGCCTGCCTCGACTGTGCCGAGAGGCAGGAACTGGCGGATATCCGCTCGGTCTTCGAAGCGAGCGGGCTGCCGCCCACCTGCCCGCATTGCGGCGGCATGGTCAAATCCGCCACCATCTCCTTCGGTCAGGCCTTGCCGCAGCAGGCGCTGCAGCGGGCCCAGGCGCTGGCGCGCACGAGCGATCTATTCATCGCCATCGGCTCGTCGCTGTTGGTCCATCCGGCGGCGGGTCTGCCGGTGCTGGCGAAGCGGCATGGGGCTCGCCTCGTCATCATCAACCGTGAGGCAACACCGCTCGACGACATTGCCGACCTTGTTTTCAACGGCGAGATCGGCGCAATCTGCACGCGACTCGTCGAACTGTCCGGCGACGCCGGGCGGAGCATTAATTATTCATGAATTCTGACTTTGCGCTGCGTCTGTGAGTGTTATCCTTGTCTGGGGAATCGTTCTCTACGATTCGGCTGGTGGTTTCATGTCCGACGAATTTTCTTCAAATGGTTTCGGCTCCAAGGTCGGCGCAGCCGTTGAAGCGCGCCTGACGGGCAGTGCTGATCTGGAAACGGTGGCCGAGCCGCTCGTCGAGCTCGCTGGTCACATCAAGTGGTTTGATGTCGCCAAGGGCTTCGGCTTCATCGTGCCCGACAACGGCCTGCCGGATGTGCTGGTGCACGTCACATGCCTGAAGCGGGAGGGCTACGAGACCGCGAGTGAAGGTGCACGCGTGGTCTGCGAGGTGGCGCGCCGCGCACGTGGCCTGCAGGCGGTGCGCATCATCTCGCTCGACGAATCGACGGCGCTGCATCCGAGCGAACTGCCGCCGCCGCGCACGCACGTCACTGTCGTGCCGACGAGCGCGCTCGAAGCCGTCACCGTGAAGTGGTTTAACCGGCTACGCGGCTTCGGCTTCGTCACGCGCGGGGAAGGCACCCCGGACATCTTCATTCATATGGAAACCCTGCGGCGCTTCGGCATCACCGAGGTGAAGCCCGGCCAGCAGCTGCTCGTGCGCTTCGGCAACGGGCCGAAGGGCCTCATGGCGGCAGAAGTGCGCCCGGCGGACGGGGGCCATGCGCCTGCCACCCATTGAGGCCGGTGCTGCCGAGAGCCCGTGGCGGCGCCTTCGGCTCGGCCTGGCCGCTGTCGTTTGGCTCGCCTCGGCCACGGCCGCGTTGGCGCAATCCCTCGAGAACCTGACGATCCGGACGGCGAGCGGCAGCCACGCCTTCGCCGTCGAGGTTGTGCGCACGCCGGAGGAGCGGGCCATCGGCCTCATGAACCGCCGGTTCCTGCCGGCCGATCGCGGCATGCTCTTCGACTTCGGCGAGGCAGCCCCGGTCTCGATGTGGATGAAGAACACCTATATCTCGCTCGACATGCTGTTTATCCGGGCCGACGGCACCATTGCGCGAATCGCCCAGCGCACCGAACCGCTGTCGACCCGCATCGTGCCGTCCGGTGAGCCCGTCCTGTCGGTGTTGGAGCTCAATGCCGGCACGGCGGCGCGTATCGGTGCAAGGCCCGGGGATAAAGTGGAACACCCGCTGTTCTCCGGCCGGTAGGACGCGGCAGCGACGAGGACGGGCGGTTCCGCGCCCGGTGAACGCATGTACCTCGGCATCGACATCGGCACATCGGCTGTGAAGGCCGTTCTGGTCGGCGAGAACGAAGCGCTCCTCGCCGAGGCGGAGGAGGCGCTCGCCATCGCGCGTCCGCACCCGCTCTGGGCCGAGCAGGACCCGCAGGACTGGTGGCAGGCGACGGTAACGGTTCTGGGCCGGCTGCGGTGCGCCGCACCCCGCGCCTTCGCGGCTGTCCGCGGCCTCGGCCTGTCCGGCCAGATGCATGGGGCGGTACTGCTCGATGCGGCCGGCGATGTGCTGCGCCCGGCCATCCTCTGGAACGACGGTCGCGCCCATGCGGAATGCGCCGCGCTGGCCCGCCGCCTGCCGACGCTTGGCCACGTCGCCGGAGTGCCAGCCATGCCCGGTTTCACGGCGCCGAAGCTTCTGTGGCTGGCAACGAACGAACCCGAGACCTTCCGCAGGGTGGCCAGGATCCTTTTGCCCAAGGACTATGTTCGGTTTCGGCTCACGGGCGAGGCGGTCACCGACATGTCGGACGCGGCCGGCACGCTGTGGCTCGACGAAGCCCGGCGCGACTGGTCCGACGACATTCTTGCGGCGACCGGCCTCACGCGGGCGCACATGCCGCGCCTCGTCGAAGGCACGGCCTTGGCCGGCAGCCTGCAGGCCACTATGGCGCAGGCACTCGGCCTGCCCGCCGGCCTGCCGGTTGCCGGAGGCGCGGGCGATGCTGCAGCGGGAGGCATTGGCATTGGCGCCGTCAATGACGGCGATGCCTTCCTCTCGCTCGGCACCTCGGGGCAGTATTTCGTCACCACCGGCAGCTTCCGGCCTTATCCGGAGGCCTATGTGCATGCCTTCTGCCACGCCCTGCCCGGCCGCTGGTTCCAGATGGCGGCGCTGCTGAACGGCGCGAGCGCGCTCGGCTGGGCGGCGAAGATCCTCGCAGCCGACGATATCGGCGCTCTCCTTGCCAGCACCGAAGCCGCCTTTTCGGGCCGGCCGGCCCGTCCCCTGTTCCTGCCCTATCTCACGGGCGAGCGCACGCCGCACAACGATCCGCATGCCCGCGGCGTGTTCTTCGGCCTCGCGCCGGACGTGACGCGCGAAGAAATGGTCCAGGCGGTGCTCGAAGGCGTCGCCTTCTCCTTCGCCGAGGCGCAGGAATGCCTTGCCCATGCCGGGACGCATGCCAAAGCGGTCGCCGCGATCGGTGGCGGCTCGCGCAGCCGGTTCTGGATGCGCCTGATGGCGAGCGCGCTCGAGCGTCCCATCACGCTCTACAGCGGCGGCGCGAAGGGCCCGGCCTTCGGCGCCGCCAGGCTCGCCCGGATCGCGACGACAGGCGAAGATCCGGCCGCCGTTTGCCGGACACCGGCGGTGGCTGAGATGATCGAGCCGGACCGGAATCTCGCAGCGGCCTATCGGCCGGCCTTCGCGCGTTTCAAGCGACTCTATCAGGCGCTCAAGAGCGAATTCAGAACGGATTAAATGAGATTTATCAGCGCATCGAGCGGTCGAATTAAACCATCTTCTCTGCGGCCGGCTATGTGCGGCGAAGGGCGCTGATCTCCTCCATCAGCTCGATCTGCAGTGTCTGCAGTTCGGTCAGCCGCTGCCATTGCCGGGTGAGAAGGTGGTCGATTTTCTCGTGCAGGTGGCGAATCTCGAGCTCGGCCTTGAGATTGATGAGATAGTCGTTGCGGGACCGCAGCCGGTCCTTCGCCTCCTGCCGCTTCTGGCTCATCATGATGATCGGCGCCTGCACGGCGGCAAGGCACGACAGCACCAGGTTGAGCAGGATGAAGGGATAAGGATCGAAGGCTTCCCCGCCGGCCGAGCGCGCGTTGATGGTGATCCAGCCGGCGAGCATGATGCCGAAGACGATGATGAAGGTCCAGCTGCCGCCGAAGCGTGCGAGATTGTCGGCCATACGCTCGCCAAACGTGCGCTGGCCGCTGTATTCATGCTCGATATTGGCGGCAAGCGTCGTCTCGCTCGTCATGCTTTCGGCGACGCGCCGGTCGAGATCCGAAAGCTCCCCCCGCTCCTGCCGGAGCAGGTCCTCGACATAGCCGGCGCGATGGCGCGCAAGGTCCAGCCGATCGATGGTACCAGTCTCGGCAAGCTGCGGCTGCTCGCGCAGCACGCGCTGCAGCAACTGGGGGCTGACGACGTCGAGCGGCACGGCGTCGGCCTTCTTCGCCGCCCGCTGTTCTCGCCGCAGCCCCTGCCCACGCATGCGGTCGTTGCGCCCGGCCATGCTGCACCTCCACGGAGCCATTCGCCGTCACACTATCCGTGCGCAGCCTGTCCCCTCAAGCCGGGAAGACGGTTGCCCCCTTGTCGGCTGTGCCAACCAGGTGACGGAAGCCGGCGAAAAGCTCCCGCCCGACCCCGACGTGCGAGGCCGACAGATCCGCCTCCACCGGAGCGCGAGCTGCAAACTCCGTCGCATCGACCAGAACATCGAGGCGACCGCTGAGGGCATCTACACGAATGATATCACCGTCGCGGATCCTTGCGATGGCGCCGCCGTCAGCGGCTTCGGGCGTGACATGGATCGCAGCCGGCACCTTGCCCGAAGCGCCCGACATCCGCCCGTCGGTGACGAGGGCGACCCGCTGGCCGCGGTCTTGCAGCACGGTGAGGGGCGGCGTCAGCTTGTGCAACTCCGGCATGCCATTCGCCTTCGGCCCCTGGTAACGCACCACGGCGACGAAGTCGCCCGTCAGCACCCCCGCCTTGAAGGCGGCTTGCAGTTCCTCCTGGCTGTGGAAGACCCGAGCCGGAGCCTCGACCACGTGGCGCTCGGGCGCCACCGCAGAGGTCTTGATCACGGCCCGGCCGAGCGGGCCATCCAGTACCCTGAGCCCGCCCGTGGGCTGGAAAGGCTCCCCGACGCCGCGCAGGATGTCGGTGTTGCCGCTCTCGCTCGCCGCTTCGCGCCAGGCGATGCCGCCGTTCTCGTCGAGGCCGGGCTCCACAAGATAACCGTCGAGCCCCGTGCCCCAGACGGTGGTGACGTCCCGGTGCAGCAGACCGCCGCCGAGGAGCTCGCGAATGAGGAAGCCCATGCCGCCGGCGGCGTGGAAATGGTTCACGTCCGCCTTGCCGTTCGGATAGACGCGCGCCAGCAGCGGCGTCACCTCGGCGAGATCGGCGAAGTCGTCCCAGGTGAGCGTGATGCCGGCGGCCGCCGCCATGGCGACAAGATGCAGGGTGTGGTTGGTCGAGCCGCCCGTCGCGTGCAGGCCGACCACGCCATTGACCACGGCCTTCTCGTCGATGATGCGCCCGACCGGCGTGTATTCGTTGCCGAGCGCCGTGATGGCGATGGCGCGCCTGGCGGCCGCCTGCGTCAGGGCATCGCGCAGGCTGGTGTTCGGGTTGACGAAGGACGCGCCGGGCAGGTGCAGGCCCATGATCTCCATGAGCATCTGGTTGGAATTGGCCGTGCCGTAGAAGGTGCAGGTGCCGGGCCCGTGATAAGACTTCATCTCGGATTCGAGCAGCGCGTCGCGCCCCACCTTGCCCTCGGCGTAGAGCTGGCGGGTCTTGGCCTTCTCGTCGTTGGAGAGGCCCGAGGTCATCGGCCCCGCCGGCACGAAGACGGCCGGCAGATGGCCGAAGGACAAGGCGCCGATGACGAGCCCGGGCACGATCTTGTCGCAGACGCCGAGGAAGACGGCGGCGTCGAACATCTGGTGCGACAGGGCGACCGCGGTCGACAGCGCGATGACGTCGCGCGAGAACAGCGACAGCTCCATGCCGGCCTCGCCCTGGGTGACGCCGTCGCACATGGCCGGCACGCCGCCGGCGACCTGGGCAGTGCCGCCCGCCTCGCGCACGGCGGCGCGGATGAGCTCGGGGAAGCGCTCGAACGGCTGGTGCGCCGAGAGCATGTCGTTGTAGGCGGTGACGATGCCGAGGTTCGGCGCGTCCGAGCCGGCGAGCCGCTCCTTGTCCTGCGGCCCGCAGGCGGCAAAGCCGTGCGCGAGATTGGCACAGCCGAGATGGCCGCGCCGCGGTTTGGCCTCGGCCGCGGCGGCGATGCGTTCGAGATAGCGCGTGCGCGCGTCGCGGCTGCGCCTTGCGATGCGTTCGGTGACTTCACCGATGCGCGCTTGAACGGTCATGGCAATCTCCGTTGATCCGCTTGCGCTACAGCGCGCCGTCTTCGTACCAGGTGCGGCCGTCGCGCTCGATGAGAGCGATCGACGCGGAGGGGCCCCACGTGCCCGCCGTGTAGGACTTGGGGGCGTCGCGCGTCTCCTGCCAGGTCTCGATGATGGGGTCGATCCAGGTCCAGGCCGCCTCCACCTCGTCGCGGCGCATGAACAGCGTCTGGTTGCCGCGCACAACGTCGAGGATCAGGCGCTCGTAGGCGTCCGGATTGCGCACGCCGAAGGCCTCGGCGAAGCTCATGTCGAGCGGCAGGTGCTGCAGACGCATGCCGCCGGGGCCGGGATCCTTGATCATCAGCCACAGCTTCACGCCTTCGTCCGGCTGCAGCCGGATGACCAGGCGGTTGGGTGTGATCGGCCCGGCGCCGGCATCGAAGACCGAATGGGGAATGGCGCGGAAGGTGACGACGATCTCCGATACGCGCGTGGCGAGCCTCTTGCCCGTGCGCAGGTAGAACGGCACGCCGGCCCAGCGCCAGTTGGCGATCTCGGCCTTCAGGGCGACGAAGGTCTCCGTGTTGCTGACATGGGCGCCGAGCTCCTCGAGATAGCCCGGCACCGCGCCGCCGGCCGACGCGCCGGCGCGGTACTGGCCGCGCACCGTGAGCTGACCGGCATTGTGCGGGCCGATCGGCACCAGCGCCTTGAGAACCTTGAGCTTCTCGTCGCGGACGGGATCGGCCGCGATCGATGTCGGCGTCTCCATTGCGACGAGGCAGAGCAACTGCAGGATGTGGTTCTGCACCATGTCGCGCATGGCACCGGCGGTGTCGTAATAGCCCGCCCGCCCCTCGACGCCGAGGGATTCGGCCACCGTGATCTGCACATGGTCGATGTGCGCAGCGTTCCACAACGGCTCGAACAGCGCATTGGCGAAGCGCAGCGCCATCAGGTTCTGGACCGTTTCTTTCCCGAGATAGTGGTCGATGCGGTAGATGCTCTCTTCGGGAAACACGCGGCCGATGGCCTCGTTCAGCCGCTGCGCCGAGGCAAGGTCCTTGCCGAGCGGCTTCTCGACCACGACACGGGAGCGCCCGTCGACGAGGCCGTGCGCGCCGATGCGCTCGCAGATCGGGCCGAACAGATCGGGCGAGGTCGCGAGATAGAAGACGCGGACGAAATGCTCTTCGGCCTCGGCGGCGCGAGCAAGGGCGTCCCAGCCCTCCTTGCCGCCGGCATCTGCCGCGACATAGCTTAACCGGGCAAGGAACCGCTCAAGCGCCACGGGTTCGATATCGCGCGCCGCGACGTGTTCCTCGATCGCCTTCTTCGCCAGCGCACGAAACGCATCCTCGCTCAGGCTGCGGCGCGAGGTGCCGACGATCCGTGCCTCGTCCGGCAGCTGCCCGGCCTGGTCGCGGTGGTAGAGCGCCGGCAGCAGCTTGCGCTGGGAGAGATCGCCCGTTGCCCCGAAGACCACGAGCACGAACGGAGAAACAGGAATAACACGGCTCGTCATGCCATTGTTCTTTCGTGCAAAATTGCCTCCACGTCCTGCTGCGAGGGCAAATCGGCGCCGCGTCGGCTGCAGGTGATCGAGGCGGCGCTCACGGCATAGTGCAGCGCTTGCGTGACGGTCTCGTGGTCGATCGTCGCGATCGCCTGCCGGTCGAGCTTGCCGCGTCCGGCGAGGAAGGCAAGAAGCGCGGCATGGAAGGTGTCGCCCGCGCCGACGGCATCGACGAGCCGAATCGGCCGCGCCGGCACGTCGAGAACGGTGCCGTCGGCGAGATAGGCGCTGGCGCCTTTCTCGCCCCGCGTCACCGCGACGAGCTTCACCCCTGCCGCGAGCCAGGACGCTGCCATCTCGTCGACATCGACCCCCTCACCATAAGCAGTGGCGATGTCCTCGACGCTCGCCTTGACGATGGTCGCATGGGTGACGAGCCGTGCGAAGCGCTCCCGCCAGACGCCCATGTCGCTGATGAGGTCCGGCCTCAGGTTGGGATCGATGCTGACGACGCGGCGCGCGCCCTCGCGCGCCAGAAGCGTCTCGATGGTCGCACCCACCGGCTCCACGCCGAGGCTGTAGGAGCCGACGGCGATGGCGGAAAAACCGCTGCAGTCCGGCAGCGCGTCGGCCGGCAGGTCGCGGTCCGCCGCCTCCTCCCCATAGAAGCGGTAATGCACACTGCCGTCTTGGGTCGCGGTCGCCACCGACAAGGTCGTCGGCCGGTCACTGCGCCGCACGTGGGCGACATCGATGCCGTTGCGCACCAGCGTGGCGACAAGTTCCTCGCCAAGTGGATCACGGGCGATAGCGCCGCAGAAGGCGGCCGGGCAGCCGAGGCGCGCAAGGCCGACCGCGACGTTGAAGGGCGAGCCACCGACGACGGCTTCGGCATCGAGCCCCCCCGCACCGCGCGCCTTGATGAAGAGATCGACGAGCGCCTCGCCGCAAACGAGAATCATGACTCTGGCATGCCTCTTGTTGTGCGGGCGCCGGCTATCGGCGCCCGCCTCCGGGTGAGACGGCTCAGCTGCGCGGCGCCGACCAGCCCTTGTAGTCCTTCACGTTGTCGCGCGTGACGAGCGTCGAGGGCATGAGCACCATCGGCTGCTCCGGCTTCTTGCCGTTCATGATGCCGTAGCCAACCTCGACCGCCTGCTGCGCCATGGCATATGGATCCTGGCTGGCGGAGGCCTCGACCATCGTGTTGCCCTTGAGGGCGGCCTCGATGTCGGGCGCGCCGTCCACGGACGTGATGACGATGCCCGTGCGGTTCAACTGCTTGGCGGCGAGATCCGTGCCGATCGCTTGCGGGTCGTTGATGGCGAAGACGGCATCGATCTTCGGGAAGCGCGTGAGATGCCCCTGCATGACATTGAGGCCGCCCTCGCGTGAGCCCTTGCCGTCCTGATCCGAGGACAGCACCTTGATGCCCGGTGCCTTCTCGAACACCGCCTTGCAGCCGTTGACACGGTCGATGACGGCCGAAACTTGCGGGCCGTTCTGGATGATGACGTCGCCCTTGCCGCCGAGCTTGTCGACGATGTATTGGCAGGCGATCTCGCCGGCTTGGACATTGTTGGTCTGCACTGTCGCATCCGCGCCGGATGCTGCGACGTCCACCGCCATCACGACGATGCCGGCTGCCTGCGCCTTCTTCACCGCCGGCTCGATGGCCTTGGGATCGACCGCATTGAGGAGGATGAGGTCGACGCCCGAGGCGATGAAATTGTCGATCTGGGTGAACTGCTTGTTGAGGTCGTAGTCGGCCGAAACCGCGGTGACGCGCACGGCCGGGTTGATCTCCTTGGCCTTGGCTTCGGCGCCCTTGGCCAGCGTGACGAAGAACGGGTTACCGAGCGAGCCGAGCGTGATGCCGACCGCCTTGAGGTCCTTGGCGCTGGCGACGGAGGTCGCGAGCGCGAGAGCGGCACCGGCAAGCAGAACGCGTTTCAGCATGATATTTCCCTCCCTGGTCCTGTCGTTGAGCGTCCGTGGCGCCGGACCAGAACGGCGCCGATCGTGAGCCGGACGGCCTGTCAGGTGCGGGCGCTGCCCTGCAGGCGGAAGCGGTCGAGCGCCACGGCACCGATGATGACGAGGCCCTTGATGATGAACTGCCAGATGTCGGACACGCCGAGCAGGATGAGGCCGTTCGACAGCACGGCGATGATCAGCGCGCCGATGAGCGTGCCCCAGATGGAGCCGATGCCGCCGACGAAGCTCGTGCCGCCGAGGATGACCGCCGCGATGGCATCGAGCTCGTACGACTGGCCGAGCTGCAGACCGTTGGCGGCATAGAGCCGCGCCGCCGACATGGCTCCGCCAAGGCCGGCGAGGAGGCCGGAGACGGCATAGACGAAGAGCAGCACGGCCCAGACCTTGATGCCGGACAGGCGCGCCGCATCGGCGTTGCCGCCGACGGCATAGATGTGAACGCCGAGCACGGTGCGCCGCAGGATGAACCAGGAGGCGAGGATCACCGCGATGGCGATGACCGCGAGCCACGGGATCGAGAGGACGCCCGGAATGATGACGAGCGAGCCGTTGCCGATGAAGGCGAAGGGCAGTTCCGGGTTGAACACCGTCGTGTCGTTGCCGAGGAGGCGCGCAACACCGCGTACGGCCGTGAGCGAGCCGAGCGTGACGATGAAGGGCGGCAGCCGCACGAAGGCGATGAGTGCGCCGTTGAGGAGGCCGAAGAAGAGGCCGGTGGCCATGGCGGCCGGCACGCCGAGGACGCCGAAGTCCTGCGAGGCGATGACGGCGACCATCGCCGAGGCAGCGAGTATCGAGCCGACGGACAGGTCGATGCCGCCTGTCAGGATGACGAAGGTCATGCCCGCGGCGAGCACCGTGTTGATTGCCGCTTGCTGGGCGACGATGGACAGGTTCTGCGCCGTCAGGAAGCGCCCCTCCCCGGTGACATAGAGGGTGAGCACGTGAATGAGGATGCACAGGATGACGAGCACCGGCAGCATGCCGACGGTGCGCAACAACCCTTGCAACATGATGCGCCGATGTGTGGCGAGCGCGGCTTCTTCGGCTGCGGACATGGGGACGTTCCCTCTCGTCTGGTCGCTCATTCCGCCGCCATGAGCGAGCGGTCAACACCGGTTGCGAGCGCGATGATGTTTTCCTGGGTGATGGCGTAGCCGGTCTCCCCGCCGACCTCGCCCGCGATCTCGCCCTCACGCATGACGAGGACACGGTCGGCGATGCCGACAATCTCGGGCAGTTCCGAGGAGATGACGAGGATGCCGACGCCGGTTTTCGCCAGCTGGTCGATGATGCGGTAGATTTCGGACTTGGCGCCGATGTCGACGCCCCGCGTCGGTTCGTCGAGGATGAGTACCTTGGGCTCCGTCTCGAGGAGGCGCGAGAGCAGCACCTTTTGCTGGTTGCCGCCCGAGAGCGAGCCGACCGTCACGTCTGGGCTCGCGACACGGATGGTGAGCGACTTGATGGCCCTCGCCGCCCGCCACCTGCCCTTGCCGCGGTTGAGGATGCCCGCCCTGGCGTCGCGGCCGATGACCCCGAGGTTCAGGTTCTCGGCCACCGTCATGTCGAGAAAGACGCCCTGGGCCTTGCGGTCCTCCGTCAGATAGACAAGCCCGGCGTCGATGGCATCCTGCGGCCGGCGGATATCGGCCGGCTTGCCGGCGATGACGATCTCCCCGCTCGTGCGCGTGTCGGCGCCATAGACGAGACGAGCCAATTCCGTCCGCCCCGCACCGACCAGGCCGGCAAGGCCGAGCACCTCGCCGGCATGGAGCGTGAAGGAACAGCCCCTGACGCGCGCGCCATCGCCCACGTTGCGCACCTCGAGCACGGGCGCGTTGCGCACGCCCGGCACGTGGTCCTTCTTGTAGAAGGACGACAGGTCGCGTCCCACCATCATGCGCACGATGGTCTCCGGCCGGATCTCGTCGCGGCCGAGCGTGCCGACATAGGTGCCGTCACGCAGCACCGAGACCCGGTCCGACAATTCGTAGACCTCGGCCATGCGGTGCGAGATGTAGATGATGGCGAGCCCCTCGGCCCTCAGCTGGCGCACGAGCGCGAACAGCCGGTCCGTCTCGCGCGAGGACAGCGCCGTGGTCGGCTCGTCCATGACGAGGATGCGCGACCTGGCGTGCACCGCGCGAGCGATCTCGACGAGCTGGCGCTCGGCGATCGAGAGGTCCGCGACCAGCGTGCGCGGGCCGAAGGTGGCGCCGAGGCGCTTGAGGATCTCGCCGCAGCCCTCGGCCATCGCCTGGCGGTCGATCATGCCGCGGCGGCCAATCTCCATGCCGAGATGGATGTTCTCGGCCACCGTCAGGTTGGGGGCGAGCGCCAGCTCCTGGTAGATGATGGCGATGCCGCAGGCCTTCGCGGCGAGCGGGCCGTCGATCACCACGGGCTCGCCATCGATGCGGATCTCGCCTCCCGGATCCGCCTGATAGGCGCCGGACAGCACCTTCATGAGTGTCGACTTGCCGGCGCCGTTCTCGCCCATCAGCGCGTGAATCTCGCCCGGATAGATCGTCAGCTGGACGTCGTTGAGCGCCTTGACTCCCGGGAAGGTCTTGGAGATGCCGCGCATTTCGAGAATGGGCTCAGGCGAATACATGCTCGCTCCCTCCCTTGACGCTGACGGCTGCCTCGCCGGTCAGGATGCCCGTCCGCGGGCTGAAATGGACGAAGAGTGGCAGGCTCGCCGCACCGAGCGCGCCGGCATAGGGGCCGAAGTGCCCGGCCCGCACGACGGGCGGCGTGCGCGCCTCGGCGACACCTGCCACAAGCGCTTTCTCCAGCCGCGCGATCAGCCGGTCGATCCAGACCCGGTCGAGGTCGCTGTCGACGGCGACGAGCGAGATGTCGAGCAGGGCACGCATGGCGAGCAGCGGCCCGGCCAGCGCATCGGCGCAGTCGTCCATCCACTCCTCGACCGCCTTGGGATGACCGTTCATCGCGCCCGGCAGGTCGCCAAGGCCGGTGACATGCGCGCCGCGATGGCGCAGGTGACGGATGAGCGCATTGAGCGAGGCCCGCGTCAGGAGAATATCCGTATGCGGGCCTTGGGGTGCCGACGGCAGCCGGCTCGGCCCGGCGGGCATCACCGCGACGTCGGCGGCGTTTCCGGTTTCGCCGCGCAGATAGTCGCCGCCCATGGCGAGGCCGCCGCCGATGCAGGGCCCGATGAAAAGATAAAGGAAGTTGTCGGCCTCGTGGCCGAGGCCGTGGAACAATTCGGCGATGGCCGCCGCAGCGCCGTCGTTCTCCTCTACAGTAGCGAGGCCCGTGGCCCGGGCGAGGTCGCCGGCGAAATCCGTTTCGTCCCACTCGTGCAGCGAGGGTACCTCGACGAGGTCGAGTTGCTGCAACCAACTGCCGAGATTGTAGGGGCGGCCGATGCCGATGCCGGTGATGCGCTCGCGCATCTCCGGCGTGCAGAAGGCGCGCAACTGCTCCACGTCGCGCTGGACGATGTCGAGCGCCACGGCAGGCGACGGCAAGTCGATGTCGTGCGTGTACTGGGCGAGGAGATGGCCGCCGAGGTCGACGAGCACCGTCTCGATGCGGCTGCGGTCGAGCCGCACACCGATGCCGTAGGCTCCTGCCCTGTTGAGGCGCATAATCGTCGCCGGCTGGCCGCGCTGTCCACGGTGGCGCTTGCCGACGGTCTCCACGAGCCCGAGGGCGTCCAACTCGTCGACGATCTGGCCGACAGCCGTGCTGGTGAGGTCCGCGGCGCGGGCAAGGTCAGCCTTGGACGCCTCGCCGAGACGGCGCAGGCAGCGCAAGACGAGACGCTGGTTGTACTGCCGGATCTGCAGGGAATTCGTCCCCTGCCCGGCCCGCATGGCACGCATGGCCCGTCCCTGTCGTTCCCCGGCCGCTTTGGCGACCTTTTTATAAATCACGTTGACTTATTAAGGAGCGTTCCGCCGCCGCTGTCAAGTTTGCCGTGCAAAGATGGAGAGCCTCGGGGCGGAATGACCGCACAGACGATAAAATCTATATATATGACAATGGATTGCCGTGATATCTTTGCGCCCATGCCCAGTTGGTCATGGTCGGGCTTGTCCGGCCATCCACGCTTTTGACGCTGCTTAACTTCTCAAGGTGTGGCCCGCGACAGGCGCGGGCATGACGGCGACCCGGTTTTCTGCGGCTGCGAAAATCACGCCGCCTTGCGCTGTTCGGCGATGCGCACGAGGTCGCGCAGCACGCGGGCCGTGCCCTTCAGGCGCGCCTCGGCGCTGTCCATGTCCTGGATGAAGACGATGCGCATGTCCGGCCGCACCTTGGCGAGCGTGCCCTCGCCGGCGACATAGGCGATGAGGCCTTCCGGATTGGCGAAGGAATTGTCACGGAAGGCGACGATGAGACCCTTCGGCCCGGCCTCGACCTTCTCGACATTGGCGCGCCGGCACAGGGCCTTGATGGCGACGAGCTTGAGGAGTTGGTCGACTTCCTCCGGCAGCGGCCCGAAGCGGTCGATGAGCTCGGCGCCGAAGGCATCGATTTCGTCGTCGCGCTCCAGCATCGACAGGCGCTTGTAGAGGCCGAGACGCAATTGCAGGTCGGGTACATACGCCTCCGGGATCATCACCGGGGTGCCGATGGTGATCGATGGCGACCATTGCTCCTCGGCCTCCTCGTCCGTCACCCCGGCCTTGAGCTGGGCCACCGCCTCCTCCAACATCTGCTGGTAGAGCTCGTAGCCGACCTCCTTGATGTGGCCCGACTGCTCCTCGCCGAGGAGGTTGCCCGCGCCGCGGATGTCGAGGTCGTGGCTGGCAAGCTGGAAGCCGGCCCCGAGCGTGTCGAGCGACTGCAGCACCTTGAGCCGGCGCTCGGCCGTGGCCGTCAGCGAGCGGTTGGCCGGCACGGTGAAGAGCGCATAGGCCCGCGTCTTCGAGCGGCCAACGCGTCCGCGCAGCTGGTAGAGCTGGGCAAGGCCGAACATGTCCGCCCGGTGCACGATGAGCGTGTTGGCGCGCGGAATGTCGAGGCCCGATTCGACGATGGTCGTCGAGAGCAGGATGTCGAACTTGCCCTCGTAGAAGGCCGTCATGGCGTCTTCGAGCTGGCCGGCGGGCATCTGCCCGTGGGCGACGACGACGCGCGCCTCCGGCACCTCGGCGTCGAGGAAGGCCTTCACCTCCGCGAGGTCCTCGATGCGCGGGCAGACGTAGAAGGCCTGGCCGCCGCGGTAGCGCTCGCGCAGCAGCGCCTCTCGGATGACGAGCGGATCGAAGGGCGTGATGAAGGTGCGCACGGCGAGGCGATCGACCGGCGGCGTCGCGATGAGCGACAGTTCACGCACGCCGGTGAGTGCGAGTTGCAGCGTGCGCGGAATGGGCGTCGCCGACAGAGTCAGCACGTGCACCTCGGTGCGCAACTCCTTCAGCCGCTCCTTGTGGGCGACGCCGAAGTGCTGCTCCTCGTCGACGACGATGAGGCCGAGGTCCTTGAAGCGGATGGCCTTGCCGAGCAGGGCATGGGTGCCGACGACGATGTCGACGGTGCCATCGGCGAGCCCCTCCTTGACCTTCTTCATCTCGCCCGCGGCGACGAAGCGCGACGCCTGGGCGATGCGGACCGGCAGGCCCTGGAAACGCTCGACGAAGGCCTTGTAGTGCTGGCGCGCCAGCAGCGTCGTCGGCACGACCACAGCCACCTGCCGGCCCGACAGAGCGACCGCGAAGGCCGCGCGCAGCGCCACCTCCGTCTTGCCGAAGCCGACATCGCCGCAGATGAGCCGGTCCATGGGCCGCCCGGCGGCGAGGTCGTCGAGCACCGCGTCAATGGCGTTTTGCTGGTCTTCCGTCTCGTCGTAGGGAAAGCGCGCCGAGAATTCGTCGTAGAGCCCTTCCGGCGGCTGGATGCGCGGCGCCTCCTTGAGCGCCCGCGCGGCCGCGATCTTGATCAGCGCCCCGGCCATCTCGCGGATGCGCTGCTTGAGCTTGGCCTTGCGCGCCTGCCAGGCGACACCGCCGAGCTTGTCGAGCACCGCCTCCGTGTCCTCCGAGCCGTAGCGCGACAGGAGCTCGATGTTCTCTACCGGCAGGAACAGCTTGTCGCCGCCGGCATAGTGCAGCTCGAGGCAGTCGTGCGGCGCTCCGGCGGCGTCGATGGTCTTCAGCCCGACGAAACGGCCGATGCCGTGGTTGACGTGCACCACGAGATCGCCGGCCGTGAGGCTGGAGACTTCGGCGATGAAATCCTGCGCACGCTTGGCCTTGCGCTTGGCGCGCACGAGGCGGTCGCCGAGGATGTCCTGCTCGCCGACGACGGCGAGGTCATCGGTCTCAAAGCCGTGCTCCAGCCCCCACACGACGAGGGCGGCCTCGTTACGGGCGAGCGCCGAGACATGGGCGAGGCGCGTTATCGGCTTCGCCTGCGTCAGCCCATGGTCGGCGAGCACATGGCCGAGACGCTCGCGCGAGCCTTCCGACCAGGCGGCGAGCACCACGTGCTTGCCCGCCTTCTGCAACTCGCGCACGTGGCGCACGGCGACGTCGAAGACGTTCACCGTCTCGTCCGCCCGTTCGGCGGCGAAGCTGCGTCCCTGCCGGCCACCGACATCGACCACGAGCCGTCCGCTCGTCTCCGGCTGGGCGAAGGGTGTCAGGCGGACAATCGATTCGTTTTCAATTCGTTGTGCCCATTCGCTTACACCAAGGTAGAGCGCGTCCGGCGGCAGCGGCTTGTAGGGCGCACCACCGACGACCGGCTGGTCGAGGGCCGCCTTGCGGGCATCGTAGTAATCGGCGATCTGCGCGAGACGCTCGCCCGCCGCGTCGTCGGCGAGCGCGTCGAAGACGAAGGGCACGCCCGGCAGATAGGTGAACAGCGTGTCGAGATGGTCGTGGAACAGCGGCAGCCAGTGTTCGACACCGGGATGGCGGCGCCCCTCGCTCACCGCTTCGTAGAGCGTATCGTCCCGCGTCGCCGTGCCGAAGGCCGCCACATAGCCCTGGCGGAAGCGGCGCATCGTCTCGGTGGTGAGCTGCAGTTCGCTCATCGGCACGAGGTCGAGCGCGCGCAGCTGGTGCGTCGTGCGCTGCGTCTCGGGATCGAAGGCCCGGATCGATTCGAGCGTGTCGCCGAAGAAATCGAGGCGCAGCGGCTCCGGCATGCCAGGGGCATAGAGGTCGACGATGCCGCCGCGCACCGCATATTCGCCCGTGTCACGCACGGTGCCGGTGCGCAGGAAGCCATTGACCTCGAGCCAGCTGACCAGCGCCTCCATGTCCATGACATTGCCGGGCGCGACCGAGAGCGTCTCGGTGGCGATGCGGGCGATGGGCGGCACGCGCTGCAGGATGGCGTTGACGGTCGTGAGGAGGATGCGCGGCTTGTCCTCTCCGGCCCGCGTGCGGGCGAGCCGGGCGAGCGTCGTCATGCGTCGCGCGGTTACGGCGGCGTTGGGCGACACCCGATCATACGGCTGGCAGTCCCAGGCGGGAAAGGAAAGGACGTCGATCTCCGGCGCGACGAAGGACAGCGCCGCTTCCATAGCGGCCATGCGCTGACCGTCTCGGGCCACGTGCACGAGCGTCGCCGCCCTTTCCTCGCCTTTGGCGAGGGCGCGTGCGAGGTCGGCCGCGACGATGGCGTCGAGCCCGTCGGGCACGCTCGCGACGGTGAGGCTTTCGGCCCGCTTCAGGGCCTCGATGGCGCGTTTCAGCTGCATGGCAACCCTGATGATGGATGTCTCTGCCGACTGTCCGAAGCAGTCGGAACGCCGCGAGTTCTCAAGCCTTATGATCGCGCGGGTGCGCCGTCTGCGTGGAAGTTCCGCATGCGGCGGAAGAGCGGCGTGTCGTAGGCGGCCGGTACCGGTTCGCTGCCGCTGATCCAGGAGAAGAGGTCCTTGTCGACGAGTTCGATCAGCCGCTCGAACTCGGCGATCTCCTCTTCATCCAGCTGCGCCAAGTGAGCATCGGCGAAGCGACCCATGATCAGGTCCATCTCGCGCATGCCGCGATGCCAGGCGCGGTAGAGGATGCGCCGCCGGCGCATGGCGAGGTCGCTGTCGTCCGGCTGATTGTCGTTCACGGTTTGTCTCCTTCGCGGCCGAACACGCGAGAGTCGTCGCGCCAGGCTCGGGCGGGTATATAGCGCCCGACAGGATGTCTGTCAGCCCGCCCGCGATTTCCGTTCGAACCTCCAGCAGCCCCAGCGATGCGCCCCTCGCTCCTCGATCCACTCTTCGCCGAAGTGACCTCGCTGCCCGGCGTCGGCCCGCGCATGCGGCTGCTGTTCGACAGGCTCTTGGGCGAGCCGGGCAAGCCCGCCCGCGTGCTCGACCTGCTCTTCCACCTGCCCCATGGCGCCGTCGATCGGCGCGCCCGACCGACCGTGGCGGAGGCGGTGCCCGGCGAGATCGTGACGCTCACCGTCCGTGTCGTCTCGCACCATCCCTCGCCGCCCGGCCGCTCGCGCGCGCCCTATCGCGTCGTCGTGGAGGACGAGACGGGCGACGTCACCCTCGTCTTCTTCAACGCCGACCGGCGGCGGCTCGACAAGCTGCTGCCCGTCGGCGAGAAGCGCTTCGTCTCTGGCAAGATCGAATTGTGGGACGGGCGGCGCCAGATGGTCCACCCCGACCGCATCGTCGATGCCGCCGGCCTTGCCGACATGCCGGTTGTGGAGCCGACCTACGGCCTCACCGAAGGCCTGACGGCGCGGTATGTGAACCGCGTCGCCCGCGCCGCTCTCGCCCGCGTGCCGGAACTGCCCGAGTGGCAGGATGAGAACTGGCTGGCGCGCAACGATTTTCCCGATTTCCGCACCGCGCTCGAGCGCTTGCACGCCCCGCAGGACATGGCCGCCTTCGCGCCGGACAGTGCCGCCCGCCGCCGCCTCGCCTATGACGAACTGCTCGCGACCCAGCTCGCCCTCGCGCTCCTGCGCAAGAGCCTGCGCCGTGCACCGGGGCGAGAGAACGTCGGCGATGGCCGCCTCGTCGCCCGCCTGCGCGAGGCTCTGCCCTTCGCCCTCACCGGCTCGCAGGAACAGGCGATCGCCGACATCCGCCGCGATCTCGCCGCGCCGCAGCGCATGCTGCGCCTCTTGCAGGGCGACGTCGGCTCCGGCAAGACGGCCGTTGCCCTGATGGCCATGGCGAGCGCCGTCGAGGCCGGCCGGCAGGCGGCGATGATGGCGCCGACGGAGATCCTCGCCCGCCAGCATTTCGAGCGCCTTGCGCCGCTCGCCGAAGCCGCCGGTTTGCGGCTCGGCCTCTTCACGGGCCGGGACAAAGGCGCCGAAAGGCGGCGCACGCTCGCGGCGCTTGCCGAGGGCGGGCTCGACATCGTGGTCGGCACCCATGCGCTGTTCCAGGAAGACGTTGCCTTCCAGGACCTCGGCCTGGCCGTGGTCGACGAGCAGCACCGCTTCGGTGTGCACCAGCGCTTTGCCCTCGGCGCCAAGGGCGTGGCCGTCGACGTGCTTGTCATGACGGCGACCCCCATCCCGCGCACCCTGGTGCTCACCTATTTCGGCGACATGGACGTGTCGGTCCTCAAGGAGAAGCCGGTCGGCCGCAAGCCGATCGACACCCGTACCGTACCGCTCGAACGGCTCGACGAGGTGGTGGCCGCGACCGGCCGGGCGATCCGCGGCGGCGCGCGCGTCTATTGGGTCTGCCCGCTCGTCGCCGAATCGGAAACGCTCGACGTCGCGGCGGCGGAGGAGCGCTACGCGAGCCTCGTCTCCGTCTTCGGGAGCGAGGCCGTCGGCCTCCTGCACGGCAGGATGCCGGGGCGGGAGAAGGACGCCGTCATGGCGCGCTTCGCGGCGGGAGACATCAAGATCCTCGTCGCCACCACGGTCATCGAGGTCGGCGTCGACGTGCCCGAGGCCACCGTCATGGTCATCGAGCACGCGGAGCGATTCGGCCTCGCGCAGCTCCACCAGCTGCGCGGGCGCATCGGCCGCGGGGCGGCCGCCTCCACCTGCCTTCTCCTCTACAAGGCGCCGCCCGGGCCGGTGGCCGAGGCGCGCCTCCGGATCATGCGCGAGACGGAAGACGGCTTCCGCATCGCCGAGGAGGACCTGAAGCTGCGCGGCGAGGGCGAGATCCTCGGCACGCGCCAGTCCGGCGCTCCCGACTTCCGCCTGGTGCGCACCGAGACCGATGCGGACCTCATCGCCGCCGCCCGCGAGGATGCCCGGCTCGTCATCGAGTGCGATCCCAGGCTCGGGAGCCCGCGCGGCGAGGCTTTGCGGCTGCTGCTCTATCTCTTCGAGCGCGACGAGGCCATCCGCCTGCTGCGCGCCGGCTGAGACTAAGGCTGAACCGGCTCCAGCCCCTTGCGCTTGCGCGCCGGCAGCGCCTTCGCCGGCGCCGGCTTGGCACTGTCGGGCTGGATGACGCCGCCGGACATGATGAGCTTCGCCGCCTCCTCCACCGTCAGGGAAACCTCGATGACGTCCTTGCGCGGCAGGTAGAAGAAGAACCCCGTCGTCGGATTGGGCGTGCATGGCATGAAGACGCCGACATAGTCGCCGGCATCCGGCAGGCGCTCGGCGATGGCTTTGGCCGGCGGCGCCGAGAGAAAGGCGATCGACCACACCTCGCGCGAGGGATAGGGGATGAGCACCACGGAGCGGAAGGAGGTGCCCTGCTCCGAGAACACCGTCTCGAAGACCTGCTTCACGCCCTTGTAGAGGCTGCGCACCACGGGCATGCGCGCCAGGATGCGTTCGCCGAAATTGAGCAGCGAGCGCCCGACGAGATTGGCCGTCAGGAAACCGAGCAGGGTCAGGCCGATGAAGGCCACGACGAGACCGAAGCCCGGGATGGCGAAGGGCAGATAGGTGTCCGGCAGATAGGCCGCGGGGATGAGCGGCTTCACCCAGCCGTCGATGAGGCCGATGATCCAGGTGACGATATAGGCCGTGATGGCGAGCGGACCGGCGACGACGACGCCGGTCAGGAAATAGTTGCGCAACCGGGAACCGGCCGTGTGCGGCCGGACGGCCGAGGCTGCGGCCACCTCCTGGGCGATCTGATGCGCCGTCGGAACGGTTTCGGCATCCTCCGGCTGCTTGTGCCTGTCATCCATGCGATACAACCTGTCCCCTGAGGCTTGCCGGGGCGTGTCATGCGGCCGCATCCCCACCCCGAAGCCCTTTCACAATTGATGGGGCTTTGCCATTTTCCTTGCAAGCAGGCCAATCACCGCAGGCGTTTCAGACAAATCGAATCGGAACGACACGTGGAAGGCAGGAGGACCGAGCAGGATCGCCGCAGCAGGGCGACCGACGCGGGGCAGCGGATTGAGGCCCGCTCACCGGCTGCGCGCTTCATCTATCTCGGGCTCGGCTGCCTCTTCGTCCCCATCGGAGCCATCGGCCTCGTCATCCCGCTCCTGCCGGGCACGGTCTTCCTCATTCTTGCGGCGGCATGCTTTGCCCGATCCTCACCGCGTTTCGAGCAATGGCTGCTCGAGCACCGATACCTTGGCCCCTCCGTCCGCGCCTGGCGCGCGAACGGCTCCATCCCCCGCCGGGTGAAGTGGATCGCCTGTATCAGCCTCGTCGTCAGCTACGGCATCGTGCTGGCTTCGGCCGCGCCGATGGTGGGCCGCATCGCGGCCGCCGCCTGCTTCATTGCCGTGGCGGCCTATATCATCACGCGGCCCGAGCCTGTCGCGGAGGTATGAGCGGCTGGCAACAGCCCCGCAGCGCTCATTCGACGGTCACGGACTTGGCGAGGTTGCGCGGCTGGTCCACGTCCTTCCCCATGAAGAGCGCCGTGTGATAGGCGATCAGCTGGGCCGGTATGGCGTAGACCAGCGGCGCGATGATGGGGGTCATGGCCGGCATGGCGACGGTCGCCATCGTCTCCACGGCCGCCTCGCGTGCCGCATGCGCCTCGCCGACGAGGACGATGCGCCCGCCGCGCGCAGCAACCTCCTGCATGTTCGACACGGTCTTCTCGAAGACGGCATCGCTGGGTGCCAACACAATGACCGGCACCGTCTCGTCGATGAGGGCGATGGGGCCGTGCTTCAATTCGCCGGCGGCATAGCCCTCCGCATGGATGTAGGAGATTTCCTTGAGCTTCAGTGCGCCCTCGAGGGCGAGCGGATAGGCCATGCCGCGCCCGAGGTAGAGCACGTCGCGCGCCTTGGACAATTCGCGCGCCAGGCCCTCGATATCCGCCTCGCTCTTCAACGCCTCGGCCATGAGGCCAGGCACCGAGATGAGGGCGGAGACGAGCCCCTCCTCGTCCCGCTCGCTCAGGGTGCCGCGCGCCCGCCCGGCGGCGATCGCCAGCGCCAGCAGCACCGCGAGCTGGCAGGTGAAGGCCTTGGTCGAGGCCACTCCGATCTCGGGGCCGGCGAGCGTCGGCAGCACGGCCGTGCTTTCGCGGGCGATCGTCGATGTTGGCACGTTGACGACGGACAGGATCGAGGCACCACCCGCCTTGGCATAGCGCAGCGAGGCGAGCGTGTCGGCGGTCTCGCCCGACTGGGAGATGAACAGCGCGACATCCGTCTCGAACAGCGGCATCTCGCGGTAGCGGAACTCGGAGGCGACGTCGATCTCCACCGGCAGGCGCGCCAGCCGCTCGAACCAGTAGCGCGCGACGAGCCCCGCGTAATAGGCCGTGCCGCAGGCCGAGATGACGATGCGGTTCACCTTGCGGAAATCGACGGCGAGTTCAGCCGGCATCTTCACCCGACCTGCCGCGAGGTCGACGTAATGGGCGACCGTGCGGCCGACCACCTCCGGCTGCTCGTGGATCTCCTTCGCCATGAAATGGCGGTGGTTGCCCTTGTCCGCGATGAAGGCGCCTGGCGAGAACCGCTGGCGCTCGCGCTGAACCACCTTGCCGGAAGCGTCGCGGATGATGGCGCCGTCGTGCGACAGCACCGCCCAGTCGCCATCGTCGAGATAGGAGATCTCGTCCGTCAGCGGCGCCAGTGCCAGCGCATCGGAGCCCAGATACATCTCGCCTTCGCCATAGCCGATGGCGAGCGGCGCCCCGTGGCGCGCACCGATGAGAAGGTCGTCCTCGCCGGCGAAGACGAAGGCGAGCGCGAAGGCGCCGCGCAGCTGCGGCAGGACGGCGGCGACGGCATCGGCCGGCGCCTTGCCCGCCCGCATCTCGCGCGTCACCAGCTGGGCGACGACCTCGGTGTCCGTCTCGGTCTCGAAGACCACGCCCCCGGCCTGCAGCTCCTCCTTGAGCGCGCGGAAATTCTCGATGATGCCGTTGTGGACCACGGCGAGACGATCCGTCGCATGCGGATGCGCGTTGGTTTCGTTGGGGCGGCCATGTGTCGCCCAGCGGGTGTGGCCGATGCCGACGGGACCGGACAGCGGCGAGCGCGCCAGCTTGTCCTCGAGGTTGCGCAACTTGCCCTCGGCCCGGCGGCGCTCCAGCCGCCCGTTCTCAAGTGTGGCGACGCCGGCAGAGTCGTAGCCGCGGTATTCGAGGCGCTTCAGCGCATCCACCACGAGCGGGGCGGCCGGCTGCCGCCCGAGTATTCCCACGATGCCGCACATGGATGGTCTACTCCCCGAAAGGCCAGCACAGTCGTATCGCCGATCACGGCGGATCGACGTGGTATCCGATCGCGACGCGCAGGTTCAAATCACGTTCGATATCCGTTTGTGACGTAAGGGCGCAGATGAGCATGCGCCTCATTCGGTCTTTTTGGTAGAAGCGCCACTAAACGTTTCGCGGAATTTCTGTGCCCAGCCGTCCTTGGTGACCTGCCGCGCGCGGCCGACAGCGAGCGCATCGGCCGGCACGTCCATGGTCACCACCGAGCCGGAGCCGACAAAGGCGCCATCTCCGATGGTGACCGGCGCGACGAGGGAGGAATTGGAGCCGACGAAGGCGCCGGCGCCGACCTCCGTGCGGTGCTTGCGGAAGCCGTCGTAGTTGCAGGTGATGGTGCCGGCGCCGATGTTCGCCCTGGCGCCGATCGTCGCATCGCCGAGATAGCTCAGATGATTGGCCTTGGCGCCGGCCCCGAGCGTCGCGTTCTTGACCTCGACGAAATTGCCGACCCGCGCGCCCTCGCCGATATCGGTGCCCGGACGCAGGCGGGCATAGGGACCGACGGATGCGCCGGCGCGGACCCGCGCCCCTTCGAGATGCGAGAAAGCGTGGATGACGGCCCCGTCCTCCACCATCGCGCCGGGCCCGAAGACGACATGCGGCTCCACCACCACGTCCCGGCCGAGGCGTGTGTCGGCGCTGAGGAAGACCGTCTCCGGCGCCTGCAGCGTCGCCCCCTCGCGCATCGCCGCAAGCCGCAGCCTCACCTGCAGCGTCGCCTCTGCCTGCGCAAGCTGGGTGCGGTCGTTGATGCCCTGGACTTCCGCTTCATCGGCAACGACGACATGGGCCTTGAGGCCACGCGCCCGCGCCACCGCCACCGCGTCGGTCAGGTAGAACTCCCGCTGGGCATTGTCCTGGCCGATCGCGTCGAGCAGCGCGAGCGCCTCGCCGCCGTCAAGGGCCATCAGGCCCGCGTTGCACAGGCCGACGCGCCGCTCCTCGTCGTTCGCGTCCTTGTGTTCGCGGATGGCGAGGAGGTCTTCGCCTTCGATGATAAGACGCCCGTAGCCGTTGGGATCGGCGGCCTCGAAGCCGAGCACGGCGACGGCGGCGCCGCGGGCAAGCTCCGCCCGCAGGCGGCCGAAGGTCTCTGCGGTCACGAGGGGCGTGTCGGCGAAGGCCACGAGGACGTCGTCATAGCCCTGCGCGATCTCGTCGCGCGCTGCGAGCACGGCATGGGCCGTGCCCAGGCGCTGTGCCTGGACATGGATCGTCGCATCGGCCCGCACGCGGCGCGCCTCGGCGGCGACGTCGTCGCGGTCCGGGCCAACGACCACGGACACCGCGTCCGCCCCGGCCGCCGAGACGGCGTGGAGCACGTGGGCAAGGAGGCTGCGCCCGGCGAGCGCATGGAGAACCTTGGGCGTGCGCGATTTCATGCGCGTACCCTCTCCTGCGGCCAGTACGATGACGAGGCAGCGACGTGCCGCCGCCGGATCCGATGCCTTCACCATGCCATCTCCCGGATCTCATCCGCTGCGTGGAAGCGGACAGCTTCCCAATTTCGGCCTCTTTACGACCGCAAATCGTTGCCAGTGTCAAAGGTGTCTGCGCTCGGCGTGGAAGCTGTTCGCGATTCAACGAAATTTCGCCGCTGCCGTCGAAAGCATGATAGAAGCCGCCGGTGCTCACACCAGTATCCCGAACGCACCAATAGGTCGAGTTGTCTGCCAAAGTGCCGAACGAATCGTCTATGTCCTCCGGCTCCATCGCGTCCTCCCGCCATCCTGATCGCCGGGAGGCATTGCGCCTCGGCCTTGGTCTCGCCGGCGGGGCCGCGCTCGGCCTGCCGGCGAAGCCTGTTCTCGCGCAGGAAAAGCCCTTTCCGCAGGTGGCCATAGAGGCGGTCCTGGCGGAGGGGCAGCCGTTCAATCCCGCCCGCGTGGCGGAGGTGGCAAGCGCCATTGCGCGCAAGGCCTACGTCGCCCCACCGACGACCCTTCCTGACACCCTGGCCAACCTGTCCTTCGAGGACTATTCGGCCATCCGCCTGCGGGAGACGGCGCGCGTGTGGGCCGGCGAAGGGCGCAGCTTCTCGATCGAGCCGCTGCATCGCGGCTTCATCTACACGAATGCGGTGACCATCTATGTCGTCGAGGACGGCACCATCCGCCGCGTGGCCTATGATCCGAGCCGCTTCGTGTTCGGCGCCGCCCAGCAGCTGCCGGCCGATGTCGGCAGTCTGGATTTTTCTGGCTTTAAGGTGTTCTTCGGCTCCGGGCGCGAGCCCAAGCGCGAGGTCGCCGTCTTCCAGGGCGCGACCTTCTTCCGCGCCATCGCCTCCGGCCAGAACTACGGCATTACCGCGCGCACACTCGCATTGCAGCCGGCGGACTCGCGCGGCGAGGAATTTCCGCTGTTTCGCGCCTTCTGGATCGAGCGACCCGCGCCCGGGTCCGACAGCCTCGCGGTGCATGCGCTCCTCGATGCGCCGAGTGCGGCCGGCGCAGTGCGCTTCACGCTGCGCCCCGGCGACATGACGATCACCGACGTCGAAGTGGCGCTCTTCCCCCGCACGAACCTCGACCACGTCGGCATCGGCGCCATGAACGCGACCTATGTCTTCGGGCCGAACGACGGCGCGGCTGACGACGTGCGCGTGGCCGCCTACGAGGTCAAGGGCCTGCAGATCCTGAACGGCCAAGGCGAATGGATATGGCGCCCGCTGTCCAACCCCGAGACGCTGCAGATCTCCGCCTTCATTGACGAGAACCCGCGCGGCTTCGGCCTGTTGCAGCGCGATCGCGACTTCTCGGCCTTCCAGGACGACCTGCGTCGCTTCGAGCTGAGGCCGAGCCTGTGGCTCGAACCCTTCGGGGAATGGGGCAAGGGGAGCGTGCAGCTCATCGAGGTGCCGACGGATTCGGACCGCAACGACAACGTCATCGCCTACTGGCGCCCGGCCGAGCCCTACAAGGCCGGCGAGGAAGCGAGCATCTCCTATCGGCTCTTCTGGTGCTGGACGCCGCCGGAGCGCCCGCCGCTCGCCACCGTCGCCAATACCCGCGCAGGCCGTGGCGGTTCCGGCAACAGGCGGCGCTTCGCCATCGACTTCGTCGGCGAGCGCCTCGCCGACCCTGCCGCCATTGTCGAGATCAAGCCGTCTCTTTCGGCTACGCCCGGCCAGATTCTCGATCTCAGATTGTGGTCTTATCCGGAAAGGCGCACACTGCGCGTGACTTTCGAGCTTGATCCAGGAAACGAGACGGCTTCCGAGCTGCGCCTGCTGCTGGAAGCGGCTGGCAAAGCCGCGAGCGAGACGTGGCTATATCGTTGGACGCCATGACGGACCACGCTGATCCGCGCCCGATGACGACGATCCTTCCCGATGCGATGCCGCCCGAGGCGCCGCTCGCCATGCCGACCCAATCGCTGCGGCGCTTCGAGCCGAGCAAGGAGCGGCGCCGGCCAATCCGGCGCTTTGCCGTTCCCTGGCTCGCCCGGCTCGCCGTCTTCGGCGGCGGTGCCGCCCTCACCGCCTATGGCGTGTGGGAGATGGTTCAGGTCGTGTCTGTCAGCCGCACCACTGTACTGCAGTGGGTGCTGGTCGCACTCTTCTCCGTTAATTTCTCGTGGATCGCGCTGGCCTTCAGTTCCGCCGTCGTCGGTTTCATCGCCCTGCTGTGGAGCCGGCGTCCCTCGCAGGCACCGACGACGCTCACGCGGCGCACCGCTGTCGTGATGCCGATCTACAACGAATCGACCGCTCGGGTCTTCGCCGCGGTCGCGGCCATCCGCGAGTCGATCGAGGAAACCGGGCTTGGTTCCCATTTCGACTATTTTCTGCTTTCCGACACCACCGATCCCGATGTCTGGATCGCGGAGGAACGGGCCTTCCTCGCCCTGCGCCAGCGTCTCGGGCCCGATGCCCGCCTCTATTATCGCCACCGGCCGAAGAATACGCACCGCAAGGCGGGCAATATCGCCGATTTCGTGACGCGCTGGGGTGGCAGCTACGATCACATGCTGGTGCTCGACGCCGACAGCCTGATGACCGGCGACTGCATCGTGCGCCTTGCCGCGGCGATGGAAGCCGATCCGGATGCCGGCATCATCCAGAGCCTGCCACTTGTCATCAACCGCAATACGCTGTTTGCGCGCCTGCAGCAGTTCGCGGCGCGCATCTACGGTCCGGTCATCGCCAAGGGCCTCGCGGTCTGGATGGGGCGCGACGGCAACTACTGGGGCCACAACGCAATCATCCGCACCGCCGCCTTCGCGGCCCATTGCGGCTTGCCGGACCTGCCGGGCAAGCCGCCGTTCGGTGGCCACATTCTCAGCCATGACTTCGTCGAAGCGGCGCTCATCCGCCGCGCCGGCTGGTCCGTCTACATGCTGCCGGAGCTGGAGGGCAGCTACGAGGAGAGCCCACCCTCGCTCATCGATGTGGCCGCGCGCGACCGCCGCTGGTGCCAGGGCAATCTTCAGCACATGCGCGTCATCGGCGCGCGGGGACTGAAGCTCGCCAGCCGGCAGCATTTCGCGACCGGCATCATGTCCTATCTCGCCTCGCCCTTCTGGCTCATGCAACTCGTGGTCGGCCTCGTCCTCGTGCTGCAGACCCGCTACGTGAAGCCCGAATATTTCACCAGCGAGTTTGCCCTGTCGCCGATCTGGCCACGTTTCGACGCGGAGCGGGCGCTCGCGCTCTTCGCGCTGACCATGGGCGTGCTGCTGGCACCGAAGGTTTTCGGCCTCACCCTCGCCCTGCTCAGGGGCTCCATCCGGCGCCCGAGTGGTGGTGGCCTGCGGCTCGTTCTTTCCGCCCTGATCGAGATCTTGCTGTCGGCCATGCTGGCGCCGATGATGATGCTTATCCAGTCCGGGGCGGTGTTCCAGATCCTCGCGGGGCGCGACACCGGCTGGCAGCCGCAGCGGCGGGACGACGGGTCGGTCCCCTTCCGCGACATCGTGCGCCGCCATCGCATGCATGTGCTCCTCGGCATCGTCACGGGCGTCTCGGCCTTCCTCATCTCGACCTCGCTGTTCGCCTGGATGTCGCCGACCATCCTCGGTCTCGTGCTCGCCATCCTTCTTTCCTGGCTCAGCGGCACGCTGGCGGCGGGGCTCGCCCTCAAACGCTGGGGCCTCCTGCTGACACCGGAGGAAGCGGTGCCGCCGCCGATCGCGCTGCGCGCCGCCGAACTCACCAGGGAACTCGCCGCGAACGGTTTCGACGAGGCCGATGGTCTGCGCGCCATTCATGCCGACCCGGCCTTGCGGGCGGCGCACGAGGCGATGCTGCCGCCCGCGGAACCACGCCGGCGCGGTGCGATCGATGCGGAGCGCGCTCTGGCACAGGCCAAGCTTGTCGACGCCCGGTCCATCGACGATGCTGTAGCCTGGCTGCGGCCGAAGGAACGTATGGTGCTGTTGCACGACCGCGCGTTGGTGGCTCTGCTCGCCGGATTGCCGGGCGAGGCGCCGGCCGATCGTCAGGCCTACGACGAGGCGGCGGAATAACGGACACCCAACCGATGAGCGAAGGTGGGCGCAGTGGCGAGATCACGGCGGGGCTTCTGCTCAAGGCCTACGCCTGCGGCCTATTCCCGATGGCCGAGAGCGCCGACGAGCCGGGCCTGTTCTGGGTCGAGCCGCGCGAGCGCGGCATCCTGCCGCTCGACGATTTCCATCTGCCGCGCCGCCTTGCCCGAAGCGTCGCTGCGGACCGGTACGAGATCCGCATCGACGGAGATTTCGAAGCCGTCATCGCGGGCTGCGCCTCGGCGGCGCCGGGCCGCGAGCGCACGTGGATCAACCGCCGCATCAGGTCGCTCTACGGCGAGCTCTTCGATCTCGGCCATTGTCACACCGTGGAGGTGTGGGACGACGGGAATCTGGTTGGCGGACTCTACGGCGTGGCGCTTGGCGGCGCGTTCTTCGGCGAGAGCATGTTCCACCGCACGCGCGACGCCTCGAAGATCGCCCTCGTCCATCTGGTCGCGCGCCTGCGCAGCGGCGGCTTCACGCTGCTCGACACACAATTCGTCACCGAACATCTGCGCCAGTTCGGCGCGACCGAGGTGCCGAAGAAGAAGTACTTGCAGATGTTGCAGAAGAGCATAACCACGGCAGCCGACTGGGACAGGCTTCCGCTCAACGCCCATCAGTTCGGCCGCTGCATCGTCTCAGCAATCCGATAGCCGCTTTTCAGCGGCGGCCGCGTCCACGGGGGGCGGCAGTCGCAGCCCCGGTATGGGGTCGAGCGGCAGGACCACATGCGCGGTTCAGCCGCCGCGCGCCGGCGCCGGGGCATCGGCCGCGGGCTGGGCGGGCGGATCGGGAATGATCTCGGTGCCGCCGGTGCAGCCCGTCAGCCAGACATCGTAGACCGGATGCTCGATGCCGTGCAGGCCGGGCGAGGCCGCGAACACCCAGCCGGTGAAAATGCGACGGTATTCGTTGTTTACCGTCACCTCGTCCACCTCAATGAAAGCGGTCGTGTTGGGTGTCTCGGTGTCGGGGCGCGTGTAGCAGACGCGCGGTGTCAGCTGCAGGGCGCCGAACTGCACCGTTTCCTCGACGGCGACCTCGAACGAGACGATGCGCCCCGTGATCTTGTCGAGGCCGGAGAAGACAGCCGTCGGGTTGCTGATCTTGTCCGCGCTGGCGTGCGGGACGGCCAGCGTACTCAGCACCAGGGCGGACAGGAGGGGCACAGCCAAGCGCATCAACCAAGCCTCGTTCGCGGAAGACCGGCGTGCCCGCCGGCGCCACTGCCTCTCGGCACCGTGTCCCGGTTAACATGGCGGAGATGGTGGAAAAAGGGCGTGCGCACAGAAAATGACGGCAGCCGCGATGTTTGGTCCGAAGCATGGCCGCGACCTGGCAGACGGTTTCGCGCTCCTGATCGCTGACGGCGCCCCGCTGCGCCGCCCCGTGCTCTGGCGTCGCCAGAAAAGCTTCCGGAAAAACGAAACAGGGCCGCGATGGCGGCCCTGGATGAGAGCATCGAGCTTGTGGATGCGCCGCCGCTTCAGCTGCCCGGCGACCACGCCTGATAGTCGCCCGTGGCCGGCGGCCGGCGGCCGCTCGCGAGTGTCGAGCCGGCGGGACGGTAAGCCTTCGGGGTGCCGGTGAAGTTCGGCTTGTGCGGTTTCTGCCAGTCGCGCGGCTTGTAGTCTTCCTGCGTCGGCGGCACGTCCACCGTATGGTGCAACCACCCATTCCAGCCGGGCGGGGTCATTGAGGCTTCTGCTTCGCCGTTGTAGATGACCCAGCGCCGTTCGATGCCGAGCGCCGGATCCTTCCTGCCGCCGCGGGTCCGGTAATACTTGTTCCCGAACTCGTCCTCGCCGACGAATTCGCCATTGCGCCAGGTATGGAACCGCGTGCCAAGCGTCTGGCCGCTCCACCAGGTGAAGAACTGAAGCAGGAAGGTCTTCAAGGCTGACCCCGGTCTCGTTGCATGGGCTGCGATCGCGGGCTGCGCCGCCGCGAAATCGCGCGGAATATGACCGTCTCGCCGCGCAATGTCCAGCTACGCCTTGCCGCAGGAGACGGCGGAGAATCGCCGCCGTTGGTGCCGGCCGTCCGTCAAGAGGGCATTGCTCCGGCCAGCTTCGCAGTCATTCACACCGGCCGGCGCGAGGCGGCGCCATTCCCCCTCACCCCACAACCGCGATTCGTTCGTTGGCCGGCATTGTTTTCAGCACCACTGAGGCTCCCGCCATGCCGCAACTTCCGGTCGGGAAGCTGCGTCGATAAACGCCCTTGAGATGCATGTCGCCCGCCCCCGCCATGCGCTGATCGCCGCCCGGCGCGTGGCTGCGGCACCCGCGTCTCGTTCAAGCATCACTTCAACGCGGGGTAAATCCTGCCACAGTTTTCGATACTTACGCAGAACGCACCACATCGTCCCCGTTGTTCACATCCTCGTCACAAGATATAGGGGGCGCGATGGCCTGTTCGCACTAATTCTTGACGAATAAGGCTTTCTGGCACTAGCTTAGGCGTTACGTCGCGGCGGCGTCGCACCGGCCGAAACCCGGCCGGAACAAATACCGCTCATGGGGTGGTGAAGGCAGCCGGGCGGCGCGCACGGGTCGTCCCTGGAGCGGTCTTTTCCCTCGCGGGACATGCGGTCGCCGGCGGCGGTTCACGATCGAGGCGGGTCGAACCTGCCCGAGGTTTAGAGGCAACAACAGAGCTGCGGGTGGGAGCCGTCGGTTGGCGGCTTCGAGGGCGGATTTCGCCCGGCTCATGGGGATGACGACAATGCGGATCGAGCGGCGATACACGAAGGCGGGCCATTCTCCTTATTCCACCATCGAGTTCCGGCTCGCGACCAGTGAGATCCGCAATCCCGACGGCTCGGTCGTCTTTCGCCTCGAGGGCATCAGCGTGCCCGCGTCCTGGAGTCAGGTGGCGACGGACGTGCTGGCGCAGAAATATTTCCGCAAGGCCGGCGTGCCCGCGCGCCTGAAGAAGGTCGAGGAGAACGACGTTCCCTCCTTCCTCTGGCGGTCCGTGCCAGACGATGAGGCCCTCGCCGCCCTGCCCGAGAACGAGCGCTACGGCTCGGAGACCTCGTCCACTCAGGTGTTCGACCGGCTTGCCGGCTGCTGGACCTACTGGGGCTGGAAGGGCGGCTATTTCTCGAGCGAAGAGGACGCCTCCGCCTTCCTCGACGAGTTGCGCTACATGCTCGCCAACCAGATGGTCGCGCCCAACTCGCCGCAGTGGTTCAACACCGGCCTGCACTGGGCCTATGGCATCGACGGCCCGGGCCAGGGCCACTACTATGTCGACCACACCACGGGCCGCCTGGTGAAGTCGAAGTCGGCCTACGAGCACCCGCAGCCGCACGCCTGCTTCATCCAGTCCGTCGCCGACGACCTCGTCAACGAGGGCGGCATAATGGACCTGTGGGTTCGCGAGGCGCGCCTGTTCAAATACGGCTCCGGCACCGGCTCCAACTTCTCGGCCCTGCGCGGCGAGGGCGAGAAGCTCTCGGGTGGCGGCAAGTCCTCCGGCCTCATGTCCTTCCTCAAGATCGGCGACCGGGCGGCCGGCGCCATCAAGTCGGGCGGCACCACGCGCCGCGCCGCCAAGATGGTGGTAGTCGACGTCGACCATCCCGACATCGAGGCCTATATCGACTGGAAGGTGAAGGAGGAGCAGAAGGTCGCGAGCCTCGTCACCGGCTCCAAGATCGTCAAGAAGCATATGAAAGCCGTGATGAAGGCCTGCGTGAACTGCGAGGCCGAGGGTGACGCATGCTTCGATCCGGAGAAGAACCCGGCGCTCAAGCGCGAGATCAAGCTCGCCCGCCGCGCCATGGTGCCCGACAACTACATCAAGCGCGTCATCCAGTTCGCCCGCCAGGGCTATTCGGACATCGCCTTCGACACCTACGATACCGACTGGGATTCGGAGGCCTATGCGACTGTCGCCGGCCAGAACTCCAACAATTCTGTCCGCGTCGACGACGCATTTCTCACTGCCGTCGAGGCCGACGGCGACTGGCAGCTTAAAGCGCGCCTCACCGGACGCGTCACGAAGACGCTGAAGGCCCGGGATCTCTGGGAGAAGATCGGCTATGCCGCCTGGGCCTCGGCCGATCCGGGCATCCAGTTCCACACCACCATCAACGACTGGCACACATGTCCGGCTTCGGGACCGATCCGCGCCTCGAACCCCTGCTCGGAATACATGTTCCTCGACGACACGGCCTGCAACCTCGCCTCGGCGAACCTCTTGCAGTTCTACGACCGTGCCTCGCGCCGCTTCGACATCGGCTCCTACGAGCACGCCTGCCGGCTGTGGACCGTCGTGCTCGAGATCTCGGTACTGATGGCGCAGTTCCCGTCGAAGGAGATCGCGGAGCTGTCCTACGAGTTCCGCACGCTCGGCCTCGGCTATGCCAATATCGGCGGGCTCCTGATGACCATGGGCCTGTCCTATGACTCCGACGAGGGCCGCGCCCTCGGCGGCGCCCTGACAGCCATCATGACGGGCGTCTCCTACGCCACCTCGGCCGAGATGGCGGGCGAGCTCGGGCCCTTTCCGGGCTACAAGAAGAACGCCCAGCACATGCTGCGCGTCATCCGCAACCATCGCCGCGCGGCGTACGGCAAGAGCGAGGGCTACGAGAAGCTGGCGACGCCGCCGGTGCCGCTCGACCACGCCTCATGTGGGAGGCTCGCCCAGGGCGAGGAATTCGTGACCCGCGCCAAGCACGCCTGGGACAAGGCGCTCGAGCTTGGCGAGCAGCACGGCTACCGCAACGCGCAGGCGACCGTGATCGCTCCGACCGGCACCATCGGCCTCGTCATGGATTGCGACACCACCGGCATCGAGCCCGACTTCGCTCTCGTGAAGTTCAAAAAGCTCGCAGGCGGCGGCTATTTCAAGATCATCAACCGCGCCGTTCCCGACGCCCTGCGCGTTCTCGGCTATTCCGAGGCCGAGATCGCCGAGATCGAGGCCTATGCGGTCGGCCACGGCTCCATTGCCCAGGCGCCCGCCATAAATCACGGCTCCCTGCGTGCCAAGGGCTTCACGGAAGAGAAGATCGCTGCCGTCGAGGCGGGCATGAAGTCGGCCTTCGACATCAAGTTCGTCTTCAACAAGTGGACGCTCGGCGAGGACTTCCTGCGCGACACACTCAAGGTGCCGGCCGAGAAGCTGAGCGATCCGGCTTTCGAGCTTCTGCCGTTCCTCGGCTTCTCCAGGGCCGAGATCGAGGCCGCCAACATCCACGTCTGCGGGGCGATGACGCTCGAAGGCGCGCCGCACCTGAAGGCGGAGCACTATCCGGTCTTCGACTGCGCCAATCCGTGCGGGCGCATCGGCAAGCGCTACCTCTCGGTAGAGAGCCACATCCGCATGATGGCGGCGGCGCAGCCGTTCATCTCGGGCGCCATCTCCAAGACCATCAACATGCCCAACGATGCCACGGTCGAGGACTGCAAGAGCGCCTATCTCCTCTCCTGGCGCCTGGCGCTGAAGGCCAACGCCCTCTACCGCGACGGCTCCAAGCTGTCACAGCCCCTCAATGCTGCCCTCATCGCCGATGAGGACGAGGACGAGGACGATGCGGTCGAGACGCTCGTCGCCCAGGCTCCGGTGGCGCGAGCGGCTCAGGTGGCCGAAAGGATCGTCGAGAAGGTGATCGAGCGCGTCGAGCGCGTGCGCGAGCGCGAGAAGATGCCCGACCGGCGCACCGGCTATACCCAGAAGGCCATCGTCGGCGGCCACAAGGTCTATCTGCACACCGGCGAATATGCCGACGGTCGCCTCGGAGAGATCTTCATCGACATGCACAAGGAGGGCGCCGCCTTCCGGGCGATGATGAACAACTTCGCCATCGCCGTGTCGCTCGGCCTGCAGTACGGCGTGCCGCTCGAGGAATATGTCGAGGCGTTCACCTTCACGCGCTTCGAGCCGGCCGGCTTCGTGCAGGGCAACCAGTCGATCAAGAATGCGACGTCGATCCTCGACTATGTCTTCCGCGAGCTCGCCATTTCCTATCTCGGCCGCCACGACCTCGCCCACATCGATCCGGGCGAGATCGGCCACGACGTGCTCGGCGGCGGCGTCGCCCAGGGCAAGGCCCCTGCCCCGCAGGCAACGGCGCCGCAGGTGGTCTCGCGCGGCTTCGTGCGCGGCCGGGCGACGAACTTCCTGTCGATCGCCGGTGGCGGCGACAGTCGCCCCGCTCCCACTGCCGGCCGTGGCTCCACGGTTGTCGCTCTCGCCTCCGGCGCGACGGCCCTGAAGGGCGAACCCGCCTTCGAGGAGGACGAGGAAACCGTGGGCGAGGCGCAGATGGCCGAGCTCGGCTTCGCCGCCCCCTCCCAGCCTGCGACGGGCACCGGGCGCTCCCTCGCTGACCGTCGCGCCGAAGCTCGCATGAAGGGCTACGAGGGCGAAGCCTGCCCCGAATGCGGTAACTTCACGCTCGTCCGCAACGGCACTTGCATGAAATGCGACACGTGCGGCGGCACGACGGGTTGCTCGTGAGCGGTGGGTGGTTGGTGGAACCCTCGGGGTTCCGTTTTCGGACCCAAAGTTCCGGATCTGTCGGGGGGCGCGATGAGCGCCCCCCACGCTGTAAATTTGTCATTCAGATTGCCGCATTGACGCAACAGTCCGCCGCGGTCACATGCGTCGGGGCTGCAACTGTCGGCAGTGGAACCGACCTGAGACCCTATTTTCCTCCGGCTTGAGAGAGCGTTCTGGTTTTCATTCATCCATAGTGGAGAAACGGCCGTCGCCGCATGGCCCATATGACGATGGGCGGCTGGTTGGGCGGCAGCGACGCGGGCGACGGCGACGAGGATGACCGTTAACCCAGAGTTGCGGCCGGGCCGGTAAAGGCGCTCTTGACCTTCCCATGGTGGGAAGGCGCAGAGATGGCGCATGGTCCCTGAAACGGAGAGCGAGTCCATGTGCGGGTGCAATGCCCATCAGTCGCAGACAAACGTCGTTCCGCAGCCCGGCCGTGAGGTCCTGAGCCTGCGGGTGGAGGATATGACGTGCGGCCACTGTGCCGCTGCCATCAGCAAGGCGATCGAGACGGGCCTGCCGGGGACGCAGGTTGCGGTAGATCCGGCCTCCAAGCTCGTTTCCGTGCGAGGCGGAACAGACATCGCGGCGATCAAGGCGCTCGTGATCAAGGCGGGCTACACCCCGTCCACGGTCTGAGGCAGTCCTTGCCCGGTCGCGAGCCTCGCACGTCTCCGCCGCCTCAATCCTGATATGCTGTGGCGACCGCGTCACCGCCGCCAGAATTCCGGTCGGACGAAGTGTCCAGCCTTGCCATGACCAAGATCGCACTTATCGTTCATCCGATGCTGCAAGCATTTCGCAGATTGGTGATCCTCATCGCCGCCCTCGCCTTCTCGGCGACGAGCGTCGGCTGGGGCTATGCCAATACGCCCGGACAAATGCCTGCAGCAGGAGGCGCTGTGGCGGAGACGCCGCGGCATGCGCACGTTCATCACGGCCATGGCCAGGATGCCGACAGCGATCACGGCCCGGCCGCCGGCCAGGCCTGCCCCGCCACGAACGATGGCTCGTGCAAATCCGAGAGGAACCAGGGCGCTGGCATGAACTGCTGCGCCTTCGCCTGTCATCTCGCCATACCGTCGGCCGTTTGCACGTCGTCTCCGCACAGGATCGTCGGCGCCATCGAGCCGGCCTTCTTTCGCGTCGGCATCAAGGAAGCCCTCGCGGCACGCCTCGAGCGGCCGCCGCGATCGGGCAGCGCGCAAGCGTCGGCCTGATTCCGGCACCGGACCACAAGCGGTCCACCACATTCCCCGGATCCTGGCCGACCTCTTTCGCCGGTAGCCGTGTCACGTGCTGTCGTTGAGCGAGTGGTTCGTGGCGCGCCCGCGCCACCCGCGCCACCCGCGCCCTCGTCGGCCTGTCCGAGGTCCAATCATGAAAGCCTTTTTTGCGACGGCTTGCGCCGTCCTCCTGTCCGCATGTTCCGGCCCCCCTCCCATCACGGCGGGTGCCGATCCGGCCGATCCCGGCGCGCTGGTGCCGCCGCTGCGCTACGTGCCGGTGACGGCCGGTACGATCGACTACCAGCCCGTCGCGCCCCGACTGTGGTCCGCGAGCAACGAGAGTGTCGCCCCTCGCGGGAGGAGTGAATGACGGCGGTTACTTTCCACTCCCCTCCGTGCAGACGGGTGAGGCCCCTCGTGACGGCCGGTGTGCTCGCCTTCGCCCTTGGTGGCTGCGTCTTCACGCCAGACGGCGGCATGGGGCCTGTCGCGGCGCGGGTCTCCGCCGACCTCGGCAAGGACACGATCAAGATTGCCTCCGCAGCCGATGCCGCAGCGGCGCAGCAACGCGTCAAGGCACTGCTCGCCCGGCCGCTGACGGCAGATGGCGCCGTGCAGGTCGCGCTTCTCAACAACCGTGGCCTGCAGGCGGCGTACAATACCCTCGGCATCTCGGAAGCGGCCTTCGTTCAGGCGAGCCTGCCGCCGAACCCCGTCATCGGCATCGAGCGCCTGTCGACGGGCGGCGAACTCGAGATCGAACGGCGCCTCGTCGCCAATATCCTCGCGCTTCTCACGCTGCCGGCGCGCAGCGACATCGCGAAGACCCAGTTCGAGGCAGCCCGGCAGCGGGCCATCGAGGCGACCTTCCGCATGGCGGCAGAGACGCGGCGGGCCTATTATCGCACTGTCGCGGCGCGGCAGACGGTCGCTTTCCTCGACGAGGCCCGCACCTCGGCCGACGCCGCCGCCGACCTCACCCGCAAGCTCGGCGAGACGGGTGCCGCCAACAAGCTCGACCAGGCCCGGGCCGGCGCCTTCTACGCGGAGATATCAAACCAGCTGGCCGAGGCGCGCCTCGCGGCGGCGACCCAGCGCGAAGCTCTGACGCGCCAACTCGGCCTCTGGGGCGCGGACATCAACTACAGGCTGCCGGGGCAACTGCCGCCCCTGCCGCGGCTGAGGACGGCGAGACAGGTCGAGGAGGAGGCGGTGCGCCGGCGCGTCGACCTCATCGCGGCCCGCCTCGAGCTCGAGGCCATGGCGAAGGGCCTCGGGCTGAGCGAGGCGACGCGCTTCGTTTCCATGCTCGATGGCAGCCTGCGGCGGAACTACGAGCGCGTCATCGAGGACGGGCACAAGGAGAAGGCCTACCCGAAGGGCTTCGAGCTCGAGATCGAGATCCCCATCTTCGACCTCGGCGAGGTGAAGGTGCGGCAGGCGCGCGAGACCTACATGCAGACGGTCAACCGCCTGCTGGAGAAGGCCGTCAACGTGCGGTCCGAGGCGCGCGAGGCCTATCTCGCCTATCGCGGCCGCCACGACATCGCCCGCCAGTATCAGAGCCGCATCCTGCCCCTGCGCAAGACGGTCAGCGAGGAGGCGCTGCTGCAATACAACGGCATGCTCATCGACGTCTTCGAGCTCTTGACGACCGTGCGCGAGAGCATCGCCAGCAACGTCGCGGCGATCGGCGCCAGGCGCGACTTCTTCCTCGCATCGGTCGATTTCGACACCGCCATCATTGGCGGCGGCGCCTCCGGCGGAGCCGGAGAAGGCCCCGTCGCGCTTGCGGCCGCCGAGGCCGGCGGACACTGAGAAAGGCAAAGCTCATGACGGTTTCCCGTCGATCGTTCCTCGGTGCCTCGGCCGCGCTCGTCAGCGCCGGTGCCGTCTCTGGCCGCGCCGCGGCCGCCTCCATCCCCGAGGCTCCCACCATGAAGGAGGCGGTGACGCAGCCGCCGCTCGTGCCGACGACCGGCCCGGACTACCAGCCGGTCGTCACGCTCAACGGCTGGACGCTGCCCTGGCGCATGAACGGCGAGTGGAAGGAGTTCCATCTCGTCGCCGAGCCCGTCGTGCGCGAGCTCGCGCCGGGCATGGTGGCGCATCTGTGGGGGTACAACGGCCAGTCGCCCGGGCCGACTATCGAGGCGGTGGAAGGCGATAAGGTGCGCATCTTCGTCACCAACAGGCTGCCCGAGCACACCACGATCCACTGGCACGGACAGATCCTGCCCAACGGCATGGACGGCGTCGGCGGGCTGACGCAGTCGCACATCAAGCCGGGCAAGACCTTCGTCTACGAGTTCGTGCTGACGAAGAGCGGCACCTTCATGTACCACCCGCATGCCGACGAGATGGTGCAGATGGCCATGGGCCTGATGGGCTTCTTCGTCGTCCACCCGCGGGATCCCGCCTTCCGCCGCGTTGACCGCGACTTCGTCTTCCTCATGTCCGCCTACGACATCGAGCCGGGCGCCTATGTGCCGAAGGTGGCGGAGATGACCGACTTCAATCTCTGGACCTGGAACAGCCGCGTCTTCCCCGGCATCGACCACATCGTGGCGGCCAAGGGCGACAAGGTGCGCATCCGCTTCGGCAATCTCACCATGACCAACCACCCGATCCACATGCACGGCTACGACTTCAAGGTCTCGTGCACGGACGGCGGCTGGGTGCCGGAGGAAGCCGCCTGGCCGGAGGTGACCATCGACTGCGCGGTGGGCCAGATGCGCGCCTTCGATTTCGTCGCCGACAAGGAGGGCGACTGGGCCATCCACTGCCACAAGTCGCACCACACCATGAATGCCATGGGCCACGACCTCAGGACCTTCATCGGCGTCGACAAGAGGGAGGTGGCGAAGAAGATCAGGAAGCTCGTGCCCGACTACATGCCCATGGGCACGGCCGGCATGGCGGACATGGGCGAGATGGAGATGCCGCTGCCCGACAACACGCTGCCGATGATGACGGGCTTCGCCCAGTTCGGCGCCGTCGAGATGGGCGGCATGTTCTCGGTGGTGAAGGTGCGCGAGGGGCTGGCGCGCGATGACTACAAGGACCCGGGCTGGTTCGAGCACCCGCCCGGCACCGTCGCCTACGAATGGACGGGCGCGCCGCCCGGTGCCGAGCGCGCCACACCCGCACCGACAGAAGGCGCTGCCGAATTCCGGGCCGTGAAGCCCGGCGGCGCATCCTCCCACGGCAACCACTGACCCCGATCATCGACCCCGGAGCAGACATGAAGATCCAGACGATCCTTGCCGCCCTTGCGGCCCTTTGCATACCGGCCGCGGCGCTCGCCGACGCCGGCCATTCCCATGGCGACGAGCGCGCCTACGGCCAGCCGGGCGATCCGAAGAAGCCCGCCCGTATCGTGCAGGTGACAATGCGCGAAGCTGACGGCCGCATGGAGTTCGTGCCCCGCACCATCGAGGTGCGCAAGGGCGAGCAGGTGAAGTTCGTGCTGCGCAACAACGGCGCGATCGACCACGAGATCGTCGTCGCGACGCTCGCGGAAAACCTCAAGCATGCCGAGGAGATGCGCAAGAACCCTGACATGGAGCACGAGGATCCCAATGCCCGGCGTCTCGCCCCCAGGAAGACCGGCGAGATGGTGTGGAAGTTCACCAAGGCGGGCGAATTCGACTTCTCCTGCCTCATTCCCGGCCACCGCGAAGCCGGCATGACCGGCAAGATCATCGTCAAGTGACGAGAACCGAAGGAAGGATGACAAGGATGCGCAAATTCGCGATCGCCATAATCCCGTTTCTGTCCCTGTCCCTCGCCCCTGTCCTCGCGCTGGCGCAGGCCGCCCCTGTCGACGGTCAGGTGACGAAGATCGACCCGGCGCAGAACAAGGTCACCCTCAAGCACGGCCCGATCAAGAACCTCGACATGGATGCCATGACCATGGTCTTCGTGGTGGCCGACCCCGCCATGCTCAAGACCGTCAAGGTCGGCGACAAGGTCCGGTTCGAGGCCGACCGCATCAATGGCCGCATCACCGTCACGAAGATCGAACAGGCGAAGTGACCGCGCCATCAGGGGCGCTACCGGCGCGCCCCTTTCCGCGGCGAAGACGTCGTCGAGCGGATGCCGGGCGAGTGGTGTCTTTCGAGTGATCCCGAGTCGCGGGCGGCGCGACGCCTTGCGCAGTTTCAATCCGGCCGGCGAACGCTGATGGTCGCGCGTTCCCGACCGAGGCGGGGCTGGCATGGCCGCAATCGAATCCGGAACCCCTCGTTAGTGCTCAGGCCATAGGCCATGGGTGCATCTTAAGGAGCAAACGGCACACAGATGCGCAGGAAATGTTTGAATTGGTCATACCAATCATTCCGTTGTAAAGTAGAGTTATTTTCGAACGAAAGCGACAGCATATATTTGTATTGCCTTCCATGTAACCTTCGGAAATCCTGCGCTGCCACACCGCACAGGAGGCTGCCATGCCCGTGGGAACCGATGATGATGACAGGCTTTACGGAACCAGGTTTGCCGATGTTCTCGAAGGTCTTGGAGGCAATGACGATCTCGTCGGCTATGCCGGCGACGACAGCCTTTTCGGCGGGGATGGCAACGACCGCCTGTGGGGCGGTCCCGGCGTCGACCTGCTTGACGGCGGCGCCGGCCGCGACACGGCGGTTTATCTCTCCTCCCTCGCCGGCGTCTCGGTCGACCTGCGCCTCTCCGGACCACAGGAGAGCGCCGGCGACGCCGCAGGCGACGTTCTTGTCGGCATCGAGAACGTCACCGGCTCGCGCTTCGATGATGTTCTGATCGGCGATTCCGGGAACAACACGTTGCGCGGCGGCGCGGGGGCGGACATCATCGATGGCGGCGACGGCATGCGCGACAGGGCGAGCTACGCCTTCTCGCCCGAGGCCGTCGACGTCAACCTCGACCGCCCGGGACCGCAGATCGGCGGCGATGCCCAAGGCGACATGCTTTACAATATCGAGGACCTGACGGGCTCCAGCCATGACGACCGGCTGACCGGCAACAACCGGGACAACGTCATCAATGGCGGCGCCGGAGCCGACATGATCGACGGGCGCGGCGGTTCCGACACGGTGGAATACACCGGCTCGCCCAAGGGCGTGAACGTCGACCTGACGCGCAGCGGCCCGCAGATCGGCGGCTATGCCCAGGGCGACGTGCTGATCTCCATCGAGAACGTCTACGGCACCGAGCACGACGACTACATTGCCGGCAATTCCGGCGCCAACCGCCTGTCCGGTGGAGCCGGAAACGACGTCATCATCGGCGGGACCGGCTGGGGCTACGATCACATCAATGCCGGCACCAGCGACGACCTCGTGGTGCTGAACGGTGTAGGCCGCGCCGACGGCGGCGAGGGCATCGACCACCTCGTCCTCGACTTCCGCGCCGCGCAGACCCAACTCGCGCCGGGCCCAGGTGGCAATTGGGAGTTCGTCGGCTTCAGCGCCACCCATAATGCCGATACGGGCGAGATCTACCTGTCGAGTCTCGGCGTCGGCAAGTCGGGAGCTGCGGTCGGTTTCGAGCAGCTGACCATCGAAGGCTCGACCGGCCGCGATTCCTTCATCGGCACCCCGGGCGCCGACGTGATCCGCGGCCATGAGGGCAACGACTTCATCAGCGGCGGCGGCGGCGCCGACTTCCTCGATGGCGGCACGGGCTTCGACCGGCTCATGATCGACGAACGCGATGCGACCGACGACCTCCTCGTCGACGTTGCCTCCGGCATCATCCCCGGCGGAGCGACGGCGATCGGTTTCGAGCACCTCGTCGTCATGACCGGATCCGGCAACGATACCGTCTACGGGCTCGACGGCGACAGCGGCCTCGGCAACCTGGCCGGCGTCACGCTGACGGGCGACTATTTCCTCCTCGGCGACGGCGATGACGTCGCCTATGGCGGCGCCGGGGGCGATCGCCTCGACGGCGAAGCGGGCAATGACCGGCTGTATGGTGAAGCCGGCAACGACCATTTTTACGGCGGCGACGGCGACGACCAGCTGTGGGGCGGCACCGGGGCGGACGTGTTCAACTACGTCGGCAACGAGACCGGCTACGACCGCATCGAGGATTTCGAGGACGGCAGCGACCGGATCCGCTTCCTCGGTGGACCTCTCACGAATGTCGACGAGGTCCTCGCCGCCTCGCGCGAGGTCGACGGCGGCGTGGCGATCGACTTCGGCGATGGCGGCATCTTCATCGCCGGCATCGAGCTGTCCGACCTCGATGCCGGAGATTTCCTGTTCGGCTATTGATTCCCGGCGGGTCCGCCGGTCGGGGCACCGCGTCCTCGCGCCGGCGGAACCGGCACCTTCGTCGGCAGGGGCCGGCTGACGAGGTTCATCAGGATCTGCTCTGCCCGTCGGCCGATGGTGACCTCGCCGATCTCCGGCGTCTCGAACACCCGCTCTTCAGCCACGAGCGCGACCAGCTGGCGTGCGTTGTCGACCGTCACTTCGATGCGCCTGTAGGCCGCCACGCTCAGCGCCTGGGCCGCAATCACCTGGGCGATGAGGTCCTTGATGACGATCTTCTGTCGCATGTCCCCCTTGAAGGCCCCGTCCAGCATATTGATCGTCAACAGCATTGCCACGCCTCCCGCTTGCCCGCTGACCCTAGGAGGCCGTTTTGCCGGCGGCAGAACAAGTCAAATGCGCGCCATTTTCTTTACCGAGCGGAACCGGAGCGCCGCCGCCTGAAGGAGCCGACATGGTCGGCGCATGCCGGCCCCTGTCACGCTAGGAGGCCAAAACGTCCTCGATGCGGACCGGCAGGTTGCGCACGGATGCCGTCGCGTGGAAGATGGCATTGGCGATGGCCGGGGCCATGCCGACGAGGGCGATCTCCCCGATCCCCTTGACCCCGGGCGGATTGACGTGCGGGTCGACCTCGTCGACGAAATGCGCTTCCAGGTGCGGGATGTCGAGGTTCACCGGCATCAGGTAGTCGGCCATGTACCCAGGATCCCTTCTGGGCGCGAGGGTCTATTGGCTGCTCGTCGGCGGTGGCGTTATCGGGGTCCTCGCCCGCGCTGCGGGCTGGTGGAGCTTGCCGAGGTGCGCCGTGCACGTCGGATGCATCGTCTGGGCGCGCGGCCCCGGCCATCTCGCCGTCCTCGTCCCGACAGGCGTGAACGTCTATATTCGCGCGGGTTGCCTCGCGATGGCCGTCGGCGTCACCGGCTCGCACGGCGCTGTCCCAGTAAGTTTCCCGGGAAGCTCCCCAGGGACATCCGGCCGAATAGGCGCCGAGCCTCGCCGCGATCAACGCTCGGCAACGGGTGACCGGAGTCCGCCATGGCCAATGTCAGCCTGTTGTCGACCGCCACCGCCGTCCCGCCCTACACCCTCTCCCAGGAGGAGATCGCGCGCGCCGCCTGCGAGGTCTTCGCCCCGCAGATGCCCGACTTTGCGCCGCTCGCCGCAGTCTTCCACACGGCGGGCATCACCAAGCGCCACGTCACGCGGCCCCTCCAGTGGTTCCTCGAACCGCGCGGCTGGGCCGAGCGTAATGCGGCCTATCTCGACATGGCCTGCGACCTTTTCGTGGAAGCCGCGGCGACCGCGCTCGCGAGGGCCGGAATCACGCCACAGGATGTCGGTACCGTGGTCACCGTCTCCTCGACGGGCATCGCCACGCCCACGCTCGAGGCCCGTGTCGCCGGGCGGCTCGGGCTGCGGCCGGATATCGAACGGGTGCCACTTTTCGGTCTCGGCTGCGCCGGCGGCACCTCGGGCCTGTCGGTGGCGGCACGCCTTGCCGGCTCCCGCCCCGGCGAGATCGTGCTCATGGTGACCGTCGAGCTCTGCAGCCTCGCCTTCCGGCTCGACAAGCTGACGAAGGAAAACATCGTCGCCACCGCCCTCTTCGGCGACGGGGCGGCTGCCTGCGTCCTCGCCGCGGACCGGGACGGCCTGGCTGTCATCGAGGCCTCGGGCCAGCACACCTGGCCGGACACGCTCGACATCATGGGCTGGAAGGTCGAGACGGAGGGCCTCGGGGTCATCTTCGACCGCTCGATCCCGCCCTTCGCCGAGGAGAATGCCGCCGCCGCCATCGGTGCCGTCCTGGCGCGCGGCGGCCTGGCACTTGCGGACATCGACCGTTTCATCTGCCATCCGGGCGGCGCCAAGGTGGTCACGGCGCTGGAAGCCTCCCTCGGGCTCGCGCCCGGCAGCCTCGATGCGGAGCGCGACGTCCTCGCCGGCTACGGCAACATGTCCGCCCCCACCGTCTTCTTCGTGCTGGAGCGCATCCTCGCCCGTGGCCTGCCGTCGCGCGCCGCCCTCACCTCCATGGGACCGGGCTTTTCGGCAAGCTGCGTCGCGCTGCGCGCCGCATGACGCCGGCGATCATCATCCTCGCCCTCGTCACCGCGCAGCGGCTCGCAGAGCTGTGGCTCGCCCGGCGCAACACGCGCCGCCTCCTCGCCCGCGGCGGCCGGGAGCACGCGGCCGGCCATTATCCGCTCATCGTGCTGCTGCATGCCGCCTGGCTCGCGGGGCTCTGGTTCCTCGCCCGCGACGCCCCGGTCGCACTGCCCTTGCTTGCCCTCTTCCTTGTCCTGCAGGGGCTGCGCCTCTGGATCATCGCGACGCTCGGGGAGCGATGGACGACGCGCATCATCGTCCTGCCCCCCGGGAAGCCGCTCGTCCGCTCCGGGCCCTTCCGCTTCATGGCGCATCCGAACTACGCGGTGGTCGCGGCCGAGATTGCCGTACTTCCGCTCGTCTTTGGCCTCGGCTGGTATGCGCTCGTTTTCTCGCTGCTCAACGCCGCCGTTCTCGCCATCCGCATCCGGGCCGAGAACGCCGCCCTGCGCTCGGTCGCCTGACGGCGGCTGCCTCAGCCGACCCGCGGCAGGCTGATGACCGCCCTGAGACCGCGCTGGCGGTTGGTGAGCACGACGTCACCGCCATGATGGCGGGCGATGGCGCGGGCGATCGACAGGCCGAGGCCGACCCCGCCCGTCTCGCGGTTGCGCGAGCGCTCCATGCGGAAGAAGGGGGCGAAGACGCGCTCGACATCCTCGCGCGGGATGCCCGGCCCGTCGTCCTCGATGACGATATCGATGTTCTCGGCCGAGCGGTCGAGGTGGACACGCGCGCGCTCGCCGTAGCGGACGGCATTCTCGACGAGGTTGCGGATGGCGCGGCGGAGGGCGTCGGGCCGGCAGCGATAGCGGATCCGCGCGCCGTCGACGAAGGTGACGTCCTGGCCAAGCTCGGCGAGGTCGTCGCACAGGCTTTCCACCAGCGCCGAGAGATCGACCGTGCGCGTCGCCTCGACGGTCGCCTCCTCGCGGGCGAAGGCGAGCGTCGCCTCCGTCATGGTCTGCATCTCGCCGATCGTGTTCAGCATCTTCTCCTGCACCTCGGTGTCGGAGACGAATTCGGCGCGCAGCCTGAGCGACGTGAGAGGCGTGCGCAGGTCGTGGCCGATGGCCGCGAGCATGCGCGTGCGATCCTCGACGAAGCGCTGCAGGCGCTCCTGCATGCGGTTGAAGGCAACCGCCGTCTGGCGGATGTCGTCCGGCCCGGATTCCGGCAGCGGCGGCACGGATTCCCCGCGCCCGAGGGCCTCCGCCGCAACGGCGAGCCGGCGCATCGGCCGGGCGATGCCGCGCGCGACGAACATCGCGATGATCGACAGCACGCCGGCGGTGATGGCGAGCGAGACCATCGATTGCGAGGTCCAGATCGAGCCCGGCATGGCCTTGGCGTAGGCCGCGTTGAGCCAGGTGCCGGTATCGAGCCCCACGGCAAGCCCCATGCCATTGCCGTCGTCGAAATAGAGAAACTTCGCCGGCCGCGACAGTGGCCACGCATGGGCCGGCAGGTTGACCCAGGGGCCCGGCGCGTCTGCGGCGATGGCGGCGATGTTGCCCGCCCTCGCCTCCTCGACGCCTTGCGGCGCCGGCAGCGCCTTCGGGCGGCGCATCAGTGTCGGCAAGGGCGTGGCGAGCCGCACCTGCGCGTCGCGCTGCCAAGCGAGCGTGTCCGCCGGCTCGTCGCCCGAGATCCAGAAGCGCGTATAGGCCGTGGCGCTGGCGCTCAGGATATCGTCCTTGAGCGAAGCGGGCGTTGCCTCGAGCACGCGGGCGAGCGAGGCGGCACGGCTCAGGAACTCGCTCTTGGCCGCGGCCTTCAGCGCCTGGCTGCGCTCGTCCCAGGAGATCAGGAAGCCGATCCCCTGCGACAAGGCGAGCGCCAGCAGCATCAGGACGATGATCTGGGCAGCGAGGCTGCGCGCCCACAAGCGGCTCATGCCTCCTCCACTTCGGCAGCGAAACTGTAGCCGCCCCCCCAATGGGTCTTGATCAGCATAGGGTTCTTCGGATCGGCCTCGATCTTCTTGCGCAGGCGGCTGACCTGGTTGTCGATGCTGCGGTCGAAGCTCTCCGCGGCGCGTCCCACGGTGAGGTCGAGCAGCTGGTCACGGCTCAAGACCATGCCGACATGATCGAGAAAAGCCTTGAGCAGGCGGAACTCGGCCGTGCTCAGGGCGACCGCGACGCCATCCTCGCCCACGATCTCTCGCCGGCCGACGTTGAGGACCCACCGGTCGAAACGGAGCGTGCGCGCCTGCAACCGGTCGCGCCGCTGCGGCGGCAGGCTGTTGACGCGCCGCAGCACCGCCTTGATGCGGGCGAGCAGCTCGCGCGGGTTGAACGGCTTCGTCAGATAGTCGTCGGCGCCGATCTCGAGGCCGATGATGCGGTCCGTCTCCTCTGCCATGGCCGTGAGGAGGATGATCGGCAGGTCGGTGGTGCTGCGTAGATGCCGGCAGACGCTGAGCCCGTCCTCGCCCGGCATCATGATGTCGAGCACGACAAGATCCGGCGCGCCGCGTTCGAGCAGCCGGCGCAGCGCAGTCGCGTTCTCGGCCACGCTGATGCGATAGCCGTGCTGGGCGAGGTACTTGCCGACGAGATCACGGATGTCGCGATGGTCGTCGACGACGGCGATGTGCGGTGTCGGTTCCATGGAGCGCTCCACGCCCCCTAGATACGTTAGCCGGCTGCTGCCGCGCTCGAAAAAAGTGTAACAGAATGTACCCGCAGGCGCCCGGCAGCGGATCCGGGCCAGGCGCCGGCAGCAATCAGCCGGCACTCCGCTGTGCGTGCCGGGCAGCTCCTGCGACCCGTGGCCAGCGATACATTTCGCGACAAAAGGGGCGGGCCCGCGGCAAAGTTCTGCGACAAGCCCTGCCCATCCTGCGGCCATCGATCGGCGGCCGCCATCCAGTCTTTCCCTCGCGGCCGCGTCTCCCAAGCCCGGTATCCGGGCGCACCTGCATGAATCGCGAGAGGAAACGGATGATCGCGCGAAGGATCGCCATCGCCACCCTTACTCCCTTTTTCCTCGTGCCGCTTCCCGCCGCGGCGCAACAGGCCGCCCCCGACGGCGAGCGGCTGTTCCGCACGCGCTGCGCCTCCTGCCACAGCACCGACCCCGGGCAGAACCGCATCGGCCCGCACCTCGCCGGCGTCCTCGGCCGCGATGCGGGCAGCATCGACGGCGCCCGCTATTCGCAGGCGCTCAAGGCGGCGGACATCGTCTGGGACGAGGCCACGCTCGACAGCTATCTCGCGGACCCGCGCGGGCGCGTGCCCGGCACCACGATGACGGTCGCCCTGCGCAACGACAGCGAGCGCGCCGCCGTCATCGCCTATCTGCGCGACCTGCCGGCGGCGAAGTGAACCCGCGAACGCGGCCGCTGAATGTAACGGAATGTGTCGAGGAGCCCATTCCGTGACAGGCCGCGACAAAAGCCGTCGGCAGAGACAACGTTCTGCGACAGCTGCGCCCTAGGCTTCTCTCGTCAACCCTGGAGGAACCCATGATGAAGCACATCGCAGCGGCTGTGGCCGCCCTCGGGCTCGCCGCCTTCGCCACCGGAGCCCTTGCCCAGGGGCAGGGCTGCGCCTGGCAGGCGTCCGCCGGCGTGGACAAGGAGGCGCCGGCCCAGTCCGCCGCGGCCTCCACGGCCGACAAGAAGAGCTGATCGCGGCTCGGCCGGCACGCGCTTGTCGCCCACCGGCGCGTGCCGGCGCCCTCCGCCCTTTCGCCCGAAGGAGTTCCTCCATGGCCCGCCTGACCATCAACGGCACTCAGCGTGACATCGACGTCGAGCCCGATACGCCCCTGCTCTGGGTGTTGAGGGAACAGGCCGGGCTGACCGGCACCAAATACGGCTGCGGCGTTGCCCAGTGCGGCGCCTGCACGGTCCATATCGACGGCGTCGCCACCCGCTCCTGCGTCATGCCGGTGAGCGCGATCGAGCCCGAGCAGCAGATCGTCACCATCGAGGGCCTGTCTCCCGACGGCTCGCACCCCGTGCAGAAGGCCTGGCTCGCCCTCGACGTGCCGCAGTGCGGCTACTGCCAGGCGGGCATGATCATGGCCGCCGCCTCGCTCATCGCCCAGAACCCGAGCCCGACCGACGCCGACATCGACGCCGAGATCACCAACATCTGCCGCTGTGGCACCTACAACCGCGTGCGGGCCGCCATCAAGGCCGCGGCCGACGGCAGCGCCACGAGCAACGGCTGAGGAGGCGAACCATGACGATCGTTCAGAGCGTATCGCGCCGCAATTTCCTCGTCGGCTCTGCGGCCGCCCTCGGGGGCCTTTCCCTCGGCTTCCACCTGCCCCTACCCGGCAAAGCGCTCGCCGCCGACGCCGCGCCCGAGATCAACGCCTGGGTGGTGGTGAAGCCGGACGAGACCGTGGTGATCCGCATCGCCCGCTCAGAGATGGGCCAGGGCACCCTCACCGGCCTCGCCCAGCTCGTCGCCGAGGAGCTCGATTGCGACTGGGCGCGGGTGACCACCGAATATCCGACGCCCGGCGAGAACCTCGCCCGCAGCCGCGTCTGGGGCAACTTCTCGACCGGCGGCAGCCGGGGCATCCGGGAATCGCACGACTACGTGCGCCAGGGCGGCGCCGCCGCCCGGCAGATGCTGATCGCCGCCGCAGCCGCCGACTGGGGCGTGCCGGCCGGCGAATGCACGACCGACAAGGGCACCATCACCCATGCCGCGAGCGGCCGCTCGACCACCTACGGCAAGGTGGCGGACGCGGCCGGCCGCATGACGCCTCCCGCCGAGGTGACGCTGAAGGACCCGAAGGACTGGACCATCGCCGGCCAGCCGCTGCCGCGGCTCGACACGGCCGACAAGCTGACCGGCAAGCAGATCTACGGCACCGATCTCCAGCTCGACGGCATGCTGAACGCCGCCATCAAGGCCTGCCCGGTCTTCGGTGGCAAAGTCCAGAGCTTCGACGCGCCGGCCGTCGCCGACATGCCCGGCGTGCGCAAGGTGGTGCAGGTTGGCGAGACCGCGCTCGCCGTCGTCGCCGACACCTGGTGGCGCGCCAAGACGGCGCTCGACGCCCTGCCGATCGTCTGGGACGAGGGCCCGAACACGGGCGTCACCAGCGCCACCATCGCCGCCATGCTCGAAGAGGGGCTCGATGCGGACGAGGCCTTTATCGGCCACCAGCGCGGCAATGCGCGCGAGGCGCTTGCCGGCGCGGCGCGAATGGTCTCGGCCGTCTATGGCTTCCCCTACCAGAACCACGCCACCATGGAGCCGATGAACGCCACGGCTCTCTACACCCCCGAGAAATGCGAGGTGTGGGTGCCGACGCAGAACGGCGAGGCGAGCCTCGCGGCCGCCGCCGAGGCCTCCGGCCTACCGGTCAATCAGTGCGAGGTTTACAAGATTCATCTCGGCGGCGGCTTCGGCCGGCGCGGCATGCAGGACTACGTCACGCAGGTCGTCCACATCGCCAAGGAGTTCCCCGGCACGCCGGTGAAGCTCATCTGGTCGCGCGAGGAGGACATGCTGCAGGGGCGCTACCACCCCGTCACGCAGGGCAGGCTCACCGGCGCGCTCGATGCCGATGGCAATCTGACAGCGCTGCACATGCGCATCTCGGGCCAATCGATCCTGGCGGCCGTCATGCCCCAGCGCATGCAGGACGGTATGGATCCGCTCATCTTCCAGGGGCTCACGGTCGACAGCCCGGAAGGGCATCTCGGCTACACCATCCCGAACCTGCTCATCGACCACGCCATGCGCAACCCGCCGGTGCCACCCGGCTTCTGGCGGGGCGTCAACCTGAACCAGAACGCCATCTACCTCGAATGCTTCCTCGACGAACTCGCCCATGCGGCGGGGCAGGACCCCCTCGCCTTCCGCCGCAAGCTGATGGCGAACCATCCGAAGCATCTCGCCGTGCTCAATGCGGTGGCCGAGCGCATCGGCTGGGATGAGCCGGCGCCCGAGGGTCGCCACCGCGGCCTTGCCCAGATCATGGGCTTCGGCAGCTATGTGGCGGCGGCGGCGGAGGTCTCGGTCACGGACGGCCGGCTCAGGATCCATCGCATCGTCGCGGCGACCGATCCCGGCCACGCCGTCAATCCGGCCCAGATCGAACGGCAGGTCGAAGGCTCCTTCGTCTACGGCCTCTCGGCCTGCCTCTATGGCGAATGTACCGTGAACGGCGGACGCATCGAGCAGGAGAACTTCGACACCTACGAGGTGATGCGCATGGCAGACATGCCGGCGGTGGAGACCATCGTCATGCCCTCCGGCGGTTTCTGGGGCGGCGTCGGCGAGCCGACCATCGCGGTGGCCGCGCCGGCCGTGCTCAACGCCATCTTCGCGGCCACAGGCAAGCGCATCCGCCAGTTGCCGCTGAAGAACCACTCGCTCGTGTGAGCGGTGGCGTCCGTGGCCACCACGCGCCATCGCCGCCTGATGCGTGGAGGGCTTGCCCTCCTCGCCGCCCTCTGGGCCGCAAGCCCCCACGCGGCCCAGAGGGCGCCGCTGCCGGCACCGGCCGGCGCCACCGCCTGTTCGGGCTGCCACGCGCCCGCGGGCAACGGCCCGGTCCCGGGCCTTGCCGGCCGGCCCGCCGCCGAGATCGCGGACGCCATGGCGGCCTTCCGCAACGGCGAGCGGCCGGCCACCGTCATGGATCGCATTGCGAAGGGCTTTTCGGATGAGGAAGCGCGCGCCATCGCCGAGTGGATCGCGGCCGGGCCTTAGCACGCTCAGCCGCAGGACCGTTGTGGCCGGGCTCGCCACCGGCGCTGCCGCGCTCGCGGCCCCGCGCGTTCTCGCCCAGGCCCCGCCCCATGTGGCCGTCGTCGGCGGCGGCTTCGCGGGGGCGAGCGCGGCCCGTGCGCTGAAACGACAGGGCGCGGATATCCGCGTCACGCTCGTCGAACCCAAGGCCCGCTACACCGCCTGTCCATTCAGCAATGCCGTTCTCGCCGGCCTGCGCGATCTCGATGCCCAGTATTTCGGCTATGACGGACTGCAGCGCGACGGCATCGACGTCGTTGCCGCGAGCGCAACCGCGATCGATGCCGAAGCCCGCCGGCTGCGGCTCGACGACGGTTCCGACCTCGCTTTCGACCGCCTCATCCTCGCGCCCGGCATTGACCTGATGCTCGATGCGATTCCCGGCTATGGCGCCTTGGGCGCGGAGGTGATGCCGCATGCCTGGCAGGCCGGCGAGCAGACGGCGCTGCTGCGCCGGCAGCTCGAAGCCATGGACGACGGCGGCCTCGTCGTCATCGCGGCGCCGGCCAATCCGTTCCGCTGTCCGCCCGGCCCCTACGAGCGGGCGAGCCTCGTCGCCCATTACCTCAAGGCGCACAAGCCGCGCTCCAAGCTCCTCATCCTCGACGCCAAGGACACTTTCTCGAAGCAGCGCCTCTTCGAGGAGGCCTGGGAGCAGCTCTATCCGGGCCTGATCGAATGGGTCTCGCTGTCCTTCGGCGGTCGGGTGACGGAGGTCGACGCCGCAACGAAGACGCTGACGACCGAGTTCGGCAGCCATCAGGCTGCCGTCGCCAACGTCATCCCGCCGCAACGCGCCGGCGCCATCGCCGCGGCCGCCGGCGTCGCCGACCGCACCGGCTGGTGCCCGATCGATTCCGTCACCTTCGAATCCCGGCTCCGGCCCGGCATCCACGTCATCGGCGATGCGGCCATCGCCGGCGCCATGCCGAAATCCGCCTTCTCGGCCAATGCCCAGGCCAAGGCCTGCGCCGCTGCCGTTGCCACCCTGCTTGCGGGCGGGCAGCCGGCTGCGCCGAAGCTCATCAACACCTGCTACAGCCTCGCCGCGCCCGACTACGGCATCTCCATCGCCGGCGTCTACGAGCCGCGCGAGGGCCTTCTCGCCGAAGTCGCGGGCGCCGGCGGCGTGAGCCCGCTCGATGCCTCCGCCGATGTCCGCGCCAGCGAGGCGGCCTATGCGGAAGCCTGGTTCGACACCATCACGGGCGAAGTCTTCGGATGAGGTGGTGGAACGGCCTCTGCGTGCTTGCGATGCTCGCCCCCTCTGCGGCGGCCGAGCCGCAGCGGCCCTACGTGGTGGAGGGGGACGCCATCACCCGCTCCCTCACCGGCCGCCCCGGCGATGCGGAGAACGGCCGGCGCCTCGTCATGGACCGGCACAGGAGCCTGTGCGTGCTCTGCCATGCCGCACCCCTGCCCGAGCCGCACCTGCACGGAACCCTGGCGCCGACGCTCGCCGGCGCCGGCAGCCGCCTGAACGAAGGGCAGATCCGTCTGCGCATCGTCGACATGAAACGGCTCGTCCCCGACAGCATCATGCCGGCCTATTATCGCACCGACGGACTCACGCGGGTCGCCGCCTCGTTCCGCGACCGGCCGATCCTGACGGCCGAGGAGATCGAGGACGTCGTCGCCTTCCTCGTCACGCTGAAGGAGTGAGCCATGCGGGACAAAGCGACCACCAGCGGCCTCCGCCGGCGCGATCTCGTCGCCGGCAGTGCCGTGCTGGCCCTGACGCTCGTCGCGCCGCGCGCTGCCCGCGCCCGCCCGACGCTGGAGGAGGCCATCCGCACCTTCACCGGCGGCGCCGACGTGAAGACCGGCCGGGTGCAGCTCGCGGTGCCGCCGCTCGTCGAGAACGGCAATTCGGTCGGCCTCTCGGTCAAGGTCGAGAGCCCGATGAGCGAGACCGACCACGTGCGGCGCATCGCCCTGTTCAACGAGAAGAACCCGCAGGCGGATGTCGCGGTGTTCCACATCGGCCCACGGACGGGGCGAGCCGAAGTCGCCACGCGCATCCGCCTCGCCACCTCCCAGACCGTGGCGGCCATCGCCGAGATGAGCGACGGCAGCTTCTGGTCGCATCGGGCCGACGTGATCGTGACGCTGGCCGCCTGCGTCGAGGACCTCCTATGACCCGCGCCCTCATCAATGCGCCGAAGACGGCGCGCCGCGGCGAGATCGTCGAGATCCGCGCCATGCTCGCCCACCCGATGGAGACCGGCTTCCGCACGGGCACCATGGGCAAGACGATCCCGCGCGATATCATCAACCGCTTCGTCTGCACCTGGAACGGCGAGGAGATCTTCTCCGCCGACCTCTTCCCCGCGATCGCGGCCAATCCCTATCTCGCCTTCACCGCGGTTGCGACCGACAGCGGCACCATCGCCTTCGCCTGGACCGGCGACGACGGCGAGACGCGCACGGCCGAGACGGAGATCACGGTGACATGACGGGGCGCGCGCCGCGTCTCCTCGCCGGCCTCCTTGCCGCCTGCCTTGCCGGCTCCTCGGCCCCTGCCGCCGACGTGGCCGACAAGCGCTCGGGCACCGACTTCATGAGCCCCGAGAACCGCGCCATGCAGGCGGACGACATGAGCAATCCCGGCATGTTCGCCGTCCTCGACGGGGAGCAGCTGTGGAACCGCCCGGAAGGCGCGAACGGGCGCAGCTGCGCCGGCTGCCACGGCGAGGCGGCGACGAGCATGCGCGGCGTCGCCGCCCGCTACCCTGCGTTCAACGAAAGAAGCGAACGCCCCATCGATCTTGCCGGCCGCATCGGCGAGTGCCGCCGGGCGCGGCAGGAGGCATCGCCCCTGCCGCACGAGAGCCCGGAACTCATCGCGCTGACGGCCTATGTCGCCCACCAGTCGCGCGGCATGCCGATCAGCCCGCCGCAGGACGAGCGGCTGGCCCCGTTCCGCGACAACGGCCGCCGGCTCTACGAACGGCGCATCGGCCAGCTCGACCTCTCCTGCGCCTCCTGCCACGACGCGCGCTCGGGCGAGCGGCTCGGCGGCAGCGTCATGCCCCAGGGCCACCCGACGGCCTACCCTCTCTACCGGCTGGAATGGCAGGCCGTCGGCTCCCTGCAGCGGCGCCTGCGCAACTGCATGATCGGCGTGCGCGCGGAAGCCTTCGCCTTCGGCGCGCCGGAGATCGTCGAGCTCGAGCTCTATCTCATGGAGCGCGCGGCGGGCCTGCCCCTGGAGACGCCGGGCGTGCGCCCCTGAGGAAATGTTTGTCGAGATGTCGCAAGCCCGGGAGCCGACACGTCCTGTGACAAAATCGGCCCCTGACGGGCAAAGTTCTGCGACGGCAGGCGCCGACAATGCGGCCGCTTCATCACCGAGGAGCCGTCATGAGCAGCCGCCTGCCCTTTCACGACGACGAGGCGTTCGCGAGCTGGTCCGAGATCAGCGACCATCTCGCCGCCAACCCCGTCGACACCGTGCTCAACACGCTCGTTCTCCTCAGCGTCGCCGTCCTCTTCGTCGTTGGTCTCTTCGCGGGCCCCAAGAGCGACTGGAGCCCGGCCCACGCGGAGCCGGCGAGCTTCTTCGGCCCCGCCAAGACCGACGAGAGCTGGCGGCCGGCGCCGAACAAGCAGGAACTCCTGTCATGGTCGTGCGAGGGCCGGTCCCCGCTCACGATCTGAGGAGACTGCGCCCGCCGGCCCCGTCAGCAGGTGACGAGGTCCGTGTGCCCGAAGCCCCTGGAATAGTCGAGCACCGAGATGACTGTCGGCGTCAGCCGGAAGATGCGCACGTCGTCGGGCGTCGGCATGGGAAACGGCAATGGCCCCTGCTCGGGATATTTCAGCGGCAGGAGGCCGAGAACCTTCTCGGCTTCGGCCCGATCCGTCACGGGATGGGCATGGGCCGCCATGGAGAGACCCGAGATCGCCATCAGGTCCGACGTGTCGTGGTCGATCGTCAGCGACACGCGGTCGTCGGCGGCGAGGTTCGCCGCCTTCTGGCTGTCGGGTCCGCAGAGGAAATAGAGCGTGAGGCCGTCGTTCACATAGCCGACCGTCGTCGCCTGGGGCCAGCCGTCCGGCCTGAGCGTGGCGACCGTCATGATGCGATGCTCGTCGAGCAAGGCCAGTATCGTCTTCCTGATCGCTTCGTCCATCGATCGCCTCCCGCGCTGAAGGGCACCGGCGACGAACGAGCGTAACGGCCGCGCCGCCTCTCGCCTTGACCGGCATCAACCGGAATGCGCGGCTCGCGGCATCAGCTGATCACCCGCGCCACGCGGGCACTCGGCATAGGGATCGTGGGCGTAGCTGTGCGGCGTGAAGGCGAAGCCCACCTCTTCAAGCATCTTCGTCGCGGGCGTCGCCTTCGCTATCCTGGTCTCCTGTAGCCGTCGGGGCGCCATTCGGCCTGTCCTTCTCGCGGCCGGTGGCGAGCCTTGCCCGAACCAGGCTGGCCGCCGCCGCGCCGGCTGCCTCCATATAGCCGGGATCGCGGTGGAGCAGCACGACGGAGAAGGCCCCGTCGATGAGCAGGATGACCTGCCGCGCGAGCTGCCGGGCATCCGGTCCCTCGATGCCGGCCTCCACGAACACGCCGCACAGCCAGTCCTCCACCCGCTTCTTGTGCGCCCGGCCGGCGACGATGGCCGGGTGGCCCGGCATGTTGATGAGCTCCACCGACGTGCGCAGGAAGCCGCAGCCCTTCCACTTCGGGTGGCGCGCCGAGCGGGCGAGGTTCTGGAAGATCGCCTCCACTCGGTCGGCCACATCGCCCTTGGCCTCGTCGAACCATTGCCTGAACACGACGAGATTGGGCTGGTCGCGGGTCTCCAGATAGGCCGCGATCAGATCGTCCTTGCTGCGGAAGTGATAGTAGAGCGTGCGCTTGGTGACGCCGGCCTTCGCTGCGACGGCATCGACGCTGACGGCGCGGATCCCTTCGCCGTGGAAGAGCTTCACCGCCGCCTTGATGATGCGCTCGCGCGTCGTCACCGACCTTTCGCCCATAGCCCAATGTATACCGGCCAGTGAATATACACAACGCGCCCCGCCCCCTATCCTCCCGGCATGAACGAGCGAGCCCATTTTCCTTCTGTCGAGGACGGCGAGGCCTGCGAGATCGTCTGCACGGACGGCGTGCGGCTCGGCGCGCGCCTCTGGCCGGCGCGCGCGGACAGCGCCGGAAGCGTCATCATCAATCCGGCCACGGGTGTCCTCGCGCGCTATTACCACCGCTATGCCCGCTTCCTCGCCGGGCAGGGCTTCGAGGTGCTGACCTACGACTACCGCGGCATCGGCGCATCGCGGCCCCAGAAGCTGAAGGGCTGCGGCTACCGCTGGCGCGACTGGGGCGAGCGCGATATGGATGCCGCCATCCGCCTGATGCACGCCCGCCGGCGGACGGGACCGCTGATGGTGGTCGGCCACAGCATCGGCGGCTTCGTGCCCGGCCTTGCGCGCAGCGCCCCGCTCATCGACCGGATGCTGACCGTCGGCGCCCAATATGCCTGGTGCGGCGATTATGCGCCGGAGCGGCGCCTCGCCCTGTTCCTCAAATGGCATATCGCCATGCCGGCCCTGACGGCCGCCTGCGGCTATTTCCCCGGCCGCCGCCTCGGCTGGCTGGAGGACCTGCCGGCCGGCGTTGCCACCGAGTGGAGCTTCCGCCGCCCGCGTTTCGAGCTGAGCCATCCGCGGTCCGAGCGGCCCGACGTCCTCGCCCGCATGGCGGCGGTGACGGCGCCGATCCTCGCCGTCACCATGGCGGACGACGAATTCGGCACCGTGCCGGCGATTCGCCGCGCGCTCGGCTATTATGCCGGCGCCGCACGAACCGCCGTGCGTCTCGCCCCCGCCGATTACGGCCGCGAGGCCATCGGCCATTTCGGCCTGTTCCACGACAGCCACGCCTCGGGCTTGTGGCTCGACACGCTCCTGTGGCTGCGCGAAGGCCGCAATCCCTGGCCCGGACGTGTCATTGCGGTCTGAACCGGCGCTGCGTCAGACGCCTTCCCAGGCCCCGCTTTTCGCCGACCGGTAGAGCGCATCGAGGATGCGCATGTTGGTGACGGCATCCTCGATGCCGGCCGCGAGCGGCGCGACGCCCCGCACGGCCCGGGAGAAGGCTTCGCCCTGCAGTGTGTACTGGTCGCACGGCGCGATCGCCACGAAACGCGCCGCTGCATCGTCATGCGCAGCGCCGCTGTCGACGAGGATGCGCGTGCCCTCCCCCTGCGGTGCATTGAAAGGAATGCGGATCTCGATGCGCCCCTTAGTGCCGAGCACCTCGACGCGCTGGAAGGGCACGAGCTGGGTCGAGACCGAGAAGACGAGCTGGCGTCCGCCGCCGAAATCGGCGAGGCCGCTCGACAGACGGTCGGTGCAGAAGGTCGGGTCGCGCTCGAGAAGGCTGACGACGCGCTGCGGCTCCGCCTCGAACAGGAAGCGCCCGCTGACAACGGCATAGCAACCGATGTCGTAGAGCGCGCCGCCGCCGATCTCCGGCATGTTGCGGATATTGGCCGGGTCGGCATTGAAATAGGAAAAGAGCACGTTGACGAGGCGTAGCTCGCCGATCTCGCCGGCGCGGACCATGTCGTGCACGGCGAGCCACTGCGGGTGATGGCGGATCATGAAGGCCTCGGCGACGAGGACCTTGTCCGCCACCGCCTCGAGCTGCCGTGCCTCCGCGGCGTCGAGCGCGATGGGCTTCTCGCACAGCACATGCTTGCCCGCCGCCGCCGCGGCGAGCGTCAGCGGCACGTGCAGATGGTTGGGCAGCGGGTTGTAGACGGCCTCGATCTCCGGATCGGCCAGAAGCTCCTCGTAGGAGCCGTAGGCTCGCTCGATGCCGAGCGCCGAGGCCATGGCGCGGGCCGCCTCGAGATCGCGCGAAGCGACCGCGACCACCTTGCATGACGGGCTCTTCATCATGGCGGGCACGACCTTCTCCCGGCCGATCCTGGCCGTGCTCAGGATGCCCCAGCGAACAGGCTCCACAGACCCATCTCCCTTACTGGCCACCCGCGCGTCAGGCTGCGCTCGCCGTCTCCGGCAGCCCCTTCCACAGCGCGCCGGCGGCATCTTCCTCGAGGACCGGCGGACGGTCCAGCGCCGTGGCGATGGCGATCGCCTGCCCGGTCGCGGCGGATTCGAGGATGCGGTGCATCACCTCGAGCACGTGCAGTGCGAGCCGTCCCGTCGAGCGGTGGGGTGTGCCGGCGAGCGCGGCGCTGGCGAGATCGGCAAGGCCGAGTGCCCGATAGTTGGCGCGGTCAGGCATCTCCGGCGGCCAGTTGGGCGCACGCCAGTTGGGTGCCCCGAGCGCCAGGGCGCCGGCATCGTGGCTCCGCCACTCACCGCCACGCTCGGTGGTCTCGACCACGCCCCCGAAGAAGTTCGGGTCCGGCACGCGCATGGAGCCTTCGGTGCCGTAGAGCTCGATGGCGGGATGGCCGTGCTTCCACACATCCCAGCTCATGGTGAAGGTCACCTGGGCGCCGGAGACGAATTCGATCAGCGCCATGACGCTCGTCGGCGTCTCGACGGTGATGCGCTCGCCCTTGCGCGGCGATTCAGCCGTCACGACCCGCTCGGGAAAGCCGATGCTCGCCATGGCGAAGACCCGGGCCACAGGCCCCACGAGATTGATGAGCGCGGACAGGTAATAGGGCGCCATGTCGAGGATCGGCCCGCCGCCCGGCTTGAAGAAGAACTCCGGATCCGGATGCCAGTGCTCCATGCCGTGCGACATCAGGAAGGCGGTGCCGGACAGGATCCGTCCCACCGCGCCTTCATCCACCAGCTTGCGGGCGAGCCGCCCGCCCGCGCCGAGAAAAGTGTCCGGCGCGCAGCCGAGTAAAAGCCCGCGGGCCTCGGCTTCGTCGACGAGCTTGCGCCCCTGCTCGAAATCGACCGCGAGCGGTTTCTCCGAGAAGACGTGCTTGCCGGCCTGGAGCGCCGCGAGCGAGACGCCGAAATGCGCGGCGGGAACGGTGAGGTTGACGACGAGGTCGATATCCTCGCTGGCGAGGAGTTGGTCCACGCTCATCGCCTCGATGCCGGCAGAGGCGGCCTTCGCCTGCGCCACCTCCGGCCGCATGTCGGCGCAGGCGCGCAGGGTGAGGCCGCGATAGGCGAGGATGTTCTTCAGATAGATGCCGGAGATGACGCCGCAGCCGACGATGCCGACGTTGAGACTGGCCATGGCGATCACCCTTCGATGCCGTTGAGGAAGGCGAGGCTCGCCCGGGCCGTGCGGGCGGGATCGGCCGGCTTGTCGTGCTCCACCACCATCCATCTTGCGCCCGCCGCCCGGCAGACGCGCCACAGGTCGCGCCAGTCGAGAACGCCTGCGCCGACATCGGCCCAGCCGTCCTGATCCTCGTTCTGTCCGGCCGGCGCGATATCCTTGACATGGGCGGCGGTGATCCGGTTGCGGTAGCGCTCGATCCAGGGCTTCGGGTCGACATGGCCGCGCACCAGCCAGGCGACGTCCACCTCCCACGTCAGCGGGCTCGCGCCGGCGCCCTCGAAGAGAAGTTCGAGGGCCGTCGTCGGCCCCGCCTTCGGCTGCAGCTCCCAATGGTGGTTGTGATAACCGAGGCGGATGCCCTCCTTCGCGAAGCGCTCGGCCATCTGCCCGAGCTCGCGGCCTACGGCACGCCAGCCGTCGGCTGCCATGTCCCGGTCTTCCGGCGGCACCGCCGGCATGTAGAGATCGGTGATGCCGAGGGTGCGGCAGGCCTCGACGACGGCCTCCGGCCGCTCGCGCAGGGCCGCGAGGCTGACATGGCTCGACGAGGCGGCGAGCCCACGCGCGTCGAGCTTGGCCTTGACGCGCGCGGCGTCGTCGAGCTGGGAGCCGACGGTCTCCACCCGGCGGTAGCCGGCCTCGGCCGCCACATCGAGGATACGGTCGAGGTCTTCGAGCGAGCGCAGGGTGTAGAGCTGGATCGACAAGCAATCGGTGACGGACATGAGAGCCTCATGCGTGGCGGAAAGGCCGGCGCGGAACGCCCTTGCCGGCCGAGGGAGGGTTCACAGGCGCTCGCCGGTATCGGCGGCGAAGAGGGAAACCTGCTCGGGATCGAGGCCCAGGCCGACGCGCTCGCCGCGCGTGATCCGGCTCGTCCCGGTCGTGCGCACCTGCAGGGTATGGGTGCCATCGGAGCACCACAGCACCGTGTCGGCGCCCATCGGCTCGACAATGTCGACGCCGAAGCCCTGCCAGAGGCCCGCCTCGGCGAGCGCCAGATGCTCCGGCCGCACGCCGAGCACGACCTCCTCGCCGACGGGCGGCGCGCCGTTGAAGGCATAGCCGGCGAGCGGCAGGCGCAAGGTGTCGGCGACGAAGGACAGCCCGCCGCCCTCGGCCTCGAGCCGGCCGTTGAGGAAATTCATCTGCGGCGCGCCAATGAAGCCGGCGACGAAGAGATTGGCCGGCCGGCCGTAGATCTCGGCGGGCGAGCCGATCTGCTGCACCTTCTGGTCGCGCATGACGACGATGCGGTCAGCGAGCGTCATCGCCTCGATCTGGTCATGGGTGACGTAGATCATCGTCGCCTTGCCGAGGCGTGCGTGCAGACGCTTGATCTCGACGCGCAACTCGTTGCGCAGCATGGCGTCGAGGTTCGACAGGGGCTCGTCGAAGAGGAAGACGGCGGCATCGCGCACGAGCGCCCGGCCGATGGCGACGCGCTGGCGTTGACCGCCCGAAAGCTGGTCCGGCCGCCGGTCGAGCAGGTGGCCGATTTGCAGGAGTTCCGCCGCCTGCGCCACCCGGCGCCCGATCTCCGCCTTCGGCGTCTTCGCCATTCGGAGGCCGAAGGACATATTCTCGCGCACGCTCATGCGCGGGTAGAGCGCGTAGGACTGGAAGACCATGGCGATGCCGCGGTCCTTCGGCTCCTCCCAGGTCACATTGCGGCCGCCGATGAAGATCTGGCCGTCGGCGACGTCGATGAGACCGGCGACGGCATTGAGCAGCGTGGACTTGCCGCAGCCGGAGGGGCCAAGGAGGACGACGAACTCGCCCTCCTCGATGTCGAGCGAAAGCCCGTCGAAGACGCGCACCGCCTCGAAGGCGACGGAGACGTCACGGATGGAGACAGCCGACATGGATCATCCTTTCACTGCGCCGGCGGCGATGCCGCGGACGAACCAGCGCCCGGAGACGAAGTAGACGACGAGAGGCACCAGCGCCGCGAGCATGGTGGCGGCCATGTCGACGTTGTAGGCGCGCTCGCCCTGGGTGGAGTGGACGATGTTGTTGAGCTGCACCGTCATCGGCAGGTTCTCGCGGCCGGCGAAGGTGAGCCCGAAGATGAAGTCGTTCCAGATGCCGGTGACCTGCAGGATGGTAGCGACGACGAGCATCGGCACCGACATCGGCAGCATGACGCGGAGAAAAATGGTCCAGAAACCGCCGCCGTCGATGCGCGCCGCCTTGAACAGTTCGATCGGGATGCCCGCATAGTAGTTGCGGAAGAGCAGCGTCATCGTCGGCAGGCCGAAGATGACATGCACCAGCACGATGCAGGTGAGCGAATTGTAGATGCCCATCTGCGAGAAGATGCGCACCAGCGGATAGAGAAACACCTGATAGGGGATGAAGGCGCCGACGAGCAGCACGCCGAAGAGGACGTTGGCCCCTTTCACCCGCCAGAACGACAGGGCGTAGCCGTTCACCGCGCCAAGCGCGATGGACAGGATCACCGACGGCACGAGGATGCGCACCGAGTTCCAGAAACCGACGCTGATGCCGTTGCAGTCGAGCCCCGTGCAAGCGGACGACCAGGCCTTGCCCCACGCTTCGAGCGTCGGCGCCATGGGCAGCGCGAGGATGTTGCCGAGCCGGATCTCCTCCATCGGCTTCAAGGAGGTGATGAGCATGATCCACAGCGGCAGGAGGAAGAAGACCGCCGCCGTGAGGAGGAAGGCATAGAGGCCGATGCGGCCGGGCGTGAGGCGGCGCGGCCGCGGGCCGCTGGGCAGCGACGCGCTCATCAGCGCCTCCCCTTGCTGCGGACGTAGCGGGCGTAGATCCACGGCGCGATGATGATGACGACGGTCACCAGCATCAGCGTCGCGGCGGCGGTGCCGAGCGCGATGTTGTTGCGCTCGAAGAGGTGGTCCATGACGAACTTGGCCGGCACTTCGGTGGCGATGCCGGGCCCGCCCCCGGTCATGGCGACGACGAGGTCGTAGAGCTTCACCACGCTGATGGCGAGGAGCACTGTGGCGGTCACTACCATCGGCCGCAGCAGGGGCAGGACGATGGAGAGGTAGTAGCGCCAGGGCGGCACGCCATCGACGCGCGCGGCCTTCCACAGGTCCTCGTCGACGCCGCGCAGGCCGGCGAGGAGGATCGCCATGGTGAGCCCCGCCCCGTGCCAGATGCCGGCGATGACGAGGGTGTAGATCGCCATCTCCTGGTTGACGAGCCAGTCGAAGGTGAAATCGGAGAAGCCCATGTCGCGGACGAGCTTCTCGAGCCCGAGGCCCGGGTTGAGGAACCACTGCCAGGCCACGCCCGTCACCACGAAGGACATTGAATAGGGAAAGAGGAAGACGGTGCGGAAAGCACCCTCGCCCTTCACCCGTTGGTCGATGAAGACCGCGAGCAGAAAGCCGAGCACGAGGCAGCCGGCGATGAACAGGACGCCGAAGATGACGGTGTTCTGCGCCGAGACGACGAAACGGTCGTTGAGGATCAGCCTCTCGTATTGCGCAAGGCCCACGAAGTCGAACTTCGGCAGCAGCGTCGAGCTCGTGAAGGACAGCCGCACGGTCCACAGCATGCAGCCGACATAGACGACGAGCACGATGAGCGCCGTCGGCACGAGGGCGAGCGCGGCGGGAAGGCCTCGTCCGATGCGCGGGCGTGCCGCTGGCGCCGCAGCGCCGGTGGCAGCGGCACGGACGGTGACGGTAGCCATGGGACCTCCTCCCGGTTCCGCCCGCCTCCCGCAGGAGCGCGCGGCGGCTTGCGTTGGCAGAGGTTGGAACAGGCGCGAGGCCGATCCGGGCAATGGCCGGACCGGCGCCGCCGGTCAGCTCGCGCTGCGCATCGCCGTGACGACCTTCTCGACGAAGGCGTCCGCCGACATGGAGGACGTGTTCCAGTACTGGGTGATGGCGTCCTGCATGGCGCCGGTGAAGTTCGGCGTGCTGATGATCTCCGTCGCTTCGACCTGGTTGGCGGGATCCTTGAGCACGGCGTGGGACTTCTGGGCGCAGGCGTCCATGCTCGACACGTCGACATCGAGACGCACGGGGATGGAGCCCTTCTTCTTGTTGAAGGCGAGCTGGGTCTCAGGGTCGAGCAGTACCGCCGCCAGTTTCTGTTGGGCCGCCTGGGCACCGGCGTCCTTGGTCACCGGGAAGACGAAGACGTCGCCACCGATGACGAGTTTGCCCTCGCCGACGATGGTGCAGCCATATTCCTTGCCGGCCGTCTGGCCGGCGGCGATGAACTCGCCCTTCGCCCAGTCGCCGTTGAAGTGCATGGCCGCCTTGCCGGTGATGACGAGTGAGGCGGCATCGTTCCAGTTGCGCCCCGGGCTGCCGGGATCGACAAGGCCGCGCATCTTGCCGTAGAGCTCGGCCACTTCCTTGAACTTGTCGCTCTTGGCGGCCTCGACGTCGCGGGCACCGTAGATCTTGCGGAAGAGGTCCGCACCGCCATGGCCGACGAGGAGCGCGCTGAACAGGTTGCGCTCCCAAGTGGGCTGGCCGCCGAGCGCAATGGGAATGACGCCCTTGGCCTTCAGCTTCTCGCCCGTCTCGATGAGTTCGGGAAAGGTCTTCGGCGGTTCGAGCCCGGCGTCCGCGAAGATCTTGGTGTTGTAGAACATCCAGTTCTGGCCGTGGATGTTGACGGGCACGGCGTAGAACTTGCCGTCGCGGACGGTCGCCTCGATGATCGGCTTCGGCATCAGCTCGCGCCATTTGCCGGCCTGGGCGATTGCCTCGACGTCGACGAGGAGGCCGTTCTCGATGAGTTCGTCGAACTGCTTGCCAGTGTTGAACTGCGCCATGGTCGGCGGATTGCCGCCCACCATGCGGTTGACCGTTGCCGCGCGGGCGTTGACGCCGCCGGCGATGGCGTTGTCCACCCAAGTGCCGCCGGCCTTCGTATAGGCGTCGGCGAAGACCTTGACCGCGGCGGATTCACCGGCCGAAGTCCACCAGTGCATCACCTCCGCCTTCTCCTGTGCGAGGACGGGCGTGCTGCAGAGCAGAGTGAAAGCAAACGTGCACGCTGAAAGGCGTGAGAACGAACCCATGGCTTCCTCCCAGAAGCGTTGCGATCGATGTTTGTAATCGATTACATTTTTTCAGCAGGTTGGGACGGAAGCCGGCTGGTGTCAAGCGTGAATCGATGCTCCGGGTCGGCTCGCCCGGCCCTGTCCTCGGTCCCGGCGACGCTCATCGGGGCTCGTGGCGAAAACCGCCGGCTCGCACAGGCGTTTGTTGGCCCGGATGAAACCCGTGCGCGGGTTGGGCGGCTGGTGTCCAGGGCGGCCATGCCGGCGGCAGATGCTGGTGCAAGGTGCAACGAGCGCTATAGTTCTCCGCGGCGGGGGCGCCGGCAGGTTTGCTCCCGATCACGGCCTCTGCGTTCGAAAGGCTCGGAATGATCGTCTCACTGCCGGGCATCAGCACAAGGCGCGGTCGCCTGCGATCGCTCCTCCTGCTCCTTTGCGCGCTGTCTGCCATGGACAGCGCCAGCCGCCCGGCCGTTGCGCAAAACGTGATCCACGTCTGCCATGGCTATGGCTGCTGGTTCAGGGCCAGCCTTGTCCTCGATGCCGCCGATACCCGGCGCTTCGCTGCCATCCTCGCGAGGGGACGTCGATCCCCGGCCGCCGAGCGCGCCGCGATTTCGGACGCCGTGCGCCATTTCGAGCGCCGCGCCTTCGACGTGATCGGCATCCGCGATGAGCCGCGCTCGCGCTTCGGCGCCTCGGGCGAGCCGGGTCAGATGGACTGCATCGACGAATCGACCAACACGCGCGCCCTCCTCCTCTATCTCGCGGAGCACGATCTCCTGCGCCATCACACGGTCCGATCCGTTGCCTCGCGCGGCTTCCTCATCGACGGCCGGTATTTTCATTCCACCGCCGTCATCCGCGATACGGGCGGCACCGACTGGGCGGTCGATTCCTGGTACGCCCCGATGGGGGGAGCGCCCGACATCCTGCCGCTCAGCGAGTGGAGGGTGCAGGGTCTTTCTAGCCAGGACGCACGGCGGCGAACCGGTTGACCTGCAGGCGCAACCTATCGCAGGAACGCTCCCGGGGATTCCACACGACCCCGACGGTGTCGAGAATGCGTCGGAACGATCGGCTATCGAGAGATTCGGCACCCCGTGAGACCGAAACCGCCCGGTGCCGGTGCAGAACGACGGCGCGAAGGACAGCGGCATGCAACCCGTGATCGACAGCGAAAGGCTCACCGGCATTATAGACTTCATCCAGGCGGCCGAGCGGCTGAAGGACACGCTGCGCAGCGGCCGGACGTCGAACGGCCGTGCCGAAAGCACCGCCGAGCACAGCTGGCGCCTGTGCCTGCTGGTGATCATGTTCGAGAAGGAACTGGCCGGCTGCGATCTGCATCGCCTGCTCAAGCTGTGCATCGTGCACGATCTCGGCGAGGCGATCGCGGGCGACATCCCGGCGATCGCCCAGCGCGCCGACGACGGCAGGGCCAGCCGGGAGCGAGCGGACCTGATGCAGCTCTGCGCGCCCCTGCCCGCGGACCTTAATCGCGACATCCTCGCCCTGTGGGATGAATACAATGCTGCCGCGACGCCGGAAGCCATACTGGCCAAGGGCTTCGACAAGCTGGAAACGATGCTCCAGCACAACGTCGGCCGCAATCCGCCCGGCTTCGACTACGCCTTCAATCTGGACTATGGCGTGCAGCATACCGCCCGCCACCCGCTTCTGGCGGAGATACGCGCTCTGGTGGATGCGGCGACCCGAGCGCGCATGCGCGTGTCCGGCGACATCGCACGCTGATCGAGCTGACGGGCGACATGCAAGAGGGAGTGCCGATGACCGAAGGATGGCCGGAATCAGCCGAGGCGTGGGCCGCCAGCCTTGGCGAGCGTGGCGACTTCGGCCGGGTATTCGTGCTCGACGGGCCCATGCTGGAGCGTGTTCGCGGGCGAGGCTTCGCACGCGCGCTTGATGTCGGCTGCGGCGAAGGCCGCTTCTGCCGCATGCTGGCGGAGCTTGGCATCCGCGCGGTTGGCATCGACCCGACGCGGGCGCTCCTCGAAGAGGCGCGGCGCCGTGACCCGGGCGGGGATTACAGGTCGGGGCGGGCGGAGCAACTCGCGTTTCCAGACGCCGCTTTCGACCTCGTGGTGAGCTATCTGACACTGATCGACATCCCCGACGCCGCGGCCGCCATCGCTGAAATGGCGCGGGTGCTTCGGCCCGGAGGGACGCTGCTGATCGCCAATCTCAACAGCTTCAGTACGGCCGGCCTGCCGGACAGCTGGCAACCTGATGCGAGCGGACAACTCCGCTATGCGATCGACAATTATCTGGAAGAGCGCGCCATCTGGGTCAGCTGGCGCGGCATCCGCATCCGCAACTGGCATCGCCCCCTCAGCACCTATATGGGCCTGTTGATTGAGAACGGGTTGACCCTGAAACATTTCGCTGAACCGGCACCACACGGCGGCCCGACGGAGACGGCCGATCGCTACAGGCGGGTGCCCTATTTCCATATCATGGAATGGGAAAAGCCGACGGCCTGACGGAGGCGACTCGTTTCGCCACCAACCGCGCGAACCGGCAACGGTGGCAAGTCCAATGCGTGCTGGTGAGGCGGGCCCGACGATCGAATTGCAGGCGCCGCAGCTGTTGGCCGTGAACAAGGCCGCCAGCGCTCCTCCTCGGCGCTCGCCGTTACCCGCGCGTGCGAAGCGAGCTGTGGCGCCCCCGAAAGCGCCTTAACGCCCCGCATTCCCACGGTCGCAGGACGCCTTTCCACGTTCGCTCAAACGCCGGCTCCCATGTGGAGCCCCGATTGAAGGGGGACCACTCCTCGGGAGCAGGACCTCATGCAGATGCAGCAATCCGTGCCCGGCACCACCAGCGGCAGCGCCGCCCCGGTGCCGCTGCGCGCACTCCTCGCCGCGGCCGGTGCAACGACAGCCATGGCCTTCGGCTTCGGTGCCCTCGCGCTGCCGTCGGTCTTCATCCGGCCGCTCGAGGCCGAGTTCGGCTGGTCGCGGGCGGACCTCAGCCTCGCCTATACGCTGTCCACGGTCGGCATGGCGCTGGGCGGGCTCTTCTGGGGGCGCCTGTCCGACCGGCTCGACGCCCGCATTCTCCTCGCCTTCGGCTCGGCCGCGATGGTCGCCGCGCTCGGCGCCTTCGCCTTCGCTCAGTCGCTCTGGCATCTCCATGCCGCGAGCCTCGTGCTCGGCGGGCTCGGCTTCGCCTGCCTCTATGCACCGGTGCTGTCGGTCACTGCCCTTTGGTTCGAGCGTCGCCGCGGCCTCGCCATGGGCATCGTCACCGCGGGCGGCGCGCTCGGCCAGGGCGTGATGCCCTACACGGCCAACCTGCTCATCGACAGCGTCGGCTGGCGGCCGGCCTATGCGATCCTCGCCGCAGCGACCCTGGTGGCGCTTGGCCTCCTCATGCCGTCCGTCCGCCGCCCGCCGGTCGCCATGGCTCCGCCGGCACCGGCTGCCGGAACGGGATCAAGCGGCGATGGCCGCCCCTCGCCCGTCCTGCTGCTTGCGGCCGCGGCCTTCCTGTGCTGCGCCTGCATGGGCTTTCCGCTCGTGCACCTCGCCAGCTTCGTCACCGCGGTTTGCGGCTCGTCCGATCTCGGATCGACGAGCCTGCTCGTGGCGATGCTGTTCGGCACCGTCGGGCGCGTCGCCTTCGGCCTCCTCGCCGATCGGATCGGCAACCTGCCCGCCTATGCGACGGCCTCGTTCATGCAGACGGCATGCGTCGCGATCTATCCCCTCCTCGACAACCAGATCAGCCTTCTCGCGCTCTCGGCGGTGTTCGGCTTCGGCTTCGCCGGCAACATGACCTGCCTCATCCTGTGCGTGCGCGAATTGGTACCGGCTGGACGCTTCGGCCAGGCCCTCGGCACGGTGATGATGGTGGCCTGGGCCGGGATGGGGGTCGGCGGCTATCTCGGCGGACTCGTCTACGACGGCTTCGCCAGCTACACGCCCGCCTTCCTCATCGCCTTCGCGGCCGGCGTCGCCAATCTCGCCACCATCGCCATGCTGGCCGCGGGCGCGACGACACGCGGCAAGGCCGCCCCGAGCGGCCTCGCGCCGGCCCCGTCGCCGAGCCGTTGAGCCCCCCTTCGACATCGACTCCCCAGACAAGGATGATGGCAATGACATCAGCGCCTTACGAGAGCATCCTCGACACGATCGGCAACACGCCCGTCGTTCGCCTCACCCGCATTCACGAGGGCGGCGGCGCGCTCTTCGCCAAGCTCGAGGCGCTCAATCCGGGCGGCTCGGTCAAGGACCGGCTGGCCTCGGCGGTCATCGCCGAGGCCGAGCGGACCGGCGCGCTGCAGCCGGGCCAGACGGTGGTGGAAGCGACAAGCGGCAACACGGGCATCGGCCTCGCCATGGTCTGTGCCCGCAAGGGCTACCCGCTCGTCATCGTGATGCCGGAGAACGCGAGCCTCGAGCGGCGCAAGCTGATGCGCTTCTTCGGCGCGCGGGTGGTGCTGACGCCAGCCGTCGAGCGCGGCAGCGGCATGCTCGCCAAGGCGATCGAGCTGGCCGAGACGCACGGCTGGTTCCTGTGCCGGCAGTTCGAGACGCCGGTCAATGCCGCCATCCATGCCCGCACGACGGCGCGCGAGATCCTCGAGGCCTTCCGCGACCGTCCGCTCGACTACTGGGTCACGGGCACGGGAACCGGCGGCACGCTCGCGGGCGTGGCGAGCGTGCTCCGGCGCGAGCGGCCACAGACGCGCATCGTCGTCTGCGAGCCGGACAATTCCACGCTCCTGTCGAGCGGCATCACACAGAACTTCGACGAACGCGGCATGCCGACCCGGGCGCACACGCGCTTCCGCCCCCATCCGATGCAGGGCTGGAGCCCGGATTTCATCCCGCAAATCGTCGGCAAGGCGATGGCCGAGGGCCTCGTCGACGAGATCGTGCCCGTCTCCGGTGACAGTGCCCTCGCAGCCGCCCGCCGGCTCGCCGCGGACGAAGGCATCCTCGCCGGCATCTCCGGCGGGGCGACGCTCGCCGGCGCCATCGAGGTGGCGCGCCGGGCCGGGCCGGGCCGGAACGTCCTGTGCATGCTGCCCGACACGGGCGAGCGCTATCTGAGCACCATCCTGTTCGACCACATCGCGGAGGACATGTCGCCGGAGGAGGAGGAGATCTCCCATTCGACGCCCGGCTACCGCTTCGACCGGCCACCGTCCTTCGCGGCCTCTCCGGCGACTCCCGGCGAGGTCAGCATCGACCCGGCGGCCCATGCCTTCGTCGACGAGGCCATCGGCGATCCCGACCATCCGGTCGTCATGTTCGCCCTGATTTGGTGCGAGTTCTGCTGGAGCATCCGGAAGCTGTTCGACCGCGCCGGCATCGCCTACCGGTCCATCGACATCGATGCGCCCGAACGGCAGAGAAACGCCATGGACGGGGAGATCCGCAAGGCGCTCCGGGCGCGCATCGGCTCGCCGACCATCCCGCAGGTCTTCGTCGGCGGCCGGCACGTGGGCGGCTGCACGGATACGCTCGCCGCCTGGAAGGACGGCTCGCTCAGCGCGCGCCTTGCAGCGGCGGGCATCGGCCACGATCCCGGTGCCTGTCCCGATCCCGACAGCCTCCTGCCGCTATGGGCGCGCGCAAAGGCCTGAGGCGGCGCCCGGGGGCTTAGCGTCCCCTCCGGCGAACCAGGAAAAGGGGAGCGGCCTTCGCCGCTCCCCTTTTTCACGCTTTGCGCGCCGCGACCTGGATTCCAACGTTTCCGCCTCCCGAGGCCGGCGTGACGTCGCATTTTCCACCCTTGTTCACACGGCGCGTCACACGGCGATGGCCGAGACATGACGATGGCCGCGGCGAGACCCGGCCGCCAGTTCCTCCCCACCCCGGAGCGCGACATGCACACCACGACGCACACCACCGCCATGACGATGGACAAGCCGGCCCGGAAGGAGCCGCCGCCGCCGCGCAACGGCGTCGACACGCCGACGCTGTTCGCCACCATCAATGCCGTGGCCGGGCAGGCGGAACTGGCGCGGTTCCGCTTCCGCGCCCGCAGCCGCTGGGTATCGGGCACGCACAGCGTCAGCACGATGAAGGACTTCTTCGGCGCCGGCGCCGAGCAGTCCCACGCCACCGCCCACGAGGCCCATGGCGACCATCCGGCCGTCCTGTGCGGGGCGGACCAGGGCCCGACACCGGTCGAGTACCTCCTGAGCGCGCTTGCCGCCTGCCTCACCTCGGGCATCGCCAATATCGCAGCCGCCCGCGGCGTCACGCTGCACAAGGTGGAAGCGACCGTCGAGGGCGACATCGACCTGCGCGGCATCCTCGGCCTATCGAAGGAGGTCCGCAACGGCTACGAGGGCATCCGCGCGCAGCTCACCGTCGCCGGTGACGCGCCGAAGGAAAAGCTCGAGGAGATCGTGGCGCAGGCGCGTGCCCGCTCGGCCGTGTTCGACGTGCTGACCAACGGCGTGCCGGTCACCGTCGGCATCAGCGCCTGACGCATTCGCGACAAGCACCCTCCCCCCTCGCCGGCGCTATTGCCATGGGGCCGGCGATTTTCCGCGGGGCCTTCCTCTCATGCGTTACACCGATATCGTCATCATCGGCGCCGGTCAGGCCGGCCTCGCCATGAGCCACTGCCTGAGTGCGCGCGGCATCGACCATGTCGTTCTCGAACGGGGACGTGTCGGCGAACGTTGGCGCAGCGAGCGCTGGGATTCGCTCAGACTCCTGACGCCGAACTGGATGACACGGCTTCCCGGCGGCGGCTACGACGGGCCGGATCCCGACGGCTTCATGACCATGCCGGAGACCGTCCGGTTTCTGGAGAATTATGCGCAGCGCATCGCCGCGCCGGTCGAAAGCGGCGTCGATGTCAGATCCGCACGGCGCGTGAGCGCCGGATATCGCATCGTCACGGATGCGGGGGAATGGGCCGCGCGCGGCCTGGTGATCGCCACCGGCCACTGCGACCTGCCACGCGTTCCCGCCATGGCATCGCGCCTTGCGCGGCATATGGCGCAGGTCGTGCCGCGCGACTATCGCCGAGCCGACCAGCTTCCCGAAGGTGGCGTCCTCGTGCTCGGCGCCTCGGCGAGCGGCATCCAGCTCGCCGAGGAGATCCACGCCTCGGGGCGGCCCGTCACGCTCTCCGTCGGCCATCACACGCGGCTGCCGCGCCGCTACCGCGGGCACGACATCCTGTGGTGGCTCGACCGACTCGGCAGCCTGCGCAAGGCGAAGGCGGAGATGCACCCGGCGGCCACCCTGCGCGAAGAGCCGTCGCTGCAGCTCGTCGGCAGCCCCGACCATCGCTCGATCGATCTCGCGATCCTGCAGCGCAGGGGCGTGCAGCTCGTGGGACGGGCAATCGGTGCCTGCGGCCGGCGCATGCGCTTTGCCGGCGACCTGTCGCAAACCACGGCCGCGGCGGACCTGCGCCTCATCCGCATCCTGAACAGCATCGACGAAATGGTCGAGAACGGAACCTTCCGCCGGGCGACAGCGCACGAGCCGGCCGAGCCGATCCTGCTTCACGATGGCGGTGCCGAGATCGACCTCGACCGGGCAGGCATCAGGACCGTCGTCTGGGCGACGGGCTACCGGCGCAGCTATCCGTGGCTGCACATGCCGGTTCTCGATGCCCGCGGCGAGATCGTCCACGACGGCGGCATCTGCCCGCTCGCCGGGCTTTACGTGCTCGGCCTCCACTTCATGCGCCGGCGCAACTCGAGCTTCATCGACGGCGTAGGGGCGGATGCCGAGGCGCTTGCCGCGCACATCGCATGCCATCTCGGCGTGCGCCGCCGCACCGCGGCATGAGGAGAAGAAATCCAACAGTCATACCGCAGAAACCGACGTTCTCTTCAACGGTCACGCTCACGTTCAACCCGGATAAGTGTCGCATCGGCGCCCTTCAGTGCCCCGAAGAATGGAGACGACCATGAGTGTCCTCGACCATGTAACGCCGTTTCACGCCAGCCGGCATGCTCGCTTTCCGTCTCTTCGCATCGTGGCGGGAGCCTTTGCCGACATGCGCCGCTTCTTGCACCTGCAGCAGGCCCGGCGGGACCTCCACGAGCTGCCCGACTACCTGCTCCTGGACGTCGGCATCGACCGCTCGCAGATCGACGACGTGACGGCCTTCAGCGAACACGGCCTCTCCGGCCGCGACCGGTACTGAGGAACGGCCTCCGTGAAGATGGCATCGCACCCCGGCCACCTTGCCGGCCACGTCGTCGCCCTGCACTGCTCCGGCGGCGGAGGCCGGCAGTGGCGCAGGCTCGCAGAGCGCCTCGCCCCCGACCATCGCCTCATCGCGCCCGATCTCATCGGCTCCGACGGAGGCGGCGCGTGGGAAGGCCAGGCAATCTTCTCCCTGGCGGACGAGGCGGCGAGCATCATCGCCCTTATCGACCGCCTCGAGGGGCCGGTGCATCTCGTCGGCCATTCCTATGGCGGGGGCCTGGCGCTCCACATCGCCGCCCGGCGGCCCGAGCGGCTGGCGAGCCTCAGCCTTTACGAGCCGTCCGCATTTCATCTCTTGAGGACGATGGGCCCACCCGGCCGAGCGGCGCTTCGGGAGATCCAGGCGATCGCAGGCGCCATCCACACGGGCCTCTCCGAAGGCTCCTGCCGGGCGGCGGCGGAGCGCTTCGTCGACTACTGGAACGGCGCCGGCGCCTTCAGCACCATGCGCCCGGACCTGCAGGCGAAGCTTGTCGGCTACCTGCCGAAGGCGAGCCTCGACTTTCGCGCCCTCATCCACGAGTCGACGGCGATGAGCCGGTATCTTGGCTTCCCCTTCCCGGTCCTCCTCCTGCGCGGCGAACATGCGCCGGCACCCACGCGGCTCATCGCCGAGGAACTCGCCTCGCGCCTTGCGGCCACGGCCCTGGAGGTGGTGGCCGGCGCCGGGCACATGGGTCCCGTAACCCACGAGACGCTGGTCGCGGAGCGCATCGCCCGTCATGTCGCGCTGGCTGGCGCAGCCGCTACCCGGTCGCAAGCCGCATGATCGGGCTCGGCCTCGCCCGGTCCCCGAAAAATCGTCGGGCGCCGGGCGATGCTACGTCGTGATCGCCCTCGCGGCATGATCCTCGGCGGCTCTTTGCACCGTCCGCCGCTCCGAAGCGCCGGCGAGGCGCTCGCGCAGGCCCATCTCGCCATAGAGCGCGTTAGCCTCCGCGAGGGTCGCGGCGGCGAGAGCGGGATCGATCCTGCGCTGGGCGTGTCCGAGGGTTCGCAGCGAGCGGGCAAGTTCAGGCCGCAGTTCGCGCCGCCGTGCAAGGGCGCAGGCCTCTTCCAGCCAGGTCACAGCGGACCGCGCCGGCTTCAGCGCGGCGAAGCCGCGCAGCACGAGGATCTCGCTCCACGGGTCGTCGCGCTGGCGGGCGAGTTCACGCGCATGGGCGAGATTGGCCGCGGCCTCCGGCTCGCCCAGGCGTGCGCGCAGGCCGGCTAGCACGGCCCGGGCGTGACATTCGAACTGCGGCAGGTCTATCCGCTCGGCCTCGGTGATGGCCTTCTCGAGCGTGACATAGGCTGTCTCCATCTCGCCCAGCATGAATTCCGCGTGGCCGAGAATGGCGAGCAGCCATCCCTGCACGAGCAGCCGCCCGCTGCTGCTTGCCTCCGACACAGTCTGCCGCAGACGCTTCACGACCTGCGCGTCGGGACCGCGCAGGACCTCGACGACCCCGGTGAAATAGACTTCCGCGCAGCTGTCGACGGGCCGCGCCACCTCGCTGACCACTTGACGCAGCTCGGCGAGCGTCAGGTCGGCCGCATCGAACAGGCCGAGGCGGGCCTGCGCCTGGGCACGATGGCCGAGATACCAGACTGATCGCGCGCCGATCTGCCCGAAGCGCTCCAGGCGCCAGAGCCTGGTGAAGCGCTCCTCGTGCGGGGCAAGGCGCTCCAGCACCTGCCGCGCCCTGCTGCGCAGGATGAGGGCCTGCGCGGCGGCGAGATCGGATTCGCTGATGCAGCGCTCGACGCCGTTGGCCGTGGCCGCGCGATTCAGCGTCTCCGCAGGCTCCAGCGCCTCCTCGAAGCGGCCGTGCGAGCTGTTGAGATAGCTCAGATGGAGGAGAACGTCGGAGATGCGCTGCGGATCCCCTAGCTCCATCGCGAGCTCGCGCGCCTCCAGGAGCGGGCCGAGAGCCTTGTGATAGTCGCCGAGTGCGCCATAGGCCGGGCGCATGCGCACGCGCAGGTCGATCGCCTGGGCGAGCGTCTCCGGCGTCCGCGGCAGGGCCGCGATGGCCTTGCGTGCCTTCTCGAGGAACCGCGCCGCCGCCGCATAGGCCGAACGCTCCTCGGCCCGGCCCGCGGCGATGAGCAGGTAGTGCGCGGCCGGCTCCCACTGCTCGGCGCGAAACGCATGTTCGGAGAGCTGCTCGATGTGGTGGGTCAGCGAGCCGGCATAGAGCCGTTCCATCGCCGCAAAGACGCTTCGGTGCAGTTGCCTGCGGTCCTCCAGCAGCAGCGAGTCGTAGGCGACGTTGAGGGTCAGGGCGTGCTTGAAGGTGTATTCGACATGCGGGAAGCTCTGCACCTCGAAGAGGAATTCGAGCTCTTGCAGGCGGGTGAGCGCCGCATCGAGATAGGCCCCGGCCATGAGGTGCTGCAGCAGCGGGCGCGGCACGTTGCGGCCGATGACGGCGGCAACCTGCAGCACCTGGCGCTCCGTATCGCCGAGCTGCTGGATGCGGGCGGCGATAACCGACTGCACCGATGAGGGGACGACCACGTCGGTGACGGGGCTTCTCGCCTCGAAATGGCCGGGCTGGCCAATGAGGGCGCCGCTCGCGGCCAGCGCCCGCACCATCTCCTCGAGGAACAGCGGCGTGCCATCGGCCCGCTCGGTCAGGAGCGCGCGCAGGTCCCCGAGGCTCGGGTCGGAGCCGAGCAGCGCCGTCAGGAACGCGTCCATCTCCTCGCGCACGAAACGCTCCAGCCTGATCTGCTGGAACGAGCCCCTGCGTGCCCAGCCGTGCCGGTAGTGCGGCCGATAGGTGGCGATGAGCATGATGCGGTTGGCGCCGATCGCATCGACGAGGCGGTTCACGATGGCCTCGCTCTCCGCATCGATCCAGTGCAGATCCTCCACCAGCAGGGCGAGCGGCGCCTGCCGGCTCACGGCGATGAGGAAGGCGCTCATCGCCGCGCAGACGCGGGCCGTCCGCTCGCGCGCATCGAGCCGGTGCCAGGCCTCGTCCTCGACCGGCATGTCGGCGAGAAAGGACAACGGCGCGCCGTGACCCGGGTCGAGCGCAAGCTCCGCCTGCCGGCGCAGGAGGCGATAGCGCGCCTCCTCCAGCGTGTCCTCGCCGCGGATGCCGCAGGCGGACAGCAGCAGCTTCTTGGCGACGCCGAGCGAGACGCTGGCATCGAATTCATGGCCGCCGCTTTCGAGAACGGCAAAGCCGGCGACCTCGTCGAGGGCGAGGAACTCGTGCGCGAGGCGCGACTTGCCGAGGCCGGGATCGGCAACGATGCCGACGACCTGCCCATGGCCCTCGCGCACGCGCCGCCAGGCCGTGATGAGGCTCTTGAGCTCGGCCTCGCGCGCGACGAGGCCGGTCAGTCCGCGGTTCGCCCTGCGATGCCAGCGGGACAGGGCGTGGTTCTCGCTGACGAGCTCATAGGCCCGCTCGTCCCGCCCGAGTTGCGGGTGTTCGGCATGGCGCATCCGCTGCATCTGGAGATAGCCGCCGGCTGCCGTTCGCGCCCGGGCCGTCGCGGCGATGGTCGCTCGCCGCAGCGCGCGCATCAGGCGGTTCGCGGACCGCGTGGCGACGCCGTTCACCTCGACCCGGATGCCGTCCGGTCCGGGCGTCTGGCGCACGATGACCTCGCCCGTGTCGATCCCGGCCCTCAGCCGCGCACCGCCCTGCGACAGCTCCTCGACCGCGAGCCGCGTCGCAAGCGCCGCCCGGCAGGCGAGGAAGGCGTGGTCCTCCGTCGCCCGTGCCAGGCCGAAGGTCGCGCTGACCATGCCGTCGAGATTGGCCGTGACGACGCCGCCGTGCTCCTCGATCACCGCCACCAGGCGGTCGTAGATCGGCTGCAGCTCGCACTCCGCGGTCTCGGGATCGACGGTCTCGACGGCATCGAGCGGGCTGACGACCTCGGCAGCCAGCACCGTGACGTACTGGCGGGACCGGTCGATACCAAGGCGCGCCGGCGGCTGGGAAAGCTTCTGCGTTTCTTCCGGATCGGCAAGGAAGCGGCGCGTCTCCTCGAGGAAAGTGGCGAAGGCCGGCTCGTGCGCCAGGAGCACGTGGTTGGCGCTGTCGAGCGCGAGGAAGCGCGCACCCGGCATGCTGGCGGCGAGCGCCTTGCCGTGCTCGAAGGGGATCACCGCGTCGCGGGTGGCATGCATGACGAGCGTCGGCACGCGGATCCGCGGCAGGAGATCCGTCACGTCGATCTCGCCGCCTTCCTCGAAGATCCGGTGCGCCACCTCGGGCGAGACGGTGTCCCGCTGCAGATCGTTGTACCAATCCTTCTGCTCGGGCGTCGCCTCGGGGATGAACATGAAGGTGAACATCTGGCGGAAGACCGGGTCGTCCTGTCCCCAGCCCTCGCGCATCAGGGCACTCATCGCCTCGCGGCGCGCCACCTCGCGCGGGTCCCCGCGCCTGCGCCAGCCCTGGCTGAAGCCGCCGTAGAGCACCATGCCGGCCACGCGCTCGGGATGGCGCGCGGCATAGGCGATCGACGTGGCGCACCCGTGCGAGATGCCGAGCAGGAAGACGCGGCGCAGGCCCGCGGCGTCGATGATGCTCTCGAGATCGGCGATCATCGCCTCGAAGGTGAGATCGGCCGGGTCGCGGTCCGACAGGCCGTTGCCGCGCTGGTCGTAGCGCACCAGCCGGAAATTGGCCGAGAGCCCCTCCATCCAGTGCTTCCACACCGGGCTGTCCCAGTCGCGCTCCAGATGCGACATCCAGTGGGCGGCGCGGACGAGGGGCGGCCCCTGGCCGCTCAGCGCATAGGCCAGCCGCACGCCGTCGGGCGTCGCGCAGCGACGGATTTCCTGGGCCAGCGGCGTGGCTGCGGCCGGGCCCTGCGGCTCCGCCTCCCTCTCCTCGCGGGCCTCGACAGGCGCAGCCTCGCCCTCCCTGGCCTGCCGCGGCTGGACCATCGCGATCCGGCGGGCAGCCTCTCCGAGCCGGCGGATGTCCGTGCGCACCGTCTCGTCGTCGGGCTCGAGGGCCTGCAACATGCGGGCGTGGACGAGCGCGCGCTCCGGCTCGTCCGCCAGACGGTCGATCAGGATGCGCAGGAGACGCAGGCGCGTGACGTCGAGCTCGTCGCCGACGGCGATGCGCCAGGCCTCGAACTCCGGGCAGCGCGGCAGCGAGAGATCGTCGAGGAAGCGGCCGCGGAAGGCGCCGGCGAGCGCCTCCAGGCTTTCGGTGCCGAGCGCTTCGATATCGCGGATGCCGAGGCCGCGCAGCGGCGCCACATCGAGGACCAGACCGTCCTTGTTGAGATAGACCGTGTTGCGGTCGGCCTCCAGAACGCCGCCCTCGCCGTTCTCGACGATCTGGCGGATCTTCGACAGGCTCCAGCGCAGCGCACCGCGCGGGTCGTCCGGGATTTCCCAGAACATCTCGCACAGCCGCTCGCGCCGCTGCGGCCTGTCGGTCATGGCGAGATAGGCCAGCAGCGCCCGCGTCTTGCGCGACGGCGGCAGGGACACGGCCTCGCCGGCGCGAAGGACCGTCAGGTCTCCAAGAACGCGGATATCGAGCGACACGGCATACTGCCTCTACTCGTTTCAAAATGTACCAATTGCGGCGGAGGGCTGAAAGTTATCATTCGGCCAGCGCTGCCGGGATGTGCCGCAGCGCACCCGACGAAACCCGCACCCCGTGCGCCGGAGTGGGAACGCTCGCCGGCTCGGCGGCTCGCCAACACAGTCGAGGAAGGATGGCGCCAAGATATTGACGCTGCCGCTCGCGATCGGCACGCTATCTAGTAGTCATGGTCTCTCGAATCGTCCTGAAACGAGAGCTAAGAGGGAATCCGGTGCGCCGAGCGGCAAGGCCGGAGCTGCCCCCGCAACTGTGAGCGGCGAGCCAATCGTCCATCTCGTGTCACTGGAGCCCGCGGGCTCCGGGAAGGCCGGACGAAGGCGACGATCCGCGAGCCAGGAGACCTACCGTGACTGGAACGAAACGTCCTCGGGCGGGGTGTCCCGGTGGGTCGCTTGGGTCGTCGGGACCACGGCGTGAGCCGTCGACGCCATCCTCGCATCCGCCCGGCCTTTGCGCCCGATAATGGGGTTTGAAGCCGGTGTCTTTGTCCGTGGAAACCGAACGCCATCAACCAGATCAGGTCCGAGAACCCGCATCTGTGGACCGGCGCCTTCCAGGACGAGTTCAGGACGATGCTGAAGCAAGCGGCCGAGAGCGAGGCAGCCTGCGGGACGGGACACCATACCGCGCGGCTTCCTCGGGCTGAACGCGCCGCCGTGCGACCAGCATGCACTTCATCGCCAACCGCTGCTACGCAGCCACCTGTGTATGGCGCGAATGCCGTGCAAACGATCTTGCGCCGGTACCCGGCGTGACATAGTGAATGTTATAACATTTCATTTTGCTGCGACGCGCCCTGCTTTCAGCCATCTGCGCCGCTCCCGCACGGGATGGACGGCAAAACCAGATGGCCTGTTTCCCAAAAAGGACCATGACCTTGCCAACCAGCTTCCTCCGTCCCTTCCTCGGGGCCTGCGGTGCAGCCGCCCTCCTGGCGCTTGCTCCACCTGCCGTCGCCGGGCAGACACAATATCCGCTGACGGTGAAGAACTGCGGCCGTGACATCATCTTTACGCAGGCGCCGACGCGCACGGTTTCCGTCGGCCAAAGCTCGACGGAAATCCTTTACCTCCTTGGCCTTGCGGAGAAGGTCGTCGGTACGGCGGTGTGGCTCGGGCCGGTGATCGAGGGCTACGAGGAGGTCAATGCCACCATCCCGCGGCTCGCCGACAACGATCCGAACTTCGAGAGCGTGCTCGGCGCGAAGCCGGACCTCGTCACGACGCAGTTCCAGTGGCAGATCGGCCCGCAGGGCGTGGTCGCGACGCCCGAGCAGTTCGCCGAGCTCGGCATCCCGGTCTACACCTCCCCGGCCGATTGCATCGGCAAGGACAATTCGAGTGGCGGCGACGGCGTGCGCACCACCAAATTCTCGATGGAGCTGATCTATCAGGAGATCGACGATCTCGCCCGCATCTTCGACGTCAAGGAGCGGGGCGACACGCTGATCGCAAAGCTGAAGGCCCGCGAAGCGGCGGCCCGGCAGAAGATCGCCTCGCTCGGCGGCAAGGTGTCGGCCGTCTTTTGGTTCTCCAGCGCCCAGCTCGACATCGATCCCTATGTCGCGGGGCTGAGCGGCGCACCGGGCTACATCATGGCGACGCTCGGGGTCCGCAACGTCATCGAGAGCAAGGAGGAATGGCCGACGGTCGGCTGGGAGACGATCGCGCGGGCCAATCCGACGGTCCTCGTCGCCGGCCGGATGGACCGGCGCCGCTACCCGGCCGACGACATCACCGTGAAGCTGAAATTCCTCGAGAGCGATCCGGTCACGCGCCTCATGCCGGCGGTGAAGGACGGCCGCGTCATCGTCATGGACGCCCAGGCGATGAACCCGACGATCCGCACGATCGAGGGCATCGAGGTTCTCGCCGATGCGCTCGAGAAAGCCGGTCTCGTCCAGTGACGTCGCTACAGCTGTCCCCGGTCGAAGTTGACGCGGGCCGGACAAGGCCGGCGCTCGCGCCTTTGCGCTTCGTTGCGGATGGACTCGTCGCTGCCGCGATCCTGACGGCCGCGCTCGCGCTCGGCGCGGCCGTGGGCGAGACGTCCATTCCGGTTGAGACGGTGGCCAAGACCGTGGCCAACCGCCTGTGGAGTGCGGGCTATGCACTCGATCCCATCGACGAGGGCATCGTCTGGAACTACCGCATCGCGCGCGCCCTCGTCGCGGCCTGCTGCGGCGCCTCGCTCGCCTTGGGCGGCGTCGTGCTCCAGTCCCTGCTCCGCAACGCGCTTGCCGACCCGTATATCCTCGGCATCTCGGCGGGCGCTTCGAGCGGGGCGGTCGCGGTCGCCATCCTCGGCCTCGGCTCCGGCTTCGTATCGCTGTCGCTCGGCGCCTTCGCCGGAGCGCTCCTCGCCTTCGGCCTCGTCGCGCTGCTCGCGCTCGGGGCCGGACGGGGCCCGGCGGCCATCATCCTCGCGGGGATCGCCGGCTCCCAGCTCTTCAACGCCCTCACCTCCTTCGTCGTCACGAAATCGGCGACGGCCGACCAGGCGCGCGGCATCATGTTCTGGCTGCTCGGCAACCTGTCAGGCGTGCGCTGGCCCGATGTGTCGCTCGCCGTGCCCGTGGCGCTCGGCGGGCTCCTCATCTGCCTCCTCCATGCACGTGCGCTCGATGCCTTCGCCTTCGGCTCCCGGTCCGCGGCATCGCTCGGCGTGCCGGTGAAGCGCGTCTATGCGGTGCTCATCGCCGCCTGTGCCTTCATGACGGCGACCATGGTGAGCATCGTCGGCTCGATCGGGTTTGTCGGGCTCGTCATTCCGCATGCGGCGCGCCTCATCGTCGGCGTGCGGCACGGGCGACTGCTGCCCGCCTCGGCCCTCATCGGCGCAACCTTCATGATCGCGGCGGACGTCCTGTCCCGCACGGTCATTCCCGGGCAGGTCCTGCCCATCGGCGTCATGACGGCGCTCGTCGGGGCGCCCGCCTTTGCGCTGATCCTCATACACAGGCCCGTTGCCCGATGATCTTGAGCGCACAGGATCTCGTCTGGAGAGCCGGACGGCGGGCCATCGTCGACCGAGTGTCGCTCGATGTAACGCCGGGCGAGTTTCTCGGCCTCGTCGGGCCGAACGGTTCCGGCAAGACGAGCCTGATTGCGATGCTCGCAGGCCTGCGCGCGCCGGTCTCGGGCACCGTCACCCTCGCCGGCACGCTCCTCAACCACATGAAACGCCGCGATCTCGCGCGACAAATCGCCCTCGTCGAGCAGCAGGCGGAAACGGCGGAGCGCCTGACGGCCCGCGAAGCCGTCGCGCTCGGCCGCACGCCGCGTCTGAGCGCCCTCTCCCCCTGGTCCTCGCGCGACGACGCGATCGTCGACAAGGCGATGGCGGACGTCGACATGACGCATCTTGCGTCGCGTTCGTGGCAGACCCTGTCCGGCGGCGAGCGCCAGCGGCTCCACATCGCCCGCGCGCTCGCGCAGGAGCCGCGCATCCTCATTCTCGATGAACCGACCAACCACCTCGACGTCGAGCACCAGATCGGTCTGCTCGACCTCGTCCGCTCGCAGGACCTCACCGTGATCGCGGCGCTGCACGACCTCAACCACGCGGCAATGTTCTGCGACCGCATCGCCGTCATGCAGGCCGGCCGCCTCGTTGCGCTAGGCAAACCTGCCGACGTCCTGACGAGCCGGCGCCTCGCCGAGGTCTTCAAGGTCGACGCGAGCGTCGAAATCGATGCCGCCGGCTCCTGCTTCATCCGTTACCGGCACCCTGTCGCGGTGCCGCGCGCGCGGCATGCAGCGTCCTGATCAGTGCCTGGACGCCCGCAGCGGCATGACGTTGGGGCGTCCATCACCGGCCAGGGCGACGGAGGCCTCGACGCCGAAGACCTGGGCCAGCATGGCCTCGTCGATGACGTCGGCCGGGGTGCCGAAGCGCGCGAGCCGGCCGTTGCAGATGACGGCCACCGCATCGGCGAAGCGGGCCGCCATGTTGAGGTCGTGCAGCACGACGAGCGTCGTCAGCCGCCGCGCGACGGTGAGGCGCCGGACGATCTCCAGCACCTCGAGCTGGTGGCGCACGTCGAGCGCGCTGATGGGCTCGTCGAGCATCAGCAGGCGCGGCTCGGCTGCGAGCGCCTGGGCGAGGAACACGAGCTGGCGCTGGCCGCCGCTGAGCTCGCCCAGATAGCGGGCGGCGAGCCGGTGCAGGCCGAGCTCGGACAGGACGGCGTCCACCGCCGCGAGATCGGCCTCCCCGACGCGCAGGCCGAGCCGGCCCAGCCGGCCGAGCAGCACCGTCTCCAGCACCGTCAGCGCGGCGCGTGCGCCGATGTCCTGCGGCATGTAGCCGATGCGCCCCGGCCGCCGGGCCTCGCCGTCGAAGGTGATGGACCCGGCGTGCGGCACGAGGCCGGCCACGGCCTTCACGAGGGAGGACTTGCCCGAGCCGTTCGGCCCGAGAACGGCGAGGATCTCGCCGGGCCCGGCCGAAAGATCGAGCCCGTCGATCACCTGTGTCGGGCCGTAGCGCACGGCGAGATGCGAAATGGCGACTTTCACCAGAAGGCCCTCCGGCAGGACACCGTCAGCCAGACGAAGAAGGGCACGCCGACGAGCGAGGTGACGATGCCGATCGGCACGACCGCGCCCGGCAGCACGGTCTTGCTGGCGATCGAGGCGAGCGACAGGAGAAGCGCACCGAAGAGCGCCGAGGCCGGCAGGAAGCTGCGCTGGTCCTCCCCCATCAGCATGCGCGCCACATGCGGCGCGACGAGGCCGACGAAGCCGATGGTGCCGACGAAGGCCACGGCGACGCCGGTCAGCGCCGAGACGAGGGCGAAGCAGCGCAGGCGCAGCCGCCGCACGTCGACGCCGAGGCCACGGGCCCGCTCGTCGCCGAGCTTGAGGGCCGTGAGCCGCCAGGCGTCGCGCATCAGGCACGGCACGCAGGCGACGAGCACCAGGAGGATGATGGCGAGCTTGCCCCATGTCGCCTTCTGCAGGCTGCCGAACAGCCAGAAGACGATCTGCTGCAGGGCCTCGGGCGAGGCCACGAACTGGAGGAGCGACAGCAACGCCTGGAACAGGAAGAGGAGTGCGATGCCGCCGAGCACCAGCATCTCGGGCGAGGCGTCGCGCGTCTGGCCGATGGCGTAGACGCCGGCGCAGGCGAGCGCGGCGAAGAGGAAGGCCATGACGGGAACGGCATAGGCCTCCGGCACGGGCAGCGCGACGCCGATGACGATGACGAGCGCGGCGCCGAAGCCCGCACCCGCCGAGACGCCGAGCGTATAGCTCGACGCCAGGGGGTTGTTGAGGATGGTTTGCATGATCGCCCCCGAGAGCCCGAGCGCCGCGCCAACGACGAGCGCGACGAAGGCGACGGGCAGCCGGATCGACCACACGATGGCATCGACCGAGCGCTCCACCGCCATACCGGCGAGGGAGCGCACGACATCGGCCGGCGAGAGGAAGGCCGGGCCGGTCGCGACATCGAGGACGAGGCTCGCGACGAGCCCGAGGCTGCCGGCGAGAAGGACCATGGCGCGGCGCCGCGCGATGGCGCCGTGCAGGGCCGCGATGCCTTCGGCCCGGCGTTGCGCCAGCGGCGCGAGGAGCACGTCAGTCATGGCCGTAGTCCAGCATCCAGGTGCCGCTGAAGGGGATCGGCAGGTACTTCTCGTGGTAGTCCCGGAAGGCCCCGACCGGATCGACGTCGGCGAAGGCGGCGGGATAGAGCAGCTTGCCGATGAACTGCATCGCGACGAAGTCGTAGAGCGTGCGGCACAGGCCGTGCTCGATGGCGGCGATCCGCCCCTCGCGGATGGCGGCAAGGTCGGACCAGCCGGCCCGTTCGGCATAGGGACGCAGGGTGGCGCGCGTACCGTCCGGCGTCATGTCATAGCCGGTGCGCACGGCCTTCGGCCGATTCACCCAGGACGAGCCGGCGATGAGGATGAGGTCCGGATCCTCGGCGATGACGGTCTCGGGATTGAGCTGCCCCCACGGACCGGGCAGCCGGCCCTCGGCGAGGTTCTCGGCGCCGAGGAGCGTGATGATCCGGCCCCACATGGTGCCGTTGTAGGTGTTGCCCACGGTGTCGGCGCCGCCCTGCCCCAGTTCCACATAGACCTTGGGGCGTGGCTTGCCGGCCCGCTCGCTTCTGGCCCGCTCCACCCTGGCCATGATCTCGGCGTATTCGCGCCGATAGAGGTCGGCGAGCTCTTCCGCGCGTTCCTCGGCCCCCATGACCCGGCCGATGGCCCGCGTCGAGGCGACATGCCGTTCGAGCTCCTGGGCGTTGTAGTCGATGACGACGATGGGGATGCCGGCGCCCTCGATCTGGTCGCGGGCCGTCGTCAGCGCCTTGTAGGCCCATTCGGAGAGGAAAAGGACATCGGGCTTCAGCCCGATCACCTTCTCGGCGCTGAAGCTGCCGTCGTCGGTGTGGCCGATATCGGGCATGTCGGCGAGGTTGGGGATGACCGCCTTGTAGCGGGAGAAGATGGCCGGTCGCCAGCCTTCCCACGGCGCACGCGAGATGCCGACGACGCGGCGCCAGCCTTCGAGCCCGGCCACGGCCGTGAATTCCTCGAAGTTGAAGTTGACGGCGACACGCGCGACGGGAAGCTCGACCGTGACCTTGCGGCCGAGCGCATCGGTGATTTCGGTAGGGGCCGCGCCCGCCGCGAGCGGACAAGCGATGACGACGGCTGCCGCGAGCAGCCTCGAAACGGTTCTGAACATGGATGCCTGCCTTGCCGGCCGTGCTGGCCGGCGCTGTTCCGGGAAGACACGCAACGTGGCGCTTCGGGTGGGAAGGCGTTGCGATGGGACAGGGGGACGGGCGCTGTCGCCCGTTCAGGCAGCGGCCGGCGGCCCGCGTGGACAGGCGGGAGAATGCCAGGCGAGGAAGCCGCGCGGCTCGTCGCGATGGTTCGCGAAGGCGATGCGGTCCTCGATGCGGTAGGCGACGGGAGTGAAGGCGTTCGCTGCCGGCGGCACGGCGCTGCCCGCCAGGGAACATCCGGCGATGCAGCAGTTGAAGCGCCCGTCCGTCGCAGGGGTGCCCTCGTCCTGCTGCATATCCATGGTGCCGGGAGCGCAGAGCATGAAGGCAATGTCGCCGTCCGGGCCTGAGACGGCATGGACCTCGACGGCAAGGCCTGTAAGGAGCGACTGCAAAACGAAGAGATAGGCCACGACGACCGCTATCCAGCGTCGCGTTCCCGTCCCCTGCCGTCTGCGCCTCATTTGCACGCACCGTCCCCCGGTTCACCGGCGACATTAGCATCGCGCCGGTGCGGCTCAACAGGACCTCGCTGCGGCCCAACGCCGCCTCGCCCTTTGACATATGCTTAGCACTGGGAGCGCGAGCGTAATTGATGTCGCGCAACCGCCAGGGAGAGAGTTATGTCATTAGATAAAGCAATTTTTAAATAATGTCCGACAAGTCACTTATATAAAATCATAATTCATTCTTTGAACGCGAACCGATCGCATTTAATGGAGGCGATCGCGCCAGAGCCGTCCGGCAGGTCTCTTGTGCCTCTCCAGCGTGTCAACAATCGAGGAGACCGCAAGGGATGGGGTCCCCTAACCGCCGCAAAGGCTGATGCCCCCACGCTGCTCGGATCTTCATCGGCGAGGACGAGCGCTTCAATGGTCGCCCGTCTACGCGGATATCATGCTGAAAGCCCTCTCACCCTTCTCCTCGATCACCCTGTGGTGGCCCGCGCTCCATCTGGGAGCCGTCGTCCTCCTGCCGCTCGGCGCCGTCTTTGCGGGCCATGCGCCCGCCGCCCGGCTCAACAGCTGGCAAGAGCGGGAACCGCTTTGCGCAAAGGCAAGCACTCGAGCGAGTGGCAGAAATCGCATGCTCCACTGCTTGGCAAATTGAGGCAGGAATTCCCGCGCACCGCGCTATGATCGGCAGCCGGCGCCGGAAATGCGCCGGTGTGTACAAGGAATCTTTCGGGAGACGACATGAAGGTTGCCATTCTCGGGACCGGGGGTATCGGTCTTGCCACCGCCGCCTGGCTTGCCCACCACGGCCATGTGCCGGTGCTCTGGTCGCCGTCGGGCGCGGGCACGCGCGAACTCGCGGCGGGGGAGAGCCTGCGCTACAGCGGCAAGATCGAGGGCGAGTGCCGGCCGGAGGTCGCTTCGAGCGCGGCCGGGGCTGTCGCGGATGCCGACGTCATCCTCGTCGCTGTTCCCGGCAACGGGCATCGCACCGTGATGGAAGCGGCGGCCCCGCACATCCGGCCCGGCCAGGTGGTCGTCATCAGTTCGTTGTGCTCGCTGAGCGCGCTCTACCTGTCGCGTCTCCTCGCCGAGCGGGGCGTCGAGGTGCCGATCGCCACCTGGGGCACCACGGTGCTGACGGCGCGCCGGCGCAGCGGCACCGAGGTCGCGATCATGACGGTGCGCACCAGCCTGCATGTCGCCACCCTGCCCGTCTCGCAGGCCGCCGTCGGCATCGAGACCTGCCGGGCGCTCTTCGGCGACCGCTTCCTCGCGCAGTCCGACGTGCTCGCCACCTCACTCATCAACATCAACCCGGTGGCCCATCTCGGGCTGGCGCTCGGCAATCTCACGCGCATCGAACGCGGCGAGAACTGGCCGCAGTACCATTACATGACGGATTCCGTCAGCCGGCTGATCACGACGCTGGACCACGAGCGGCTCGCCGTTGCCGATGCCTTCGGCCTGAGGATCCATCCCATCGAGGAGCATTTCCACCGCTCCTTCGACGTGCCGATGACGGACCTCGCCGAGATCGCGCGGACGATCCATGCGCGGCGCGGCGGCCCGCCCGGGCCGACCTCGCTCGATACGCGCTTCATCCTGGAGGACGTGCCCTATGGTCTCGTCTTCGCCGAGGCGGTGGGCAAGATCGCCGGCGTCGACACCTCGGTGCATGCGGCGGCGATCACGCTCGTCTCGGCCATCTGGGGGCGCGACTTCCGGGCCGAGAACGACCTCCTGCCCGTGCTCGGCCTCGACGGCCTGTCGAAGGACGAACTGCTGCAGCGCGCCCGCCACGGCTGGCCGGCGGCCAAGGCATAGCAGGCGGACAGCCCATGGCGATCGACGAATTCGACCGTCGCATCCTTGCCGCCCTGCAGGGCGATGCGACCCTCTCCATCGCCGAGATCGCGGAGCGGGCGGGCCTGTCGCCCACACCGTGTTGGCGGCGCATCCAGAAGCTGGAACGGGCCGGCATCATCCGCAAGCGCGTCGCCCTGCTCGACCGCAAGCAGCTCAACGCCGGCGTCACCGTGTTCATCGCGGTGCGCACGAGCCAGCACACGCTCGCCTGGCTCGAGAAGTTCCAGAAGGCCGTGGCCGATATCCCGGAGATCGTCGACGTCTATCGCATGAGCGGCGAGATAGACTATCTCCTGCGCGCCCTCGTCACCGACATTGCGGCCTATGACGCGGTGTACAAGAAGCTCATCAGCCGCGTCGATCTCACCGACGTCTCCTCCATGTTCGCCATGGAGGAGATCAAGTCGACGACCGAGATACCGCTCGACTACGCTCTCGCCTCGGAATGAGCGGGCCGAGCGGCGGCCTTCAGGCCGCCGCCGGCTTGCGCTGCCGCTCGCGCCAGGCCCGGTAGAGCGGCGTCACCAGCACGAGGGCGGTCAGCAGCGCGATGATGATCGACACCCAGGACGACACCAGCACGGCCGGGTTGCCCTGGGAGATGGTGAGCGAGAGCCGCAGCTGGCTCTCGGCCATCGGCCCGAGGATGAGCCCGAGCACGACGGGCGCCTGCGGATAGCCCAGCTTCTCCATCACATAGGCGACGAGCCCGACGCCGACGAGGATGTAGAGGTCGAACATCGCGTTGTTGACGGCATAGACGCCGATGGCGACGAAGAGGATGATCAGCGGCGCCAGCACCACGCGCGGCAGCCGCAGCACCTGGCCGAAGATGCGCGTCGCGGCAAGGCCGCCGACGACGAGCAGCAGGAAGGCGGACAGGAGCATCTGCAGCATGAAGCCATAGACGACGTCCGGATGGTCGCGGAAGAGCTGCGGCCCCGGCCTGAGGCCATGCACCAGCAACCCGCCGAGGATGACGGCCGCGACGCCCGAGCCCGGAATGCCGAGCGACAGGGCCGGAATGAGCGCGGCGGCATTGTCCGCGCCGTTGCCGGCCTCCGAGGCCGCGACACCCTCCGGGTTGCCCTGCCCGAAGGTTTCCGGGCTGCGCGCCACGCGCTTGGCGTCGTTATAGGCGAGGAAGGACGACATGCTGCCGGCGGCGCCCGGCATGATGCCGATGAAGACGCCGATGGCGGAGCTGCGCAGCCAGACGGGCAGGAAATAGCGCCATTCGCGCAGGACGGAACGCTGTTTCCTGAATTTCAGGGCCGCTGCCGACATGCCTTCCTTGATCGATTCCTCCGCCATCTGGAAGACCGGCGGCAAAGCGAAGAGCCCGGTCAGCAGAACCACGATGCTGAAGCCGTCCATCAGCTCCAGGCTACCGAAGGTGAAGCGTTCGGTGCCGCTCGTCAGATCCTGCCCGACCGTGCCGATGAGGAGGCCGATGAGCGAGGCCGTGACGCCTTTGACGAGGTCGTCGCCGAGCAGCGCCGAGATGGTGGCAAGGCCGAGCATCGCCAGCCAGAAATATTCCGCCGGCCCGAACAGCAGGCTCACCTTGACGAGCGGCGGCGCGAAGAGGATGAGCGCGACGGCCGAGAGGGCACTGCCGATGACGCCGGAAACGACCGCGACCTGCAGCGCATAGGCGGCCTCGCCCCGTTTCGTCATCTCGTAGCCGTCGAGGATGGTGGCGACGGAGGCCGGCGTGCCAGGCACGCGCATGAGGATGGCGGGAATGGCGCCGCCATAGCTGCCCGCGTTGTACATGCCGGCCATCATGCCGAGCGCGAACAGCGGATCGAGCCCGAAGGTGATGGGAATGAGGATGGCGATGCCCGTCGTCACCGTGAGACCGGGCAAGGCGCCGACGACGAGGCCGGCGATGGAGCCGATGACGACGGCGAGGAGATTGGCCGGCGCGAAGACGTGCGGCAGGGCATGGATAAGGGCATCGATCACCGCACCGTCTCCCACAGGTGCATCAGGACGTCGGGCGGCAGGGGCCGCTCCAGGACGACATTGAAGATGAGGACGATCGCGGCAAGCGTGCCGAGGGCGAGCGGGACGGTGAGCGCGAGGCGCCGATAGCCGAGCACGAACGGCAGGCCGACGGCGAGCGCGAAGCTCGGCAGCAGGTAGCCGGCGACGCCGATGGCCGCGACATAGGCGACGAGGATCACGACCGCGAGCAGGAAGCGCGGCAGATGGGCGAAGAACGGCTGCCCGCCGGCTTCGGTGCCGTGCCGGAGCTGGCGCACGGTGACGATGAGGCCGCACAGGGCGAGCAGTGCCGCCAGCACGCGCGGGAAGGCCGCGCTCTCGGCCGGATAATCGGCCGAGAGGACGAATACCGCACCCGCGACGGCGATCAGCGCCGCCGCGAACACGATCTCGACGATGCGTCGAGAGGGACCGGTCGTCACCGCCACGGCGAGACCTTCCAGGTCGCCTCGAGGTCGGCGGTGCTCTTTTCGAGGAAGGCCTTGTAGTCACCCGAGGCGAGATAGTGCAGCGGGATCTCCGCCTTCTTGGCCGCCTCGAGGTATTCTGGATCGTTCAGAGCCTTGTCGACCGCCGCTTCGAGCTTGGCGACGATATCGGCAGGAATGCCCTTGGGCGCGGCGATGCCACGCGATGACCCGGCGACGACGTCATACCCCTGTTCGCGGAAGGTCGGCGCATCCTTCAGATAGTCCGAGCGCTCCTCGCTCATGACGCCGATGACGCGGATCTCGCCCTCGCGCGACAGCTGCAGCGCCTCGCTGAGGTTCATCGTCGCCGCGGGGATGTGGCCGCCGAGCACCGCCTGGCGCACCGGCGCCGTGCCGCCGAAGGGCGCGTGCGTCAGCTTGACGTCGGCCAGGCGCTCGAAATTGAGGATGGTGATGTGCTCGGACGAGCCGACGGCGCCGGACGTGCCGATGGCGATCGAGCCGGGCTTCGCCTTGGCCGCCTCGACGAGATCCTTCACGGACTGGTACGGGCTGTTCTTGCCGACGACGAGCACGCCCGGGTCGTAGACGAGGTTCGCGATGGGCTGGAAGTCGTCCATCTTGAACTTGGCCTTGCCCTCGACGACGAGCGCATTGATGGCCGGTACGTTGATGAAGCCGATGGTGTAGCCGTCCGGCTTGGCCTGAGCGACTGCCGTCCAGCCGATCTCGCCGCCGGCGCCGGGCTTGTTGATGACGGCGATGCGCGCGCCGCCGCCGAGGTGCTTCTCCATGAAGCTCGCGATCGAGCGGGCGGCAACGTCGGTGCCGCCGCCCGGCGCGAAGGCGACGATCATCTCGATCGGCTTCGTTGGATAATCTGCCGCAAGGGCGCTGCCGGACAACGCGACGGCGGCAACCACTCCCATGACCCCTGCGCGGAAAACTCGTTTCATCTGCTCCACTCCTCCGAAAATCCGCCGCATCGGAACGGCGGCGCACTGCCGATCTTGTTGTCCTCTATAACGGCCAACGTGTTCTTTTCAACGTACAACAGAAAGACGGTTCTGCCGGCACGACGGCCTGACGATAGCGCAGGAGCAGCGGAATAGGTTTTCCTTTCACGCCGCTGCCGGCCCCTGCCCCGAAAATGCCGTGCGGACGCTCCTCCGTGGTTGAAATATTACTGTCACCCACCGTGTGGAGCCGAACAGGGGCACCGGCCGAAAATTCTGCTATTGAGGGCCCCAATCGGCCGCTGCCGCCCGACACCGAGGCTCGACATGAAACCGTCCCGCGACATCGAGGTGCTCCTTGCCATCATGGCGGCGCTGCGCACGCCCGGCACCGGTTGCCCCTGGGATCTCGAACAATCCTTCGAGACCATCGTGCCCTATACGATCGAGGAGGCCTATGAGGTGGCCGATGCGATCGAGCGGCGGGATTTCCTCGACCTGCGCGATGAGCTCGGCGATCTCCTGCTGCAGGTCGTTTTCCATGCCCGCATGGCGGAGGAAGAGGGCCTGTTCGCTTTCGGCGATGTCGTTCAGGCAATCACCGCCAAGCTCATCCGCCGCCATCCGCACGTCTTCGGCGAGGCGCGCGATCTCGCGCCGGAGGCGGTGAAGGCGCTCTGGCACGACATCAAGCGGCAGGAGAAGGACGAACGTCGCCGCGAGCGCTCCACCGCGGGCGGGGAGGAGGACGCGCCCCGCGGCCTCCTCGCCGACGTGCCCAAGGTGCTGCCCGCGTTGACAAGGGCCGAGAAGCTGCAGCGCAAGGCGGCGACGGTCGGCTTCGACTGGACGGATCGGCGGGCCGTCGTTGACAAGATCCGCGAGGAGCTTCGCGAGGTGGAGGAGACGCTCGATTCGACCGACCGGGCGGCTCAGCAGGACGAGATCGGCGACCTGCTCTTCGCCGTCGCCAATCTCGCTCGCCACCTCGAAATCGACCCGGAGGCGGCGCTGCGCGGCACCAATACCAAGTTCGAGCGCCGCTTCCGCTTCATCGAGCAAGTCGTTGAAGGCCAGGGCGCATCCATGGCCGACGTCTCCCTCGAGGACATGGAGGACATCTGGCAGGAAGCCAAGCGCAGGGAACGCGAGGGCGCGTGAGGCTCAGGCCGCGACGCGCCGCGCGCCGGGGCAGCGCCGGGTCAGGCGTGCCTCCTTGTCGGGCGACAGGCGGATGGTCAGCGCGATGTGTCCGTCCTCGCCCTCCTCGCGCCTGAGGATTTCGGCCTCCTCATAGAGCCAGTTGAGCGTCGCCCCCTCCGTCGGGGCAAGGATCACCCGGTAGACGGGCCTGCCGGCGGCGATGCGCGCCTCGATCTCGGCGAGCAGGGCGTCGATGCCATATCCGGTCTGGGCCGACACGAGCACCGGCTGCGGCCCTTCACCCTTGCGAACGGCGAGCGCGGCGAGGCGCTCGCGGCCCGCTTCATCGAGCAGGTCAGCCTTGTTCCAGACCTCGATGAGGCTGCGTTGGCGGGTTTCGTCGATGCCGAGCTCGCGCAGGATGGTCTCGACGTCGGCCGCCTGGGCTTCGGTATCCTCGTGCGACACATCGCGCACGTGTAGGAGCACGTCGGCCTCGACGACGTCTTCCAGCGTCGCGCGGAAGGCGGCAACGAGCATCGTCGGCAGATCGGAAATGAAGCCGACGGTATCGGAGAGGATGGCCTTCTCCCCGTGCGGCAGGGTGATGGCGCGCGCCGTCGGGTCGAGCGTCGCAAACAGCATGTCCTCGGCCATCACCGAGGCGGTGGTGAGCCGATTGAACAGCGTCGACTTGCCGGCGTTGGTGTAACCGACCAGCGCGATGACGGGATAAGGCACGCGCCGGCGGCTGGCGCGGTGCAGCGAGCGGGTGCGCTTGACCTGCTCGAGGTCGCGCTCGATCCGCGTCATGCGCTCCTGGATGATGCGTCGATCCGCCTCGATCTGCGTCTCACCGGGACCGCCGAGAAAGCCGAAGCCGCCGCGCTGGCGTTCGAGGTGCGTCCACGAGCGCACCAGCCGGCTCTTCTGATAGGCCAGATGCGCCAGCTCGACCTGGAGCGCGCCCTCGCGCGTCCGGGCCCGGCGGCCGAAGATCTCGAGAATGAGCCCGGTGCGGTCGATGACCTTGCACCCCCAGGCCCGTTCCAGATTGCGCTGCTGCACCGGCGACAGCGCGCAGTCCATCACCACGAGGCCGATGTGGGAGGCCTTGATGGCTCCGGTCAGCTCCTCGACCTTGCCCTTGCCGAGATAGGTCGACGGGCGCACGTCGTCGAGCGTCACGATGAAGGCTTCGACGACGTCGAGGTCGATGGCGCGCGCGAGGCCCACCGCTTCGTCGAGCCGCGCCTGCGGATCCCGCAGGTTCGCTCCGCCCTCCTCCCGCACGCGTGCCTTGCGCGCAGGATAAGGACCGACGACGAAGGTCGCGGTCCCCGAAGCGACGGTCTTCTCAGGCTCGTTCAGGTGCGCGGCAAGCGCGCCCTTGCGGTTTTTCGGTTCGGTCAAGTCAGGCCTTTTCGCCGCCCTCTTCGCCCTGCTCGAAGAGCTGAATCGGATGGCCTGGCATGATCGTCGAAATCGCATGCTTGTAGACAAGCTGCGAATGGCCATCCCGGCGCAGAAGGACGCAGAAGTTGTCGAACCAGGTCACGACGCCCTGCAGCTTCACGCCATTGACGAGGAAGATCGTCAGCGGAACCTTGTTCTTACGGACGTTGTTGAGAAAAGTGTCTTGCAGGTTCTGCGTGCGTTCGCCCGCCATTGTTGAGCCTCGTCAGCCGTGCCGCCGCCGGTCCGCGGCGCGCTTTTGTTGTTCTTGCCCGCTGGAGAGAATCGTCCCAGGCCCAGGGCATATCAGACCGGTTGGTATCATTACAAAGGCATAGGACTTTACGCGCAAGTGGTCTTGCGCGCATTAAGTTTGTTTATTGCGGTTTCGGGCAAGTTGCGCCGTGGAATGGAGCGTGCGCCCGAGGCCGTGGCGCGGAGTGCGCCTTGCCGGTCCGCTCACGAGCCGATCCCCAGCGACTTGAGCTTGCGATGCAGGGCTGAGCGCTCCATGCCGATGAATTCGGCCGTGCGCGAGATGTTGCCCGAGAAGCGGTTGATCTGTGCGATCAGATATTCGCGCTCGAAAATCTCGCGCGCATCGCGCAGTGGCAGGCTCATCAGCTTTTCGCCGCCCGCCCCGGCCGGTGTCGTCGGCACGAGCGAGCCGATCTCGGCCGGCAGCATCTCGGCGGTGATGGAGACCTCCGGATCGCCGCCGGCAAGAATCATCAGCCGTTCAACGTTGTTGCGCAACTGGCGGACATTGCCGGGCCAGTCGTGCGTCTGCAACACGGCCATGGCATCCTCGGCGATGAGGCGCTTGGCAAGGCCGGTTGCCGACGAGATCTGGTCCATGAAGAAGTCGACCAGTTCAGGCACGTCCTCGCGCCGCTCGGCGAGCGAGGGCACGCGGATCGGCACGACGCTGAGGCGGTGGAACAGGTCCTCGCGGAACCGGCCCGCGGCGATAGCTTCCGTCAGGTCGTGGCTCGTCGAGGATATGATGCGCACGTCGACATGGACGCGTGTTGCCCCGCCGACGCGCTGGAAGTTCTGGTCCACGAGAACGCGCAGAATACGGTTCTGCGTCTCGCGTGGCATGTCGGCGATCTCGTCGATGTAGAGCGTGCCGCCGTGGGCTTCCTCGAGCGCGCCGGTGCGGCGCGCCCTGCCCTCGCCAGCCTCCACGCCAAAGAGCTCGCTTTCCATGTTCTCGGGCGTGATTGTCGCCGCGTTGATGACCACGAAGGGTCCATTGGCCCGGCTTGAGAGGCCGTGCAGCGTGCGTGCCGTCAGCTCCTTGCCGACCCCCGGCGCGCCGGTGATGAGCACGCGCGCGTTCGTCGGCGCGGTGCGCTCCACCGCCTGCCGCAGCTGGTTGATGGCAGCCGAGCGGCCGACAATGCGGCTCGCCTGAACCGAGCGCGTGCGCAGTTCCTTGATCTCGCGCTTGAGGCGTGAGGCCTCGAGCGCGCGCTCGGCGACGAGCACCAGCCGGTCCGCCTTGAACGGCTTCTCGATGAAGTCGTAGGCGCCGCGCTTGATGGCGGAAACGGCCGTCTCGATGTTGCCATGGCCGGAGATCATGATCACCGGAAGTTCGGGGTGGTTCTCCTTGATGTTGTCGAGAACCTGCAGCCCGTCGAGCCGGCTGCCCTGCAGCCAGATATCGAGGAAGACGAGGTGCGGCCGCCGTTGCTCGATGCTGGCCAGCGCCTCGTCGGAGCTGCCGGCGGTGCGCGTGCGGTGCCCCTCGTCCTCCAGAATTCCGGCCACGAGCTCGCGGATATCGGCCTCGTCGTCAACGACCAGGATGTCTGCACTCATCCGTCCTGCCCCGTATGCAATGCCGCGGCTCTCGCGCGCCCGCCCTCATCGGGCGAATCTTCGGCCGCGTCGGTCATGGGAAACCACAGCCTGACACGGGCGCCCGAGCGCCCGCGCTCGTCCGGCGGCGCATCGATGAGCTCGATGCCGCCGCCGTGGTCTTCGAGAATCTTGCCGACGATGGCGAGGCCGAGACCCGTGCCCCCCTCTCGCGTCGTCATGTAGGGTTCCAGCAGCCGCTGGCGCCCTTCGCGCGGGAAGCCCTTGCCATTGTCGGCGATGTCGATGACGACGCGCCCGCCGTCCTCGCGCGTGACGGCGACAGCAATGCGGCCGGGCCCGCGCTCCTCCTCCGGCACGGCGAGGACCGCCTCGGTGGCGTTCTTGACAATGTTCGTCACCGCCTGGGAGATCAGGCGCCGGTCGAAGCGCGCGGCGATGGAATCGGGCTCGTAGCGCTCGTCGAAGGTGATTTCGGGATTGCCGACGCGCATCAGGAAAATGACCTGCCGCACCGTCTCGACCACGTCGTCGTGGGCGAGCGAAGGTTTGGGCATGCGCGCGAAGGACGAGAACTCGTCGACCATGCGCTTGATATCGTCCACCTGGCGCACGATGGTCGCGACGCACTGGTCGAAGACCTCCCGATCGGCAACGATGACCTTGCCGTACTTGCGCCGGATGCGCTCAGCCGAGAGCTGGATCGGTGTCAGCGGGTTCTTGATCTCATGCGCGATACGCCGCGCCACATCGGCCCAGGCCGAGGTGCGCTGGGCAGTAACGAGATCGGTGATGTCGTCGAGGGTGACGACGAAACCCTTGTCTTGGCCAACAGCCTGCTCGCTGGTGACGCGCACCGTGAGCATGCGGTCGCGCCCGTCGCGGTTGATGGAAATCTGCCCCTGCACGAACTGCCGGTGCCGACTTGTGAGAGCCTCCTCCACGAGTTCTGCGAGCTCTGGCACCGCCTCGGCCACGGGACGGCCGACGAGGCGCGACGCTGGCTGGCGCAACAACTGTTCGGTCGAGGGGTTGACGATCGTGATGCGGCCGTGCGCATCCGTGCCCACCACGCCGGCGGAGACGCCGGCGAGCACCGCCTCGGTGAAGCGCCGGCGCTTGTCGAGCACGTCACTCGCCTCCGTGAGGCTGTCGTGCTGCTGGCGCAGCTCGCTCGTCATCTTGTTGAAGGTCGCACCGAGATGGGCAAGATCACCCTCAGCGCGGCGGATCGGCACCTGGACGTAGAAATTGCCGGTCGCCACTTGGTCCGTGGCGTGGATGAGGCGGCGGATCGGCGCGACGAGGCGGTTGGCGAAACTGAGGCCGAGCCATACCGCCGACAGGAGGACGATGAGCGCGACGAGCGCGAACATCGACGCGAAAGCGATCTGGATCCCGGCCTTCTTCGCTTCGAGCGCCTGGTAATAGGCGACGCCCGCCTCGGCCTCGCCCGGGAATGAGACGGCGCGCGGATCGACGGCCCGCGCCACGAACAGCACCGCATCGCCATAGGAGGGAAGCTTGATGACGGCGCGGAAGATGTTGCTGTTGCTCGTGATGAGGCAGTCGGCGTCGGTCGGGCTTGCCCCCGCCAGAACCTCCTTGTCCGGCAGGGTGAGGCCCTCGAGCTGTTTGGCTTCGATGCGCTCCATGACCTCGCCGTCCTGTTGGATGAGCATGGCCACGGGAAAGCCGAGATAGAGCGCCCGGGAGGTCATGAAATCCCGGTAGAGCCGCCGGTCGACGTCGAACATCGGCTTGGCGCGATTGAGGTCGTCGGCCATCAGGTAGGTCTCGCGCACCAGCGAGCGGCACTGGCTGTCGCGGTAGGCCTTGGCGATGTCCAGCGTGTTGGTCATCAGCGCCTTGAGCGAACCGGTGAACCAGGGGTCAAGCCCCCGCTCCAGCGTCACCGTGGCGACGATGGCAACGAGCACGGCCGGGAAGGCCGCGACGAGGCTGAACAGCGAGACGATGCGCACGTGCAGCCCCGCCGCGGCGGCGCCCCGGCGCCGTGCGCGAAACAGGCTCCACGTGTCCCACAGGACGATCGCGACAAGCGCGATGACGAGCACGACATTGATGAACAGCGCCCAGACGACGACCTCGTGCGTCGGCAGGATGGGCGTGAGACCAGCGAGCACGAGAAAGGTGATGAGCGCGCTCGCCAGCGCCGTGACCACGGCAATGGTGCCGACCAGCCCGGAGACGCGCGCCGAGCCCTTTTCGTCGCGCACCGTGCTGCGGGTGCCCTGGTTCGATGTTGACGTCACGAGGCCTCGAATCTTCGAGCCGAACGGCTCAGTCAGCGACTCGACTGCCCTTGTGATGCATCAAGACAACAGTGTTGTCAAAATATGACAGAGCGCAGGGAATGCTCATCGCGCGCTGCGGATCACCTGCATGTCGAGGTCGCGAATTTTCTTCCGCAATGTGTTGCGATTGAGACCGAGCAGCTCCGCCGCCTTGATCTGGTTGCCGCGGGTGGCGGCAAGCGCAGCACCGATCAGCGGCGGCTCGATCTGCCTCAGGATGCGATGATAGAGGCCGGGCGGCGGCAGCCGGTCGGGAAACTCGGCGAAATAGGCGGCAAGATGCTGCTCGACGGCTTCCGAGAGGCTCGCCGGCGCCGCCGTTGCGACCGCGTCATCGGCCGCGAGCGCGCCGACCGGCTCGAGCTCGGCGTCGATGATCGGCGCGGTGATCGTCTCCTGCGGGTAGAGCGCGGCGAGACGGCGCACGAGGTTCTCGAGCTCGCGCACGTTGCCCGGCCAGCGATAGCGCTTGAGCTTGTCGAGGGCCTCGGCGTCGATCTGCTTCCGCGCCAGCCCCTCCTTCTCAATCATGCCGAAGAAATGGCGCGCGAGGTCGGGAATATCCTCGCTGCGCTCGCGCAGCGGCGGCAGGCGCAACGGCACGACGTTGAGGCGGAAGTAGAGATCCTCGCGGAACAGGCCCTGATTGATGGAGACTCTGAGGTCCTTGTTGGTCGCCGCGATGATGCGGACATTGGTCTTGATCGGCACCCGGCCGCCGACGGTCGTGTACTCGCCCTGCTGCAGCACGCGCAGGAGGCGCGTCTGCGCCTCCATGGGCATGTCGCCGATCTCGTCGAGGAAGAGCGTGCCGCCCTCCGCCTGCTCGAAACGCCCGGCGTTGCGGCCGGTGGCACCGGTGAAGGCCCCCTTCTCGTGGCCGAAGAGCTCCGATTCGATGAGGTCGCGCGGGATGGCGGCCATGTTAACGGCGACGAAGGGTCCGTTGCGGCGCTTGCCGTAGTCGTGCAGGGCGCGCGCCACGAGCTCCTTGCCGGTGCCCGACTCACCGGTGATCATCACGGTGAGGTCCGTCGGCATCAGGCGCGCCAGCGCGCGATAGATCTCCTGCATGGCCGGGGAGCGCCCGACGAGGGGTATGTCCTCGCCCTCGATGCCGTGCGCCGAGACAGCGGCCCCCCGCGGGCGCGAGAGGGCGCGGCCGACGATGGCGACGAGCTCCTTCAGGTCGAAGGGTTTGGGCAAATATTCATAGGCGCCGCGCTCGGAGGCGCGGATCGCGGTCATGAACGTGTTCTGCGCGCTCATGACGATGATCGGCAGCTCCGGCCGGATCTTCTTGATGCGCGGCAGCAGGTCGAAGGCATTCTCGTCCGGCATCACGACGTCGGTGATGACGAGGTCGCCCTCGCCCTGCGAAACCCAGCGCCACAGCGTCGCCGCCTGGCCCGTGGAGCGTACGTCATAGCCGGCGCGCGACAGCGCCTGATTAAGGACCGTACGGATTGCTGCATCGTCGTCTGCTACTAGAACGCTGCCGCGCTGCATCTCGTTATCCCATCATGTCCTTGTTGCCCGCCCGTCATGGGCGAGAAGCATCGGCATCAGCAGGCGGAAGGTCGTACGCCGCGGGGCGGACTCGCACTCGACGATGCCGCCGTGATCGCCGATGACCTTGGCAACCAAAGCAAGACCGAGGCCAGTTCCCTGGGCCTTGGTGGTCACGAAGGGATCGAACAAGTTCGGCAGGAGGTCCTGCGGCACGCCCGGACCGTTATCCCGCACGCGGATCTCGAGCGGCAGGCTGAGCCGCTCTTCCGAGCCACGGATCTGCATGCGCACACCCGGGCGGAAGGCAGTGGCCAGCGTGATCTCGCCGTCGACTGCGTCCGGCCCGATTGCCTCGGCCGCGTTCTTCACGAGGTTGAGCAACACCTGGATGAGCTGGTCGCGATTGCCGTAGAGCGGTGGCAGCGACGGGTCGTATTCCTCGACGAAGCGGATATGGCGCGCGAAGCCCGAGACCGCCAGCCGCTTCACGTGGTCGAGCACGTCGTGGATGTTGACGGGGCCACGCTCTATCGGCCGCTCCTCGCCGAAGACCTCCATGCGCTCGACGAGCTTCACGATGCGGTCGCTCTCGTCACAGATGAGGCGCGTGAGCAGGCGGTCATTCTCGTTGGCCGTCGCTTCGAGCAGCTGTGCCGCGCCGCGGATGCCGGAGAGCGGGTTCTTGATCTCGTGCGCCAGCATGGAGCCGAGCGCGGTGATGGACCGGGCCGCGCCGCGATGGGTCAGCTGCCTGTCCATTTTTTCGGCAATTGTCCGTTCTTGCAGCATCAGGACGACGCGGCCACGCGGCTCGGCGAGGGGCGTTGCGAAAACGTCGACGATGCGCGAGCCGCCGAGACGCGGCGAACCGATGTCGACCCGGTATTCGCTGACGCTGGCCCCGCGCTGGCGCACCTCCTCGACGAGCGCGATGACCGGCGAACCGAACGGCAGAAGCTCGCTGAGGCGCTGCCGGCGCAGGAGGTTGAGCCCCGTCTCGAAGAAGCTCTCGGCGGCGATGTTGGCCTGGGTGATGAGCCCCTCGGCATCGACCGTGATGACGGGAAGCGGCAGGACATTGACGATGGCATCGCCGTCCTGTTCGAAACCTCTGTTCATGAGCGGCAACTCTTCGCTCGCGACGATCTCCTGCGCGTTCATGCGGCATCCTCGAGCGGCACGTCGGCAAACATGGCGCGCAGCGCCGCGATGACGTGTTGGGGGGTCTCGGAGGTGACGATCCGCGCCCGCTCGACGCGGGCGAGCTTGCTGCCGAGCGCGATGGCATGTTCGGCATAGGCTGCAAGGTGCTTGCGAGCGTGCCTTAGACCCATCTCGCGGCCGTAGAGTGAAAGAAGCGTCTCATAATGCTCGATGGCAGCTGCGCCGCGCGTCGCGGCGTCGGGTGCCCCGCCCTGCCGGCCGGCATCCCCGGCGAGATCGCGGGCAATCTCGCCGACAAGCCAGGGCCGGCCCACGGCGGCGCGGCCGATCATGACCACATCGGCGCCCGACAGCCGCAAGGCCTCGCGGGCGTCTGCCGAGTCAGCGATGTCGCCGTTGACGACGAGGGGCAAGGAGGTGGCAGCGCGCACAGCCGCGACCGCCGCCCAGTCGGCGCTGCCCTTGTAGAACTGCTGGCGTGTGCGCCCGTGTACGGTGACGAGGCGCACGCCGGCCGCTTCGGCGCGGCGGGCGAGCTCCGGCGCATTGCGGCTCGCGTCATCCCAACCGAGCCGCATCTTCAGGGTGACCGGCACGCGAACGGCGGCGACGACGGCCTCCACCAGCCGTGTGGCATGGTCGAGATCCCGCATCAGCGCCGAGCCGGCCCAGCCGCCCGTCACCTTCTTCGCCGGGCAACCCATGTTGATGTCGATGATGTCGGCGCCCGCCTCCGCCGCGACGCGGGCCCCCTCCGCCATCCAGTGCGGATCGCAGCCGGCGACCTGCACGACGTGCGGCGAGACGCCCTCGCCTTCCGCCCGCATGCGCGCTTCCTCGTCGCCGCGCGCCAGTTCCTGCGAGGCCACCATCTCGGACACGACGAGGGAGGCGCCGAAACGGCGCGCCAGCCGGCGCAGTCCGACGTCCGTCACGCCCGACATGGGCGCGAGGAAAGCACGTCCGTCGATTGCGACAGAGCCGATCGCTAAAGTCATCTGCCCATTTCTTGATCATGCACAGCGTTGCATCAAAATTGCGCAAAATCTTGCGCTGCACAATAGGCTCGTTCGCCGCAGCCCGGTGCATTTGCGCTGAGCGCCCCGCCGCCTTATCAGAACGGCCGGGACTCGTCTCGCCCCAACCGGGGTGGACGGTGGAAGAGGTCGAGAGCCGTTCGATGCCGCTCGTTGCAGCCATCATCGTCGCCGCCGGTCGCGGCACACGGGCGCGCCCGCACGCGCTACCCAAGCAGTACCGGCTCCTGGCCGGGCGGCCGCTGGTCGCTCACAGCCTCGCGGCGATGCTGCGTCATCCGGCCATCGCCAAGGTCCTGTGCGTCATCCATCCCGACGACCAAGCCATCTACAACCAGATCGCACGCGGTCTCGAACACGAGGGCAAGCTGCTGCCGGCCGGCTTCGGCGGCGCGACCCGGCAGGCCTCGGTCCACGCAGGCCTCGAGGCACTTGCCGGGCAGATGGGGCGCGCGCCGGACATCATCCTTGTGCATGACGCGGCGCGCCCGTTCCTCTCGCCGCAGCTCATTGACCGGGCGATCGCGGCCGCCGAGCTCTACGGCGCGGCTGTGCCCGGTCTCGCAGTGACGGATACGGTCAAGGTCGTCGGCGCCGATGGCTGCGTGGCCGAGACGCCAGACAGGGCCATGCTGCGCACGGTGCAGACGCCGCAGGCCTTCGCTTTCCCCGCACTTCTCGCCGCCCATCGCGCGGCCGCCGAGCGAGGCATCGACGGCTTCACCGACGACGGCGCCATCGCCGAATGGGCGGGCGGCACCGTCCACATCTTTCCCGGAGAGGCGCGGAACGTGAAACTGACGATCGGCGAGGACTTCGTTGAGGCGGAACGGCGCCTGTCGGCACAGCGCGACATGACGGTGCGCTTCGGCATCGGCTATGACGTGCACACCTTCGGCGAGGGCGATCACATCATGATCGGCGGCATCGCCATCGCGCACGAGCGCGGCATCGTCGCCCATTCGGATGGCGACGTGGTGCTGCATGCCCTAACCGATGCTTTGCTCGGCGCCATCGCGGAGGGCGACATCGGCACCCATTTCCCCCCGTCCGACCCGCAGTGGAAGGGCGCATCCTCCGACCTCTTCCTGCGCGATGCCGGCGAGCGCGTGCGCCGGCGCGGCGGCATCATCGACAATGTCGACGTCATCGTCGTCTGCGAGCGGCCCCGCATCGGGCCGCATCGCGAGGCCATTCGCGCACGGATCGCCGAGATCCTCGGCATCGGCACGGGGCAGGTTTCCGTCAAGGCGACGACCTCGGAAGGGCTCGGCTTCACCGGCCGGCGCGAGGGCATCGCCGCCCAGGCGAGCGCCACAGTGCGCCTGCCGGCATCCTCGGAGGGACAGGCATGATCGACGGTGCCATTCTCGCCCAGGCGGAGGCCCTGCTCGCGGCCTGCCGCCAGCGCGGCCTGAAGATCGCCACGGCCGAATCCTGCACCGGCGGGCTCGTCGCCGGCGCGCTCACAGCCATCGCCGGATCGTCCGACGTCGTCGAGCGCGGCTTCGTCACCTATTCCAACGAGGCGAAGGTCGAAGCCATCGGCGTCGATGCGGATCTGATCGGCGAACACGGTGCTGTCAGCGAGCCGGTGGCGCGGGCCATGGCCACGGGCGCCCTCGCCCGTTCGCGGGCCGATCTCGCCGTTGCCGTCACCGGTATCGCGGGCCCCGGCGGAGGCAGCGCGGCAAAGCCGGTCGGCCTCGTTCATTTCGCCGTGGCCATGCGTACCGGCAAGGTCCTCCATCGGGAGGAGCGTTTGGGCGACATCGGCCGCTCCGAGGTGCGGCGATTGTCGGTGGCGGTAGCCCTCACGATGCTCGAAGAGGCCTGTGCCGGGGCTTGACCTGGCTTCAGGCCCGGGCAGCCACGCTTCCGCCTCGGCCGTAGACCTCCCGGGCCCGCTCCTCGAACGCTTCCGCGAACTTGTGGAAGGCGCGCTCGAAGACCGCGCCCATGACGAGGCCGAGCGCCATGCTCTTGAACTCGTAGGAAATGAAGAAATCCACCTCACAGCCACCATTATCAAGGTGAAGGAAGGCCCAACGGTTCTCGAGATGACGGAAGGGCCCATCAACATATTCAACCAGGATGCGCATGCGCGGCCTGTCGAGAGTGACGCGGCTCGTGAAGGTCTCGCGGATAGCCTTGTAGCCGACTGTCATGTCGGCGACGAGGGTCTCCACCCCCTCGCCGCTGGCGGCGCGCCGGCGCACGCGCAGTGCCTCGCACAGCGGCAGGAATGCGGGATAGCGTTCCACATCCGCCACGAGGTCGAACATCTGCGCCGGCGTGTGCGGCACGCGACGCTTGTTGCGAAACGACGGCATGATGCCCGTCAGGCGCCCAGCCTGGCCGCGCGTGCCGCCTTCAGCCGCTCGAAATCCTCGCCGGCATGGTGCGAGGAGCGCGTCAGCGGGCTCGACGACACCATGAGGAAGCCCTTGGCATAGGCCGTCGTCTCATAGGCCTTGAACTCGTCCGGCGTGACGAAGCGGACGATGGGATGGTGCTTCTTCGTCGGCTGCAGGTACTGGCCGACGGTGAGGAAGTCGACGTCGGCCGCCCTCAGGTCGTCCATGAGCTGCAGCACCTCGTTCCGCTCCTCGCCAAGGCCGACCATGATGCCGGACTTCGTGAAGATGGTCGGGTCGAGCTCCTTCACGCGCTGAAGGAGGCGCACCGAGTGGAAATAGCGTGCCCCCGGCCGTACCTTGAGGTACTTCGACGGTACCGTCTCGAGATTGTGGTTGAACACGTCCGGCCGCGCCTTCACCACGACCTCGAGCGCGCCTTCCTTGCGCAGGAAGTCCGGCGTCAGCACCTCGATGGTCGTCTTCGGCGAGCGGGCGCGGATGGCGGCGATGACCTCGGCGAAATGCTGCGCGCCGCCGTCGGCGAGATCGTCACGGTCGACCGAGGTGATGACGACGTGGCTGAGGCCGAGCTTCTCGACGGCCTTGGCGACGCCCTCCGGCTCGTCCCTGTCGAGCGGCTGGGGCATGCCGGTCTTGACATTGCAGAAGGCGCAGGCGCGCGTGCACGTATCCCCCATGATCATGAAGGTCGCGTGCTTCTTCTCCCAGCACTCGCCGATATTGGGGCAGCCAGCCTCCTCGCAGACCGTCACGAGCTTGTTCTCGCGCACGATGCGATTGGTCTCGGCCCACTTGGGCGAACCCGGTGCCTTCACGCGGATCCAGTCCGGCTTGCGCATCACGGGCTGGTCCGGCCGATGGGCCTTTTCGGGGTGGCGCGGGCGTGGGTCGCGATTGAGCAGGTCGAGAACGACAGCCATCAGACATCTCCGCGGGGTCGCCCCTCGCGGACGACCTCTCTTGGTTATGTATTTGCAGGCCGTCTCGCAAGTAGGCAAGCCAGTTCGGGCGCGGCAAAGCGCCCTTCATCAAGGCACGGCTCCGCGCGCAGAATGTGCAATATCCTCCTCGCGCAGAACCTCAGGCGTTTCATGCGCGTGAAATCGCACGCTACCATCGCCGCCTGATCAGGCTGAGCAGGAACAGAAGCACAACGGCGCCGATCGTTGCCACGACGAGGCTGACCAACAGACTTCTGCCTGCCGGCATCAGGCCGAGCGCGCCGAGGATCGACGGCCCGATCAGGGCGCCGATGAGGCCGACGATGAGATTGGTGAGGAGACCGTGGTTGCGGTTCATCACCTTCTCGGCGATGAAGCCCGCCAGAATACCGATAAGAATGAGCCAGAGAAGATTGATGCCTTGAACTCCGAGAATACCGACCCCTTGCATGAATGCCCCCTTGCAATCGAGAAAAAGAGCGCAACCAAGGATCGCTCCTCTTCGCCTCGACAGCAAGGAGTCGGTACAAGTTCTGTACGCGCCGCTCATCGTGCGGCGCGCACGATCCTCAGACGTGAATGACGCGTCCGTAGGCGTCGAGCACGGATTCGTGCATCATCTCCGACAAGGTCGGGTGCGGGAAGACGGCGTGGATGAGCTCCTCCTCCGTCGTCTCCAGGTTCATGGCGATGACGAAGCCCTGGATGAGCTCCGTCACCTCCGCGCCGACCATGTGGGCACCGAGGAGGCGTCCGGTCTTCTTGTCGAAGATGGTCTTGACGAGGCCGTCCGGCTCGCCGAGAGCGATGGCCTTGCCGTTGCCGACGAAGGGGAAGCGGCCGACGCGCACATCGTAGCCCGCCTCTTTGGCCTTCGCCTCCGTGAGGCCGACGGACGCGACCTGCGGGTGGCAATAGGTGCAGCCCGGGATCATCGCCTTGTCCATGGCGTGCGTGGGCAGACCCTTGATGGTCTCGACGCAGATGACGCCTTCGTGCTCGGCCTTGTGGGCAAGCATCGGCGGGCCGGCGACGTCGCCGATGGCGTAGATGCCCGGAACGTTGGTGCGGCCCAGCCCGTCGGTGACGACGCAGCCGCGCTCCGTCTTCACCCCGAGCTTGTCGAGGCCGAGGTTCTCGATGTTGCCGACGACGCCGACGGCGGAGATGACGCGATCGACCGTGATCGTCTGCTTGGCGCCCTTCTCGTCCTCGATATGGGCGGTGACGCTGTCGGCCGCCTTGTCGAGCTTCGTCACCTTGGCGCCAGTCAGGATCTTGATGCCCTGCTTCTCGAAGCGCTTGCGCGCGAAGCCGGCGATCTCGGCGTCCTCGACGGGCAGGATCTGCGGCAGCACCTCCACCACCGTGACCTCGGCGCCCATGGTGCGGTAGAAGGAGGCGAATTCGATGCCGATGGCGCCGGAGCCGACGACGAGCAGCGACTTCGGCATCTTCTCGGGCACCATGGCCTCGAAATAGGTCCACACCAGCTTCTTGTCCGGGTCGAGGCCGGGCAGCACGCGCGGGCGCGCGCCGGTGGCGACGATGATGTGCTTGGCCTGATAGGTGCCGGGCGGCTGCGCACCCTTGGGCGCCTCGATGGGCGCGCCCTGGACCGACTTCGTCGGCGCCTTGACGACGACCTCGCCCGGCTTGGTGATGTTGGCCTCGCCCCAGATGACGTCGACCTTGTTCTTCTTGAGCAGGAATCCGACGCCGGTGTTGAGCTGGCTGGAAACGCCGCGCGAGCGCTTCACCACCGCCGCCGTATCCACCTTCATCGCGCCCTCGAGCACGAGGCCGTAATCCTTGGCATGGGTGGCGTAGTGGTAGATCTCGGCCGAGCGCAGGAGTGCCTTGGTGGGGATGCATCCCCAGTTGAGGCAGATGCCGCCGAGGTGCTCGCGCTCGACCACCGCCGTCTTGAAGCCGAGCTGCGCCGCGCGGATGGCGGTGACGTAGCCGCCGGGACCGGCGCCGATGATGATGATGTCGTAGCTGGACATGTCAGGCTCTCTCCTCCCCTCCCTGCACGGGAGGGGATTGGTGGCGCTCGCGGCTCAGACCAGCAGCCCCATCGGATTCTCGATGAGCTGCTTGAAGGCGGCGATCAGTTCGGCACCGAGCGCGCCGTCGACGGCGCGGTGGTCGGTCGACAGCGTCACCGTCATCACCGTGGCGACGGCGGGCGCGTCATTCTTGACGATGACCCGCTTCTCACCCGCGCCGACGGCGAGGATGGTCGCGTGCGGCGGGTTGATGACGGCCGAGAAGTCCCGGATGCCGAACATGCCGAGGTTCGACACGGCGGTGGAGCCGCCCTGGTATTCCTCGGGCTTGAGCTTGCGGGCGCGGGCCCTCGCCGCGTAGTCCTTCATCTCGTTGGAGATGGTGGACAGCGATTTCGTCTCGGCCTTGCGCACCACGGGCGTGATAAGGCCGCCGGGGATCGAGACCGCAACGCCGACATCCGCCTGCTTGTGGCGCAGCATGGCGTTGTCCGTCCACGAGACGTTGGCGTCCGGCACGCGCATCAGCGACAGGGCCAGCGCCTTGATGACGAAGTCGTTGACCGAGACCTTGTAGGCGGGCTTGCCGTCCTTGTCCTTCGGCGCGGCGGCGTTGATCTGCTCGCGCAGCGTGAGCAGCGCGTCGAGCTCGCAATCCACCGACAGGTAGAAGTGCGGGATGGTCTGCTTCGATTCCGTCAGGCGGCGCGCAATCGTCTTGCGCATGGAATCGTGCGGCACCTCCTCGTAGGAGCCGGGCTCGAAGAGCTTCTTGATCTGCTCGTCGCCCATGCCGGCCGGAGCGGGCGCAGGTGCCGTCTTGGGGGCCGGGGCAGCAGCGGGGACGGCCGCTGCCGCGGGCTTGGCGCCGCCGGCGAGCGCGGATTTCACGTCCCGCTCGACGACGCGCCCGTGCGGGCCGGAACCGGCGATGGCGGCGATGTCGATCCCCGCCTCCTTCGCGAGGCGCCGCGCGAGCGGCGAGGCGAAGACGCGGTTGCCGTCGGCGACCGGCGCGGGGCCGGCCTTGGCGGTGGGGGCCGGCGCCTCGGCCCTGGTGGGCTCCACCTTGGGCTCTTCAGCCTTGGGCGCCTCGGCCTTGGCGGGCTCCTTGGCAGCTTCCTTAGGAGCTTCCTTGGTCGGCGCGCCGCCCGAGGCGGAAACCGCCTTCGGGTCCTCGCCCTCGGCGGCGAGAACGGCGATGACGTCGTTCACCGGCACGTCGCTGGTGCCCTCGGGCACCACGATCTTCGCCAGCACGCCCTCGTCGACGGCCTCCACCTCCATGGTGGCCTTGTCCGTCTCGATCTCGGCGAGGATGTCGCCGGACTTGACGGCATCCCCTTCCTTCTTGAGCCATTTGGCGAGATTGCCCTTCTCCATCGTCGGCGACAGGGCGGGCATCAGGATGTTGATCGGCATGGGCCCCTCCCCGCGTCAGGCGTAAGCGACGGCCTTGACCGCGGCGACCACCTCGGCCACCGACGGCAGGGCAAGCTTCTCGAGATTGGCGGCATAGGGCATCGGCACATCCTTGCCCGAAACGCGCAGCACCGGCGCGTCGAGATAGTCGAAAGCGCGCTCCATGACGCGGGCGGCTATCTCGGCGCCGACGCCGGACTGCTGCCAGCCCTCTTCCACCGTGACGCAGCGGCCTGTCTTCTTCACCGATTCAATGATGGTGTCGGTGTCCATCGGGCGGATGGTGCGCAGATCGATGACCTCGGCCTCGATACCCTCCCTCGCAAGCTCCTCGGCTGCCTTCAGGGCGTAGGTCATGCCGATGGACCAGGCGACGATGGTGACGTGCGAACCGGCGCGGGCGATGCGCGCCTTGCCGATGGGCAGGACGTAGTCGTCGAGCTTCGGCACCTCGAAGCTGTGGCCGTAGAGGATCTCGTTCTCGAGGAAGATGACTGGATTGGGATCGCGGATCGCCGCCTTGAGCAGGCCCTTGGCGTCGGCCGCCGTATAAGGCGCGACGACCTTCAGGCCCGGGATGTGGCTGTACCAGGCGGCATAGTCCTGGCTGTGCTGGGCCGCGACGCGGGCGGCGGCGCCGTTGGGGCCACGAAAGACGATGGGGCAGCCGAGCTGGCCGCCCGACATGTAGAGCGTCTTCGCCGCCGAGTTGATGATCTGGTCGATCGCCTGCATGGCGAAGTTGAAGGTCATGAACTCGACGATCGGCTTGAGGCCCGTGAAGGCCGCCCCGACGCCGAGGCCGGCGAAGCCGTGCTCGGTGATCGGCGTGTCGACCACGCGGTCGGCGCCGAACTCCTGCAGGAGGCCCTGCGTGACCTTGTAGGCGCCCTGGTATTCGGCGACCTCCTCGCCCATGACGAAAACGGCCTCGTCGCGGCGCATTTCCTCGGCCATGGCGTCGCGCAGCGCCTCACGCACCGTCATCTTCACCATCTCGGTGCCGGCGGGCACCTCGGGATCGGGCTGGGCACTCACCACCGGGGGGGCCGCGACGGCCGAGACGGGGGCCTCGTGCTGCTTGGCCGAGACCTGCGGCGCCTCGCCGGCCGGCGCCTGCGCAGGCGCCGCGGGCGTGGCAGCGGTACTGTTGGCGACGCTGCCGGCATCCTCGCCCTCGCCGGCGATGACGGCGATCGGCGTATTGACGGCCACGTCCTCGGTGCCTTCGCCGACGAGGATCTTGGCGAGGACGCCCTCGTCGACGGCCTCCACCTCCATGGTGGCCTTGTCCGTCTCGATCTCGGCGATCACGTCGCCGGACTTGACGCTGTCACCTTCCTTCTTGAGCCATTTGGACAGTTTGCCGCTCTCCATCGTGGGGGACAGCGCGGGCATCAGGATATCGATGGGCATGGGGCGATCTCGGAGCAAAGCATTGCGGGCGATCGAAGCGGCGGCTCTACCCCGCCCGGCCGCATCCGCACCGGGCGGACACGGCGACGGGGCGGCCGGCCCTACTTCAGGATGTCGGTGTAGAGCTCGGTGACGTCGGGCTCGGGATCGTTCGTGGCGAACTCGGCCGCCTCGTTGACGATCTCACGCACCTTGGCGTCGACAGCCTTCAGTTCGTCCTCGCTGAGCTTCCACTGATCGATGAGGCGGCGACGCACCTGCTCGATCGGATCATGCTCCTCGCGCATGCGCTGCACCTCGTCCTTCGAGCGATACTTCGCCGGATCGGACATGGAGTGGCCGCGGTAGCGGTAGGTCTGCATTTCCAGGATGTAGGGACCCTTGCCGGACCGGGCCCATTCGATGGCGCGCTCGCCGGCAGCCATGACGGCACGCACGTCCATGCCGTCCACCTGCTCGCCGGGAATGTTGAAGGAGGCGCCGCGCTTGGAGAAATCGGTCTGCGCGGAGGCGCGAGAGACCGAGGTGCCCATGGCGTAGCGGTTGTTCTCGATGACGAAGACCACCGGCAGCTTCCACAGCTCGGCCATGTTGAAGCTCTCGTACACCTGGCCCTGGTTGGCGGCGCCGTCGCCGAAATAGGTCAGGCAGACGTTGCCGTTCTTGCGGTAGCGGTTGGCGAAGGCGATGCCGGTGCCGAGCGAGACCTGGGCGCCGACGATGCCATGCCCACCGTAGAAGTGCTTCTCCTTGGAGAACATGTGCATCGAGCCACCCTTGCCCTTGGAGTATCCTCCGCGGCGGCCGGTGAGCTCGGCCATGACGCCCTTCGAATCCATGCCGCAGGCCAGCATGTGGCCGTGGTCACGATAGCCGGTGATGACCTGGTCGCCTTCCTTCGTGGCCATCTGCATGCCGACGACCACGGCCTCCTGGCCGATGTAGAGGTGGCAGAAGCCGCCGATGAGGCCCATGCCGTACATCTGCCCCGCCTTCTCCTCGAAGCGGCGGATCAGCAACATTTCGCGATAGGCGAAGAGATCCTGTTCCTTCGTGAAGCCCGCCGCGCCCTTCTTCGGAGCCTGCGACTGCGTCTTTCTTGCAGTACGCGATTTTGCGGCAGATGGGGCGGCATCCGAGCGCGATGCCTTACGAGCGGCTACAGCCATGAACATCCTCCCAACGGGGTTGTTGAGCGGTGTTGTAGCGCAGCCGCGCGCCGAAGGCGAGCCCCATCGGCACAGGATAAATGGATACGTTTGAAACTAACCGGCTGATATCAGTGTCGTTTTTTCAGTTAACCCGACTCCGGTTAAGCAACCTCGACTACCCGCCGTAGCGACTTTTCCGCACGCCTTCAGTGCTTCTGGGCCGGCAACATCACGACGACATCGTTGGGATGCACGAAACCGAGCTCTTCACGCGCCAGTTCCTCTAGAATGTCCCGATCCACCGACTGGGCGCGCATGAGGGCGATGCGTGTCTCCCACTCGCCGCGCCGTTCCTTCAAGTCTGCAAGCTCGCCCTTGAGCTCCGCGATTTCCGCCTCGAACGACTGTCTGGCCTCGAGCCCGCGCGCGCCGCTGTGCGCGTGGACGACGAAATAGCCGACCACCGCGCTCGATACACCGTAGAGCACGAGCGGGATGAGGACCGAGCGAAGGCGTTTGCGAATGACCATGGAGCGAGCATGGAAGCCCATGGTTAAGGATACATTAAGGGCCAGTACCCCGGAAAGCGCGCTGTTCCCTCCCCTTAGCGGGGGAGGATTAGGGAGGGGGGAGCGCACGTAGGACGAAATGCGCCATGTGTCTCGTCAAGACCCCTACCCCTCCCCGCAAGGGGGAGGGGAACATCGGCGATCCTTACCTCAGCGGCGCGCCTTCAGCGCCGTGCGGCCCGCGTAGACCGCCTGCTTGCCGAGCTCTTCCTCGATGCGAATGAGCTGGTTGTATTTGGCGAGCCGGTCGGAACGGGCGAGCGAGCCGGTCTTGATCTGCCCGCAGTTGGTCGCGACGGCGAGATCGGCGATGGTCGCGTCCTCCGTCTCGCCGGAGCGGTGCGACATCACGGCCGTGTAGCCGGCACGGTGAGCCATGTCGACGGCGGCGAGCGTCTCGGTGAGCGAGCCGATCTGGTTGACCTTGACGAGGATGGAATTGGCCGTGCCCTTCGCGATGCCTTCTGCAAGGCGCTTGACGTTGGTGACGAAGAGATCGTCGCCGACGAGCTGGCACCTCGCTCCGATGAGATCGGTCAGGGCCTTCCAGCCCGCCCAGTCATCCTCGGCCATGCCGTCCTCGATCGAGGCGATCGGATAATCGGCGACGAGCTTGGCGAGATACTTCGCCTGGGCCTCGGGATCGCGCGTCGTGCCCTCGCCCTCGTAGACATAGGCGCCGTTCTTGAAGAACTCGGTAGCGGCGCAGTCGAGCGCCAGCATCACATCCTCGCCAGGCTTGTAGCCCGCGGCCTCGATGGCCTTCATGACGAAATCGAGCGCGGCCTCCGCCGACGGCAGGTTGGGCGCGAAGCCGCCCTCGTCGCCGACATTGGTGTTGTGGCCAGCGTCCTTCAGCGCCTTCTTGAGCGTATGAAAGATCTCCGAGCCGGTGCGCACCGCATCCGCGAAGGTCGGTGCGCCGACCGGCATGACCATGAATTCCTGGAAGTCGATGGGATTGTCGGCATGGGCACCGCCGTTGACGATGTTCATCATCGGCACCGGAAGGAGGCGCGCCGAGGTGCCGCCGACATAGCGATAGAGCGGCAGGCCGGCTGCTTCGGCGGCTGCCTTGGCCACGGCGAGCGAGACGCCGAGGATGGCGTTGGCGCCGAGCTTGGCCTTGTTCGGCGTGCCGTCGAGAGCAATCATCGTCTCGTCGATCTTGACCTGGTCCTCGGCGTCCATGCCGCCGAGGGCGTCGAAGATGTCGCCGTTGACCGCGGCCACAGCCTTGCGGACGCCCTTGCCGCCGTAGCGGCTCTTGTCGCCGTCGCGCAGCTCCACCGCCTCGTGGGCGCCGGTCGAGGCGCCGGACGGCACGGCGGCGCGGCCCATGGAGCCGTCCTCGAGGATCACGTCGACTTCCACCGTCGGGTTGCCGCGGCTGTCGAGGATCTCGCGGGCGACGATGTCGATAATGGCGGTCATGGGGCTCTTTCTCCCTGGCTCGTCACGGGGCTCTGCCGTGGCTCCGGCTTTTAGAGCATCGCGTGGAACAGTGGCAATCGGCTGGCGGCTCCCCATCGATCGGCGAAGGCGGCAGGATGCATTTTTTCTTGCGCCGGCGCGACACTGGTGCGACAGCCCTCCCCGCGGGGGCATGAGGACGACACGAGGATCGACATATGGCGCAACAGCACGAATCGCTGCAGCTGGGCAAGCCGGCGTCCCTGCCCGCCTCGCCCGAGGAGGCGGTGCTCGACCGTGTGCCGAACCCGCATCCCGACACGGATTACGTGGCGCGCTTCACCTGCCCCGAGTTCACCTCGATCTGCCCGGTCACCGGCCAGCCGGACTTCGGCATCGTCGTCATCGACTATGTTCCCGGGGAGTGGCTGGTCGAATCGAAGTCGCTGAAGCTGTTCATGTTCTCGTTCCGCAACCACGGCGCCTTCCACGAGGACTGCACGGTCTACATCGGCAAGCGGCTGTCGGAGCTGCTGGGGCCGCGCTGGATGCGCGTTGGCGGCTACTGGTTCCCGCGTGGCGGCATCCCGATCGACGTCTTCTGGCAGACCGGCGCGCCGCCCGGTGGGCTCTTCCTGCCGGACCAGGGCGTGCCGCCCTACCGCCCGCGCGGCTGAGCGCCGGCAAGCGCCGCGACGAGCCGCGCCATTTCCGCGGCGGGATCCGCCGCCCGCATGACGGAGCCCATGACGGCGATGCCGGCGGCTCCCGCGGCAAGGCAATGGGCTACGTTGGCCGCGTCGATGCCGCCGATGGCGATCACGGGCACGGGACTGGCGCGGACGATGGCGGCAAGACCATCGACGCCCAGCGCGGGGCCGTAGCCGGGCTTGCTCGCGGTTTCGGCGAAGGGACCGGCGATCGCGTAGTCGACGGTTTCGGGGTCGAGCGCGCGCGCCTCGCCAGGCGAATGGACGGACATGCCGATCAGCGCATGGGGAGCGCCGAAGAGGCCCGGCACGCCCTGCTCCCCTCCCCCTTGCGGGGAGGGGCTGGGGGTGGGGGGCGTGGCGAGAGGTGATGGCGGCCCTCCAGGCGGCATCACCCCCCTCCCCAACCCTCCCCCGCAAGGGGGGAGGGAGTATGCCCGGCCCAGCATCTCCCGCGCTCTCCTCGCGTCACCGCCGGCCGCCAGATGCACGCCGCCAAGCCCAGCCTGCCGCGCCACCTCCGCCGAGCCATGCACCGTCAAACAGACGTCCGCTGCCAGCGCATCCCTGAGCCGCAGCGCCAGAGCGACCTGCTCGTCTTCCGGCAGATCCTTTTCGCGCAGGCTCACCCAGCGGCAGCCGCCGGCCACCGCTGCTTGGACGACGGCAACGAGGTCACCCCTCGCCTGCCGGCGATCGGTGACGAGCAGCAGCGGCGGCTGCGGCAGGGCCACGGATCAGGATCCGACGAGGCCGAACTGCGGGCTCGACGGCTCGGCATAGCGGCGCCTGGGGATGCGCCCGGCCCGGTGGGCGAGCCGGCCCGCCTCGACGGCATGGCGCATGGCGCGCGCCATGGCGACGGGATCGTTCGCCCTCGATACCGCCGTGTTGAGGAGAACCGCGGCGCAGCCCAGCTCCATGGCGAGCGCCGCATCCGAGGCCGTGCCGATGCCGGCGTCGAGCACCACCGGCACGGGCGAGCGCGCCGTGATGAGCTCGATGAGATGCGGATTGGCGATGCCAAGGCCAGAACCGATGGGCGAGCCAAGCGGCATGACCGCGGCGGCGCCGAGATCGGCGAGCTTGCGGCAGGTGACGGGATCGTCGTTGCAATAGACCATGACGACGAAGCCCTTGCGCACCAGTTCGTCCGTGGCGCTGAGGAGTTCCTCGACGTCCGGGTAGAGCAGTTCCCGGTCGCCGATGATCTCGAGCTTTACCCAGTTCGTCTCCAGCGCCTCGCGCGCCAGTTCGGCCGTCAGGACGGCGTCGCGCGCCGTCTGGCAGCCGGCCGTGTTCGGCAGGAGGTCGGCACGGCCGGCGATGAGGTCGACGAGCCCCTCCTCCGGGTTCGACAGGTCGAGCCGGCGGATGGAGGCGGTGACGAGCTCGGTGCCGCTCGCGGCAATCGCGTCCAACATCACCTTCTGGTTGGGATAGCCGGCCGTGCCGAGGAACAGCCGGGAGGAAAAGCTGCGCCCCGCGATGACGAGCGGGTCGGCCGCGCGCGGGCCCTGTTCGACGACGTTCATCTCAACCTCCCTGGCGTGCGTGGACGATCTCGATCCTGTCGCCCTCGTTCAGGTGCTCGTCCTGCCACTGCGCGCGTGGCACGACCGCGCCGTTGAGCGCGACCGCGAGGCCGCGGCCGGCCGGGTCGATGCCGCGCTGCGAGAGAAATTCGGCGATCGTTGCGGCCGCCAGCGGCTCGTCCGCGCCGTTGACGCGGATGCGCGGCAGCGCGACGGAGGATGCTTTCGTCATGACGAAACCTCGCTCGGCGCATCGGCGCGCGCCTGAAAGCGCGCAAGGGTGAAGGGGCGCGCCACATCGGCGAGCCGCCCGTTGAGGACATGGTCGGCGACCACGGCGGCGGTGACCGGCGTGAGCAGGATGCCGTTGCGGTGGTGGCCGGTGGCGTAGACGAGGCCCGCAAGCTCACCCGGTCCGAGGATCGGCGCGTCGTCGCGGCTGCCGGGCCTGAGGCCGGCCCAGGTCTCGGCGATCGGCAGTTCCTCGACGACCGGCAGGGCCCGCCAGGCGGCGTCGAGGAGCGCGAGGAGGCCGCCGGCCGTCATGCGGGTGTCGAACCCCTTCTCCTCCACCGTGGCGCCGATGATGAGGCGCCCGTCGCGGCGCGGCACGAGATAGGCGCCCGGCACCCAGGTCACATGGCTGAGGACGGGTGCAGCCGGATCCATCTGCAACGCCACAAGCTGGCCCTTGACCGGCCGCACCGGCGGCAGGGCGGCGCGCGGCAGGCCGGCGATGCGCCGCGACCAGGCACCGGCGGCAAGGATGACGACGTCGGCATCGATCCGCCGGCCGCGGGCGACAACGCCGCGCGCCCGTCCGTCTTCGACGATGACCGATTCGACCGGACTGTCCTCGTGGATCGCCGCGCCGGCCCGCCCGGCAGCCACATGCAGGGCGGCGGCCAGCTTGCGGTTGTCGACCTGATGGTCCTCGGGACTCCACAGGCCGCCGACGATACCGGGGCTGAGGAACGGCTCGCGGCGCCGCACCTCGGCGGCATCGAGCCACGACACGGGCAGGCCGAGCCGTTCCTGCAAGGCGAGGTGGTGCCACAGCCGCGCCTGGTCGTCGGCCGAGAAGGCACAGACGAGCGTGCCTTCGGTGCGCAGATCGACGGCAAGGCCGCTCGCCGCCTCCAGTTCTCGGGCAAAGTCGGGCCACAGCGCCTGGCTCGCGCGGTTGAGGAACAGCAGCTGCTCCTCGCCCGGCTCCACCTCGGCGCAGGCGGCCAGCATGCCTGCGGCGGCATGGCTCGCGCCCATACCGCAGCGGCCTGCCTCGAAAAGAATGACGTCGACACCCCGCACGGCGAGGCGCCAGGCGATGGAGAGGCCGATGACCCCTCCGCCGATGATGATGACTTTATCCGGTCGCGATGATGCTTCTGCACTCACCGGCTGCTCCCTACGCTGGCATGATCCAGACAGGTTCGATGGGTATGATCTCAGCCGCACTGCCGTGCGGCACCCCAGGCCGACGTGTCATATACACGACAAAAAGCGCGCCGCTGCAAGTCCGGTAATGACTGCCCGGCAGCGGCGCGCTTCTCACAAGGCGAATCAGTTTTTCAGGATAACCTCAGCGGGCAGCCCGCTTCTTTGCCAGGACGTCGAAGGCCTTCAGTTCCGCCAGAAGGCCCTCCATCTCCTTCAGCGGCACCATGTTGGGGCCGTCGGACGGCGCACGGTCCGGGTCCTCGTGGCTCTCGATGAAGAGGCCGGCGACGCCGACGGCCACGGCTGCGCGTGCCAGCACCGGCACGAACTCGCGCTGCCCGCCGGAGGACGTGCCCTTGCCGCCGGGCTGCTGCACTGAGTGGGTGGCGTCAAAGATGACGGGTGCGCCCGTCGTCTCGGCCATGATGGGCAGCGCCCGCATGTCCGAGACGAGCGCATTGTAGCCGAAGGAGACGCCGCGCTCCGTTACCAGCACGTCGGGATTGCCCGCACCCGTGACCTTGGCGACGACGTTCGCCATGTCCCAAGGGGCGAGGAACTGGCCCTTCTTGATGTTGACCGCCCGGCCCGTCTTTGCGGCCGCGACGAGGAGGTCCGTCTGCCGGCAGAGGAAAGCCGGGATCTGCAGCACGTCAACCGCCTCCGCGACAGGTGCGCACTGGGCCGCATCATGCACGTCGGTCAGCACCGGCAGGCCGAGGCTCTCGCGGATCTCGGCGAATATCGGAAGGGCGGCCGCAAGGCCGACGCCGCGGGCTGCGCCGGCGGAGGTGCGGTTGGCCTTGTCGAAGGAGGTCTTGAAGACGAGGCCGAGTCCGAGTCGGGTGCAGATCTCCTTCAGCGCCGTCGCCATCTCCAGCGCGTGGCCACGGCTCTCAAGCTGGCACGGCCCTGCGATGATCGACAGCGGCAGGTGGTTGCCGAAGGAGACGTTGCCGATCTTGACGGTTGCGTTGGCGCTCATGTTTCCCGCCCGGAAAGGTGAAGAACGGCGCTCGATGGCGCAGGAGAAAGGCCGAATTGCGTCCGCCCGCCTCTGAAGGTCATTCAGAACGTCATCGCACCGGCATTAAGGATGCCGGCGGCCAGCGAAGCCGCCCCGAGAAAGAGCGCGGCCGCGATCTCGTTGTTGGCGATGCGCTGCGACAGGTTCGGCATCGCAAGGCGCACGAGCCAGTAGGCGCTGATCTGTACGATCATGGCGACGAGGCCCCAGACCACGAGGTCCGGCCAGGTGCGCGCATGCACCACGGCGCTCGACAAAGGTAGCGCGAAGCCGACGATACTGAGCCCGAGCGACAGGCTGGCCGCGGCGACATCGCGGCGGATGAGCGCGAATTCGTTGTGCGCAGTAATGAAGGTGTAGATGCCGATGTAGACGAGGACGAGAGCGAGCGCGATGACGTAGTCGACCAGAAAATCCGGCAGATTGTTGATCGATTCAAACACCATCGGCGCCCCCAGCCCCGTTTCCCTGCCGCCAGCCCGTGCGATGAATTGTCAGACGAGACGACTCTGCTCCAGGGCCGCCGCGACGAAGCTCTTGAAGAGCGGATGCGGCTCGAAGGGCCGCGACTTCAGCTCCGGATGGAACTGCACGCCGATGAACCAGGGATGACCGGCAAGCTCGACGATCTCCGGCAGGAGCCCATCCGGCGAGACGCCCGAGAAGACCAGGCCCTTCTCTTCCAGGCGCTGGCGATATGCCATGTTCACCTCGTAGCGGTGGCGGTGGCGCTCGGAAATCTGGGTGCGGCCGTAGATGTTGGCCACCTTGCTGCCTGGCGTGAGCTGGGCCTCGTAGGCGCCGAGGCGCATGGTGCCACCGAGGTCGCCCTCGGCCGACCGCCGCTCGAGCTCGTTGCCCTTCAGCCATTCTGTCAGGATGCCGACGACCGGCTCGCTCGTCGGCCCGAATTCGGTCGAGCTTGCGGCGTTTACGCCGGCAAGCGAGCGGGTCGCCTCGATCACCGCCATCTGCATGCCGAAGCAGATGCCGAAATAGGGTAGCCTGCGCTCACGAGCGAAGGCGGCTGCCCTGATCTTGCCCTCGGCGCCGCGATAGCCGAATCCGCCGGGCACGAGGATGCCGTGCACGTGCTCCAGGAACGGCGCCGGATCCTCGCGCTCGAAGATCTCGCTTTCGATCCAGTCGAGGTTGACCTTTACGCGATTGGCGATGCCGCCGTGCTGCAGCGCCTCGATGAGCGACTTGTAGGCATCCTTGAGGCCGGTGTACTTGCCAACAATGGCGATGGTCACCTCGCCCTCGGGCGTGCGCACGCGCTCGGAGATTGCCTTCCAGCGCGAGATGTCGGGCGCCGGCGCCCCCTCGATGCCGAAGGCGGCGAGCACCTCGTCATCCAGCCCTTCCTCGTGATAGGCGATGGGGACGTCATAAATGGAGGAGACGTCGCGCGCCTCGATCACGGCGCTCTCACGCACGTTGCAGAAGAGCGAGAGCTTTCTCCGCTCCTCCTTCGGGATCGGCCGATCGGTGCGGCAAAGCAGGATGTGCGGCTGGATGCCGATGGAGCGCAGCTCCGCCACCGAGTGCTGAGTCGGCTTCGTCTTCAGTTCCCCGGCAGAGGGGATGAAGGGCAGCAGCGTGAGGTGCACGAAAATGGCGTGATTGCGCGGCAGTTCCTGGCCAAGCTGGCGGATCGCCTCGAGGAACGGCTGGCTCTCGATGTCGCCCACCGTCCCCCCGATCTCGACGAGGACGAAGTCGTAATCCTCGTTGCCACGCATGACGAATTCCTTGATGGCGTTCGTCACGTGCGGGATGACCTGGATGGTGGCGCCGAGATAGTCGCCGCGCCGCTCCTTGGTCAGGATGTCGAGATAGATGCGGCCCGTCGTGATGTTGTCGTCCCGGGTACACGGGCGGCCGGTGAAGCGCTCGTAATGGCCAAGGTCGAGATCCGTCTCCGCGCCGTCATCGGTCACGAAGACCTCACCGTGCTGGTAGGGGCTCATCGTGCCCGGATCGACGTTGAGATAGGGGTCGAGCTTGCGCAGCCGAACCTTGTAACCACGCGCTTGAAGGAGCGCACCGAGGGCCGCCGAAGCAAGACCCTTGCCCAGGGACGACACCACGCCGCCGGTGATGAAAACGTATCGTGCCATGGGGACTCTCGTTTACTCCGAACTGTGCGATTCGGGAATGCGACTCGTGCAAGCGGCAACCGGAATCAACAAAGGCTTGTCCGCCACGCGCCGACCTGCTGCGCGCGCCGCGCGTCCTGCAAGCTCCGTTCCACAAAAGGAGAGGGCCGGAAGCCCGGCCCTCGCTGTTGCCGATTATTGTGAGGTCGGCACCTGCGGCCCGGCCGGCGGGGCCGGCGGCTGCTGTGCCGGTGCTTGGCCTGCGTCTTGCGCCGGCCCGCCCTGCAGGCGCTGCAACTCCTCGAGCACACCGGGGCCGGAGGTTGGCGCGGCAGGCCCGTTCTGGCCGGCACCGGGCGCGACGCGGTCGATGACGGAGCTCGGCGCCCCCTGGTAGCCGGCAAGCACGGACAGGAGCAGGCTCGTCGCGAAGAAGGCGGCAGCGAGAATCGCTGTCGTGCGCGTCAGCACGTTGGCCTGGCCGCGGCCGGTCATGAAGCCGGAGACGCCGCCCCCACCCATGCCGAGGCCTCCGCCTTCGGAGCGCTGGAGCAGCACGACGCCGACGAGCGCCAGCACGATGATGAGATGAACGACGATGAGGACGGTCAGCATGCTCTGTTCCAGAGCCGCGCGGCAGCGAGCCAGGCGCGGCGGCAAACTCAATTGGCGCGGCCTTTAGCACAGCCCGCGCCGCGGATCAAAGGACGCATCGCCGCGTCTGCGGACGATCACTCCCTCACGCCATATAGGCACGCGCTATCGCCAGGAAATCCTCCGCGACGAGGCTGGCGCCGCCGACGAGGGCGCCGTCGACCTCGGCGACGCCGAGGAGCTCGCGCGCGTTGCCCGGCTTGACCGAGCCGCCGTAGAGCAGGCGCATGTTGCGGCCGGCCGCGCCGAAGCGGTCGACGAGGCTCTGGCGGATGAAGCCGTGCATCTCGGCGACGTCGACAACCGTAGGCGTCAGCCCGGTGCCGATGGCCCAAACCGGCTCGTAGGCAACGACCACCGGCGCGCGCGCCGCTTCTTCCGGCATCGACCCGGCAAGCTGGGCACCGACCACCGCCAGCGCACGGCCGGCGTCGCGCTCCTCGCGCGTCTCGCCTACGCAGACGATCGGCGTCAGTCCCGCCGTGATCGCGGCCCGGGCCTTGGCCTTGACCATCTCGTCGGTTTCACCGTGGTCCGTGCGCCGTTCCGAATGGCCGACGATAACGTAGCTCGCGCCGACGTCGGCCAGCATCGCCGCCGAGATATCGCCGGTGTGGGCGCCATGGGTGGCGGCATGGCAGTCCTGCCCGCCGACCTTGACGGGCGTGCCGACAGCCGCGACGGCAAAGAGGTAGATCAGCGTCGCGGGCGGGCAGACGAGCAGATCGACCTTGCTGCGCAGGCCGGCGTCGTAACCCTCGAGAATCGCGCTGAAGGTCTCGGTGGCGGCTCGCGTGCCGTTCATCTTCCAGTTGCCCGCCACGAGCGGGCGCGGTCGTTCCGTCGTCATCCGTCCTGCCTCCGTTTGCGGGTGGACTAACAGAGGACGGAAAACGGAGCAACGCGCGACATTGCGGGAGGCGGTGTGTCTATCTATGATCCGCCGCCTTCGCGAGGGCCATCGCCCTCCTGAAATCTCAGGGACTGGAACCGGATCGACATGCTTCAGGGTTTTCGCAATCTCGGCAAGAGCTGGCTCGGCAAGCTCGTCGTGGGCATCCTCTTCGGCCTTCTCATCCTGTCGTTTGCGATCTGGGGTATCGGCGACGTGTTCCGCGGCTATGGCGTCAACACCGTCGCCACTGTCGGCAACCGTGAAATCGGCGTCGAGCAGGTGCGCACCGCCTACCAGAACGAGCTGCAGCAGCTCTCCCGTCGCTTCGGCCGTTCCATCACCGCCGACCAGGCGCGGGCGCTCGGCCTCGAGCAGCAGCTCCTCGGCCGACTGATCGCGGAAGCGGCGCTCGACGAGCGCGCATCCGAGCTCGGCCTCGCCGTCTCGCGCGACACGGCGGGCGAAGCCATCGTCAAGGATCCTGCCTTCCGCAACGCCAGCGGCCAGTTCGACCGCCTCGCCTTCGACAGCATCCTGCGCGCCAACGGCCTGACGGAGCAGGCCTTCATCACCGAGCAGCAGGCCGTGCTCGCCCGCCGCCAGCTGGCCGATGCGCTCACCGGCGCCATCGTGCCGCCCCTCGCGATGCGCGAGGCCATCCATCGCTACGGCGCCGAGCGCCGCAGCATCGCCTATGTCGAACTGCCCGCCTCCCTGGCCGGCAACGTCGACGCGCCGGAGGAGGCTGCGCTGCAGTCCTTTTTCGATGAACGCAAGGCTGCCTTCCGCGCGCCGGAATACCGCACGGTCTCGATTCTGTCGCTGGGGCCTGAGGATCTCGCCAAGCCCGGCGAGGTATCCGACGCCGATGCCACGGCGCGCTATGAGGAGGTGAAGGCCCGCCGCTTCACGACGCCCGAGACCCGCAAGCTGCAGCAGCTGTCCTTCCCCTCGCAGGAAGAGGCCAAGGCCGCGCACGAAAAAATCCTCGCCGGCGCCTCCTTCGCCGATATTGCCGCGGAGCGCGGCGTGCGGCCGGAGGACATCGAGATCGGCACCTTCACCCGCGAGCAGATGATCGATCCGGCGGTGGCGGAAGCGGCCTTCGCCCTCGCTCCGGGCGGGGTGAGCACGCCGGTCAGCGGCCGCTTCGGCGTCGTGCTCGTGCGCGCTGCCGAGGTCACGCCCGCCGCTGTGCGGCCCTTCGCGGAGGTCGCCGACGAGATCAAACGGGAGATCGCCATCGAGCGCGCGCGCTCGCTCCTGGACGAGACGCACGACCGCATCGAGGACCAGCGCATCGCCGGCAAGCCGCTCACCGAGATCGCGCGGGAGTTCTCGCTGAACGCACGCACCATTGGCCCGCTGGACCGGGGCGGCAACGGCAAGGACGGGCAGCCCGTCGCCGATATTCCCGAGCGTGAGGCCCTGCTACGTTTGGCCTTCGAGACCGATATCGGAGCCGACAACGAGGCGCTGCGCCTCGCCGATGGCGGCTATCTCTGGTACGACGTGACCAATGTAGAGGGGGCACGCGACCGCACCCTCGACGAGGTGCGCGCCGACGTGGCTGCCCAGTGGCGGGTCGACGAGATCGCCCGGCGCCTGTCGGACAAGGCGCAGGAGATCGTCACCCGGCTCGACCAGGGCGAGACCATCGAGGCGGTCGCCGCCGAGTTCTCGCTCGAGGCAAGGACGGCGGAAGGCCTCGCCCGCGGCCAAGCCCAGGACGGCCTGCCGGCCAATGTCGTGACGCAGGCCTTCTCCGTTCACGCCGGCAAGGCCGCCTCGGCCGGGATCGGCGACGGCGACCGCCGCGTCGTCTTCAAGGTGACGGCGGCGACCGTGCCGGCGTTCGTGACCTCGACCCAGGAGGCGGAGCGCCTGCAGGGCCAGCTCGCGACGGCGATCACGGACGACATCCTCGGCGAATATGTCGCCAGCCTGCAGAGCGAGCTCGACGTGCGCATCAACCAGCAGGCCCTGCGCACGGCGCTGGGCACCAGCGGCGAGTTCTGAGCCGCCATGCAGCCGACACCTTCTTTCGAGGATTTCGCCGCCGGCTACGAGAAAGGCGCGGCAGGCGTCGTGAGCGCGACGCTGGTCGCGGATCTCGAGACGCCGGTCGCAGCCTTCCTCAAGCTCACGGACGGCGGGCAGGCGCCCGCCTTCCTGCTCGAGTCGGTCGAGGGCGGCGCCGTGCGCGGCCGCTATTCCATGATCGGCCTCAGGCCCGACCTCATCTGGCGATGCCGGAACGGGCGGGCCGAGATCAACCGGGATGCCCTCAACCGGCCACAGGACTTCGTGCCGGAGGCCGCAGCCCCGCTCGACAGCTTGAGAGCCCTCATCACCGAGAGCCGCATCCCGCTCGCCGGCGACCTGCCTCCGATGGCGGCGGGCATCTTCGGCTATCTCGGCTACGACATGGTGCGCCTCATGGAGCGCTTGCCGCACCAGCCAGCCGATGCGCTGGACCTGCCGGATGCGGTCCTGGTGCGCCCCACGGTCATGGCGGTCTTCGACGCCGTCAGGGACGAACTCTCGCTCGTCACGCCCGTGCGCCCGAAGGAGGGCGTTTCCGCCCGAGCGGCCTACGAGGCTGCGCTGGCACGACTCGACGCCGCCCTCGAGGCGCTGGAGCGCCCCCTGCCCCACGATGCACGCCTCGATCCCACCGCCATCGCGGCGCCGGCGCCCATCTCCAACACCACGCCGGAAGAATTCAAGGCCATGGTGGCGCGGGCGAAGGAATACATCACCGCCGGCGACATCTTCCAAGTGGTGCTGTCGCAGCGCTTCGAGGCGCCGTTCACGCTGCCGGCGCTGTCGCTCTACCGCTCGCTGCGGCGGCTGAACCCTTCGCCCTTCCTCTGCTATCTCGATTTCCTCGACTTTCAGATCGTCTGCTCGAGCCCGGAGATCCTCGTGCGGGTGCGCGACGGCAAGGTCACCATCCGGCCCATCGCCGGCACGCGCCGGCGCGGGGCGACGCCCGAGGAGGACAAGGCGCTCGCCGAGGAGCTGCTGGCGGACCCGAAGGAGCGGGCCGAGCATCTCATGCTGCTCGACCTCGGCCGCAACGACGTCGGCCGCGTCAGCGAGATCGGCTCGGTGACGGTCACCGACAGCTTCTTCCTCGAATATTACAGCCAGGTGATGCACATCGTCTCGAACGTCGAAGGCCGGCTCGATCCGCGCCGCGACGCGCTCGACGCCCTCGTCGCCGGCTTTCCGGCCGGCACGGTCTCCGGCGCGCCTAAGGTCCGCGCCATGGAGATCATCGACGAACTGGAGAAGGAGAAGCGCGGGCCCTATGCGGGCTGCATCGGCTACTTCGGCGCCGACGGCGAGATGGACACCTGCATCGTGCTGCGCACCGCCGTGGTGAAGGACGGGCGCATGGCCGTGCAGGCCGGCGCCGGCATCGTCTATGATTCCGACCCGGAATTCGAGCAGCAGGAATGCATCAGCAAGGCGAAAGCCCAGTTCCGCGCCGCCGAGGATGCGGTACGCTTCGCCATGCGCGCACGACGGGGGCAATGATGAGACGGGAGCGATGGCGCCGGCTTCTGGAGGCTTGACCCACCACTGCCCCGACGGGCAAAGCTTTGACTCTCAGAAAGCCACGCGCATGCTCCGCATCCTTCTCGTCGACAATTACGATTCCTTCACCTGGAATCTCGTGCACCTCATCGGGGCGCTCGGCCCCGCGATCGACGTGCGCCGCCACGACGCCATCAGCGCCGACGAGGTGCTGGCGCTCGACCCCGATGCCATCGTCCTCTCGCCCGGTCCGTGCACGCCCAACGAGGCGGGCATCTGCCTCGAGCTCATCGAGAAGGCTGCGCCGAGCGTACCCATGTTCGGCGTGTGCCTCGGCCTGCAGGCCATGGGCCAGGCCTTCGGCGGCGAGGTGGTGCGCGCGCCCCTGCCGATGCACGGCAAGATCTCGCGCGTGCATCACAAGGGCGAGGGCCTCTTCCGCGGCATCAACGGCCCATTCGAGGCCACGCGCTACCACTCGCTCATCGTGGCGCGCGAGAACTGCCCGGCCGACCTCGCCGTCACCGCTGAGAGCGAGGACGGCCTCGTCATGGCCATGGCGCATCGGCGGTTGCCGCTCCACGGCGTGCAGTTCCACCCCGAGAGCATCCTCTCAGAGCACGGCGCGACCATAATGCGCAATTTCCTCGATATCGCCGCGCGCTGGAATGAGACCGGGCGCCCCGCAAGAACGAGCTGACGGAGCACCGATGGACGCCTTCAAACCCTTCATCGCCAAAGTCGCCACCGGTGTCTCGCTGAGCCGCGAGGAAGCCCGTCAGGCTTTCGACACCCTGCTCTCGGGCGAGGTGACGCCGGCCCAGAGCGGCGCCTTCCTGATGGCGCTGCGCGTACGCGGCGAGACGGTAGATGAGATTGCCGGCGCGGTCGAGGCGCTGCGCGCACGCATGGTGCGCGTCAGCGCTCCGGCGGGCGCCATCGACATCGTCGGTACCGGCGGCGACAACGCGGGCAGCTACAATGTCTCGACGCTCGCCGCCATCATCGCCGCCGCCTGCGGCGTACCGGTCGCCAAGCACGGCAACCGGGCCGCCTCCTCGAAATCCGGCGCCGCCGATGTGCTCGCCGCACTCGACGTCAAGGTGGGCCTCGACCCGGCTGGTATCGAGCGCTGCCTTGCCGCGGCGGGTGTCGGCTTCATGTTCGCGCCCGCTCACCACGCCTCCATGCGCCATGTGGCGCCGGTGCGCGTCGAGCTCGGCACCCGCACCGTCTTCAACCTCATCGGGCCGCTCGCCAATCCGGCCGGCGTGCGCCGCCAGTTGCTCGGCGTCTATTCCGAGAGCTGGCTCGAGCCGCTCGTCGAGGTGCTCGCCGCCCTCGGCGCACAGCGTGTCTGGGCCGTGCACGGATCGGACGGGCTCGACGAGATGACGACCACCGGGCCGACCTCGGTGGTGGCGCTGGAGGATGGGCGCATCCGCCGCTTCACCGTCACGCCGGAGGATGTCGGGCTTGCCCGGGCGTCGATCGCCGACCTGCGCGGCGGCGAGGCCGAGCATAATGCGGCCGCGCTGCGCGCCGTGCTCGCCGGGGAGAAGACGCCCTACCGCGACATCGCCGTCCTCAATGCCGCCGCCGGCCTCGTGGTCGCCGGCAAGGCCGCCGACCTCAAGGAGGGCGTTGCCGCCGCCGAGGCCGCCCTCGACAGCGGCGCCGCACGCGCTACGCTCGAACGGCTCGTTGCCGCGTCGAATGCGTGAGGGCCCCATGAGCGACATTCTGGCGAAGATCGAAGCCTACAAGCGCCGCGAGATCGCGGCGGCAAAGGCGCGCATCCCGCACGAGGAGATGGTGCGCCTCGCCCATGCCGCCCCGGCCCCGCGCCCGTTCCTCGCCGCCGTCGAGGCCCATCTGGCCGAGGACCGGCCGGCCCTCATCGCGGAGATCAAGAAGGCGAGCCCGTCGAAGGGCCTCATCCGCGCCGATTTCGACCCGCCGGCGCTGGCGAAGGCCTATGCGGACGGCGGCGCGAGCTGCCTGTCGGTGTTGACGGACGGCCCCTCCTTCCAGGGCCATCCGGACTATCTCGGCGCGGCGCGCGCGGCCTCCGGCCTGCCCGCCCTGCGCAAGGACTTCCTGTTCGAGCCCTATCAGGTCTACGAAGCGCGCACGTGGCGCGCCGACTGCATCCTCGTCATCATGGCCTCCATCAGCGACGAAGAGGCGCGCGCCCTCGTCGGCACTGCCAAGGAACTCGCCATGGACGTCCTCGTCGAGGTCCACGATGCCGAGGAACTCGACCGCGCGCTGGCCCTCGGTGTGCGCATGATCGGCATCAACAACCGCGACCTACGCACCTTCGAGACGTCGCTCGCCGTCAGCGAGGCGCTGGCGCCGCGCATCCCCTCCGGCCACATCGTCGTCGGCGAGAGCGGCATCTTCACCCATGCCGACATCGCGCGGCTCGCGGGCGTCGGCATCCGCACCTTCCTCGTCGGCGAAAGCCTGATGCGCCAGACGGACGTGACGGCCGCGACCCGCGCCCTCCTCTTCGGCGAGGCTGCAGCGGCATGACGCGGCTCACGCACGTCGACGCCTCGGGCAAGGCCAACATGGTCGACGTGGGCGACAAGGCCGTGACGCAGCGTATCGCGCAGGCGGAGGGCCATGTCGTCATGCTGCCGGAGACGCTCGCCCTCATCCGCTCGGGCGAAGCCAAGAAGGGCGACGTGCTGGCTACGGCCCGCATCGCCGGCATCATGGCGGCGAAGCGGACCCATGAGCTCATCCCCCTCTGCCATCCGCTGAACCTGACCAAGGTGAAGGTCGACTGCACCATCGACGAGGCGCTTCCGGGCGTACGCGTGACGGGCGAGGCGCGCGTCACGGGTCAGACCGGCGTCGAGATGGAGGCGCTGACCGCCGTCTCCGTCGCCTGCCTCACCATCTACGACATGGTGAAGGCCGCAGACCGGGCCATGCGCATCGAGGGCATCCGCCTCCTCGCCAAGAGCGGCGGCAAGTCCGGCGATTTCCGCGCCGACGACCGGCCGGACGCGGAGAAGATGGCATGAGGAGGCCAGCTTGGCCCTGACGCCGGTCGCCGATGCGCTCGCCGGCATCCTCGCCGGCGCGAGCCCCGTTCGCGAGCACGAGACCGTGCCGCTGCACAGGGCCGCCGGCCGCACGTTGGCCGTCGACCTTGCCTCCCTGCGCACCCAGCCACCTTTCGTCGCCTCCGCGATGGACGGCTATGCCGTGCGTGCCGCCGATGTCACGGCCGTTCCCGCGCGCCTCTCGCTGATCGGCACCAGTGCCGCCGGGCATGCCTTTGCGGGCGCGATCCGGCCCGGCGAATGCGTGCGCATCTTCACCGGCGCGCCCCTGCCGGCGGGCGCCGACGCCATCCTGATTCAGGAGAATGCCCGCGCCAACGGCGACCAAATCGAAGCGCTGTCGACCGTGGCGGCCGGGCGCTTCGTGCGCGAGGCCGGGCTCGATTTTCGCGAAGGCGAGATCCTGCTGCAGGCCGGCCGGCAACTCGCCCCCTCGGCAGTTGCGCTCGCCGCGGCCATGGGCCATGCGGCGCTGCCAGTGGTGCGGCGGCCGCGCGTTGCCATTCTGGCAACCGGAGACGAACTCGTCCGCCCCGGCGAACCGAGCCGACCCGATCAAATCGTCGCCTCCAACACCTATGCCGTTGCGGCCATCGCCGAACGGGCCGGGGCCGAAGCCATCGACCTCGGCATCGCCGGTGACGATCTCGCCGCGCTCTCTGCCGCGATCGATGCGGCCAAGGAGGCCCGGGCCGACGTGCTCGTGACACTCGGCGGCGCCTCGGTGGGCGATCACGATCTCGTGCAGCGCGCCCTTTCGGCGCAGGGATGGCAGCTCGGCTTCTGGCGCATCGCCATGCGCCCGGGCAAGCCCCTGATGTACGGGCGCCTCAGCGCCATGACCGTGCTCGGCCTGCCGGGCAATCCCGTCTCCAGCATCGTGTGCGCGCTCATCTTCCTCGCGCCGCTCGTGCGGGCGCTGAGCGGCGATCCGGATGCGGCCGAAATCGCGACCCTGCCGGCCCGGCTCGGCAGCGATTTGCCGGCCAATGACGAGCGGCAGGACTATCTGCGCGCCCGCCTCGCGGCGGCCGACGACGGCACCCTCGTCGCCAGCCCCTTCCCGCGCCAGGACAGCTCCATGCTGCGCCTCATGGCGGAGGCCGAGGCGCTCGTCGTGCGTGCGCCCCATGCCCCCGCCGCCCGGGCGGGCGAACCCTGCCGCATCATCCGGCTCTGAGCTTCGCCTCGGTCGAACTTGCGGAACACACCGGGAACGTCTAATCTCGTTCATGATTTGTTTTCGACTCGCATCGACAATGCGATTCGACGAGGGGGAGCGAGATCGCCGGCCATGCTGACGCGCAAACAGCACGAACTCCTGCGTTTCATCCACGAACGCCTGCGTGAGACCGGCGTGCCGCCGTCCTTCGACGAGATGAAGGAAGCCCTCGATCTTAAGTCGAAATCCGGTATCCATCGCCTCATCGTGGCGCTGGAGGAGCGCGGCTTCATTCGCCGGCTTCCGAACCGCGCCCGGGCGCTCGAGGTGCTGCGCCTGCCCGACGGCGTCGCCGCAGCCCCGCGCGGGCGCTTCAACCCGAGCGTGGTCGAGGGCGGGCTTGGCAAGGTGCGCGCGCCGGCGCCTCAGGCGGTCGAACCCGCTGTCCAGACAGTTGCGATTCCTGTCATGGGCCGGATTGCTGCCGGCACGCCCATTTCCGCCATCCAGAGCCGCAGCCACACCGTCTCGCTGCCGCCGGACATGCTGGGCAGCGGCGAGCACTTCGCGCTCGAGGTGCGCGGCGATTCGATGATCGAGGCCGGCATCCTGGATGGCGATACGGTCGTCATCCGCAAGCAGGATACGGCGAATACAGGGGATATCGTCGTCGCCCTGATCGATGACGAGGAGGCAACGCTGAAGCGCCTGAGGCGCCGCGGCTCCTCCATCGCGCTCGAGGCGGCCAACCCGGCCTACGAGACGCGCGTGCTCGGCCCCGACCGGGTGCGCATCCAGGGCAAGCTCGTCAATCTGCTGCGTCGCTACTGACGTCGGGCTCCTGATCCTCCCCGCCCGTCTCATCGGCTGACGCGGGCGATGGCCGGCCCGTCGCGGCGCCGGCCGCCGTGGACAACGGTCGTGAAGGAAGCGCCTGCATCCAGGCGCGGCGCTCGTCGGAGGGCAACTGGCCGATGAGCCGATCGCTGCCGCCATTCCCGAGGATGACGGCCATTGCGCCGTTCTCGCGCAGCTTCGTGCGGTCGATGACCACGGGCGCTGCACAGCCGGGCGGGACGGTGAGCGCAGTGACGAGGATGTCGGCCCGCCGGCAGTCCTCGACGAAGGCCGAGGGGCGGCGCACCAGGGCGACCATGCGGCCGTCGACCGCCTGCATGGTGCAGCCGTCGCGGTCGCAGAAGACTCCGCTTTTGAGGCTTTCGTCGCCCGGCTGCCTCGCATCGCCGTCTGCGCGCAGCCATTGGGCGACGACGAAGGACGAGGCGCGGCCGAGCACGGCGAGACGCCCCTCGACACCCCGGACGGCCGCGCTCGCACCGTTGCGGTCGACGAAGATGTCCGGCCGCGCCGCTCCCGCGGCGATGGCGAGGGCGGCGGCCGCGGGCACGGCGGCGAGCCAGCGCAGCGGCGAGATGCAGATGGTCAGCACAAGCAGCGCCAGCGAGAAGAGGATGAGCGCGCTGCCCGGAAAGGCCGGTATCGCCATCACGGACAGGCGCCAGTCCTGCATGGCGTGGGAGACCGCGAGCACGATGGCCGTGCCCTGCCCCATCAGCCACCAGATGGGCGCGTCGAGGCCGAAGGGGTTGAGCAGAACCCCGAGCACAGCCGCCGGCATGACGATGAAGGAGACGAAGGGCAGCGCGATGCCGTTGCCCACCACGCTCAGCGGCATCGCCGTCTGGAAGTGATAGGCGCCATAGGCCCCTGTCGCCAGGGAGGCGACCAGGGTCGTGACGACGAGGGTGACGGTCCATCGCCACGCATGGCACAGGGCGCGCGCGACCGGACCGAGCGACGCCTCGCCCCTGCCCGGACGGGCCGCCTGCCATTCCGCGAGCGCCACGAGACAGGCCACTGCCGAGAACGACATCTGGAAGCTCGGCCCGAGCACTGCCTCCGGCTCGAGGGCGAGACACAAGATGGCGGCGAACGCGAGATTGCGCATCGAGAGCGCCGGCCGGTCGGCGAGAATGGCGCCGAGCATGGTCAGTGTCATGATCAGCGCCCGCTGGGTGGCGACGTCAGCACCCGAGAACAGGCAGTAGCCCACGGCCCCCGCCATGGCCGTCGCGGCGGCGATCTTCTTGATCGGCCACGTGAGGGCGATGGCCGGAAAGAGCGCGAGGAGCGCGCGCACGGCCCAGAACACCGTGCCGGCGGCGAGCGCCATGTGCAGACCGGAGATCGACACGATGTGATAGAGGCCGGCGGCGCGCAGGGCCTCGTTGGTATCCTCGGTGATGAGGCCGCGCTTGCCGGTGACGAGCGCAGCCGAGACCGCCCCCTCCTGCCCGCCGGCGGCACGGGCGATGCGCGTCGTCAGCGCATTACGCGCCTCGTCAAGCCATGTTGCAAGGGCCAGGCGCCAGTCCGGCACGCGCGGCGGGGCACTGATTTCCACACGCCCCACAAGCGAGCCGACGGCGCCGATGCCGCGGAAGAAGGCGTCGCGCGTGAAATCGTAGCCGCCCGGCCAGGCCGCCCCGGGCGGCGGCATCAGGCGAGCGGTGGCCTCGATGAAATCGCCGGCGCGCAGCCGGGCCGGCTCGCGCATCGACACCCGCACACGCGCCGGGCGCTCGCCGTCGCCGAGGTTGCCGAGCGTCTCGACCCGCACGACGGCCCGCGGCCCCTGAGGCCGCTCCTCCACGCTTTCGACGAAGCCGGTGAGCGGCGCGATGGTCACGCGTGCGAGCACCGGCGCCTCCACGCGCGCCGTCCGTGCCGCACCGGCGAGGAAGCCGGCGAAGAGAAAGGCGGCGGCAACCGCCGCGACGAAAGTCACATGATGTCGCGAAACGGCTGCCAATCCGACGGCGATGGCGAGGGCGACGACAGGCGCCCAGACGCTCGGCTCGCGGTCGGCCGCGAAATAGAGCAGCACCCCGATGCCGAAGCTCACCGCCGCCCAAGGGAGCAGGCGCCGGTGCGTGCTCTCCTCGTCAAGGCAGTGGACGAGGAAAGGGGTGATATCGGCAAGGGACAGGCCACCAGCCCGAACGGCGCCGCGTCCGCCGGTCGCGCGATCAAGCACGGCGGCAACGGCACGGGCCTGGCGAGATCGTTCCGGCGGCATGCGGAGCGAGGAATTCCTTACGTCGGACGGCAGGTCATGCTACACGAGCGCCCGCTGCATTGAACCATCAAGTCGCCGGATTTTGCGAGCAGCAGAACCGAGGCATGCGGCACGCTCGCATCGATTCGCCACCGCCACCTTCCGAGAGTTCCGAACACCCATGTCAGGCACGGTCGTCACCCGCTTCGCGCCTTCGCCCACGGGCTTCCTCCACATCGGCGGTGCCCGCACGGCCCTGTTCAACTGGCTCTTCGCTCGCCACCACGGCGGCAAGATGCTGCTGCGGATCGAGGATACCGACCGGGAACGCTCTACCGAGGCCGCGATCCAAGCGATCCTGGACGGCATGACCTGGCTCGGCCTCGATTGGGAGGGCGAGGTCGTGCACCAGTTCGCGCGCGCGGCGCGCCATCGCGAGGTGGCAGAGGAGCTGTTGCGTCGGGGCAAGGCCTATTACTGCTACGCCACGCCGGAGGAGCTCGAGGAAATGCGCGCCCTCGCCCGCAAGGAGGGGCGGCCGATGCGCTACGACGGCCGCTGGCGCGACCGCGATCCCGCCGAGGCGCCGGCCGGCGTCAAGCCGGTGATCCGCCTCAAGGCGCCGCAGACCGGCGAGACGGTGGTGGACGATCAGGTCCAGGGCCGCGTGACGTGGCAGAACAAGGACCTGGACGACCTCGTGCTGCTGCGCTCGGACGGGACGCCGACCTACATGCTGGCCGTCGTGGTCGACGATCACGACATGGGCGTCACCCACATCATCCGCGGCGACGACCACCTGACGAACGCGGCGCGGCAGACGCAGATCTACGAGGCGCTCGGCTGGGCGGCGCCGGTGATGGCGCATATCCCGCTCATCCACGGACCGGACGGCGCCAAGCTGTCCAAGCGGCATGGGGCGCTCGGCATCGACGCCTACCGCTCGATGGGCTATCTGCCGGCGGCGCTGCGGAACTATCTCGTGCGCCTTGGCTGGAGCCACGGCGACCAGGAGATCTTCTCTACCGAAGAGATGATCGCGGCCTTCAATCTCGCCAGCATCGGCCGCTCTCCCGCCCGTTTCGATTTCGCCAAGCTGGAGAACCTCAACGGCCACTACATGCGCCTTGCGCCGGACGAGGAGCTTGTTCGAGCCATCGAGGCGCTGCTGCCGGAGATCGGTCCGGCCCGCGGCCTCGGCACCTCGCTGGAGCCGGCGCTGCGGGCCAAGCTCCTCGCCGCGATGCCTGGCCTCAAGGAGCGCGCCAAGACCCTGATCGAGCTCCTCGACAGCGCGTCCTATCTTTATGCATCTCGTCCCCTGCAACTCGACGAGAAGGCGCGCGGCATTCTCGACGACGACGCCCGGACCCGACTCGGCCAAGTGCTCCGCCGCCTCGAGAGCCTCGATGCGTGGACGCCGGCGGGAACGGAGGCTGCCGTGCGCGCGGCCGCCGAGGAGGCGGGCGTGAAGCTCGGCCTGATGGCACAGCCGCTACGCGCGGCGCTAACGGGGCGCTCCACCTCGCCCGGCCTGTTCGACGTCATGGAGGTGCTCGGCCGCGAGGAGAGCCTGGCGCGGTTGCGTGATCAGACCCGCTGACGGGCCTCCACCGGGCGGGTTGATGCGGCGCAGCAACGACTTCTCCCAAGGGTTGCGGCGCCGGCATTGTTGCCGGTCAAGTCCCGCTTCCGGCGCTGCTTGAACGCATGCCGCGAATGCGATACGCAGGCCTCGATCTTATCTCGATCGGATCGAAAAACCGCGGGACGGCGGAGCGGAAAGGCAATCACAGCCAAGGGGCAACCCCTGCCGATGAGCCGTTGTCCTGTGCGCTTTACCCGAAGAAAGGGGATGCATCCATGAGCGCAGGAACGGGCACGTTCTCCATCGACGGCAAGACTATCGACCTTGCCGTGCGAGAGGGAACGATTGGGCCGAGCGTCGTCGACATCGCGCCGCTCTACAAGAATGCCGGGATGTTCACTTACGATCCGGGTTTCACCTCGACCGCGAGCTGCGAGTCCAAGATCACCTATATCGACGGTGACGAGGGCGTGCTTCTCTACCGCGGCTACCCGATCGAGCAGCTCGCCGAGCACGGCGACTTCCTGGAAACCTGCTATCTCCTCCTCTACGGGGAGCTGCCCACGGCGAGCCAGAAGGCCGATTTCGACTACCGCGTGACGCGCCATACGATGGTGCACGAGCAGATGACGCGGTTCTTCCAGGGCTTCCGCCGCGACGCCCACCCGATGGCGATCCTCGTCGCCTCGGTCGGCGCCCTCTCGGCCTTCTATCACGACTCCACCGACATCTCCGATCCGCAGCAGCGCATGATCGCCTCCATGCGCATGATCGCGAAGGTTCCGACGCTTGCGGCCATGGCCTATAAATATTCCATCGGCCAGCCGTTCATGTATCCGAAGAACAACCTCGACTACACGTCGAACTTCCTGCACATGTGCTTCGGGGTGCCGTGCGAGGAATACGTGCCGAACCCGGTGCTCGCCCGGGCGATGGACCGCATCTTCATCCTGCATGCCGACCACGAGCAGAATGCCTCCACCTCGACGGTGAGGCTCGCCGGTTCCTCGGGCGCCAATCCCTTCGCCTGCATCGCGGCGGGCGTTGCCTGCCTGTGGGGCCCGGCTCACGGGGGCGCCAACGAGGCGGCGCTCAAGATGCTGGAAGAGATCGGCACGCCCGACCGGATCCCCGAGTTCATCGCCCGCGCGAAGGACAAGAACGATCCGTTCCGCCTCATGGGCTTCGGCCACCGGGTCTACAAGAACTACGACCCGCGGGCCAAGATCATGCAGCGCACGACGCACGAAGTGCTGAACGAACTCGGCATCAAGGACGACCCGCTGCTCGATGTCGCCATGGAGCTCGAGCGCATCGCGCTGCACGACGAATATTTCATCGAGAAGAAGCTCTATCCGAACATCGACTTCTACTCGGGCATCACGCTGAAGGCGATGGGCTTCCCCACCTCCATGTTCACCGTGCTGTTCGCGCTGGCCCGCACCGTCGGCTGGATCGCGCAGTGGAAGGAGATGATCGAGGATCCGTCCCAGAAGATCGGCCGTCCGCGCCAGCTCTACACCGGCGCGCCGCAGCGCGACTACACCCCGATCGCCCAGCGCTCCTGAGCGGTTCGGACCAACGAAAGGGCCCCTCGCGGGGCCCTTTTTGTTTTCTCGTCGTTCTGCCTCGGCTTCCTCGCTGCTCAGCGCCCGGCGACGGCGAGCACGATGCGCGCAGCCCTCTCGCTCGGTGCCTCGTCGCCGATGCGCATCGCCGCATCGAGGCGGGCGAGCGCGGCGAGCTGGGCCTGCCTTTCCGGCCCCTCCTCGATCAGCGGCGCGAGCGTGCCGGCAAGCTTCTCGGGCGTGCAGTCCCATTGCAGGCGCTCGGGAATGGCGCTCTCGCCGAGGATGAGATTGGCGAGGGTGATGGTCGACACGGTGAGGAGGTGCCGCACCTGGGATTCGAGCCAGCCCACCTTGTAGGCGACCACCATGGGCACGCCGGACAATGCAAGCTCCAGGGTGACCGTGCCGGAGGCGGCGAGGGCCGCGTGGGCCTGCCGGAAGGCCGCCAGCTTGGCCGCGGCGCCGTGGACGATCTGCGGCTTCACTGGCCAGGTGGCGACAGCGGCCTCGATCTCATCGGCGAGGTGCGGCACGACCGGCATCAGCCAATGCAGCGGCCGCCGGCTCTCGGCCTCGACCAACGGCAAGGTCTCGCGGAAGACCGGCATGAGCCGGGACACCTCGGAGCGGCGGCTGCCAGGCAGCACCAGAACCGTCGCGGGCGCCCCTTCGGCAAGGGCCGGCCGCTCCCCGCTTGCCGGGCGCAACTCGGCCAGCCTCTCGATGAGCGGATGGCCGACATAGCTGCATTGAGGGCCGCCGAGACGCGCGTGGGCCGCCGGCTCGAAGGGCAGCAGCGCCAATACGTGGTCGACATAGGCGCGCATCTTGCGGGCGCGGCCGGGGCGCCAGGCCCAGACGCTCGGGCTGACATAGTCGACCACCGGCAGGTCGGGCAGGCGCTTGCGCACCCTCTTCGCCACCGCATGGGTGAAATCGGGGCTGTCGATGATGACGAGGATATCCGGCCGGGCCGCCACGGCGGCATCGACCGTGCGATGCACCCGGTCGATGATCGTTCTGAGACGGCCGATGACGGCGGTGAAACCCATGACGGCGATGTCGTCGAGCGGGAAGAGACTCATCAGCCCTTCGCCGGTCATGGCGTGGCCTCCAACGCCCGAAAAACGGATGTCCGGATGCCGGGCCCGCAGCGAGCGCATGAGCTTGAAGCCAAGCTGGTCGCCCGATTCCTCCCCGGCGACGATGAAAACGTGCAATCCCGCCTGCTGCTGCATCAGCTCTCGATCCTGTCGTGCCGTCGCTCGATGCCGAGGAGGAAGAGGCCGCGCCGGTCCGCCTCGGCGATCGTGCCGGGCCCGTCGACGATCAGCGTTGCACCGGCGCCGATGGCGATGCCGGCAAGGCCGGCCCGCGCCGCGCAGGCGACGGTGCGCGGCCCGATGGTCGGCAGGTCGACGCGCAGGTCCTGTCCGACCTTCGCCATCTTGACCATCACCCCGCCGTGGACGGCGCGCAGGCGAGGGCTGCGCCGCAGGCGGCGCGCGCGCGCCAGCATCGCGTCGGTGCCCTCCGGTCCCTCGATGGCAACGACACGCCGCGCGGCAACGACCACCGCCTGTCCGACGTCGAACGGTGACAGTGCCTCGAGCACCCCCTGCCCGGCCGCCGCGGCCGCAAGGCTCGGCTCGTCGGGCATCACCGCGCCGAGAACGCCTGCGCCGGCAAGCAGCTCCGGCGCCAGCCGATCAATGCCGCCCACGGTAAGACCGCGTTCCTCGAGGAGACGGATAACGCCGGCGAGCAAGCCGTCATCCCCAGCCCCGAGGATCGCGGCGATCTCGTCGCGGTTCCGGAATGCCGCAAGCGCTCCAGCGAAGGCCGTGGGCTTCGGCCGATGCACTGTGCCGACGAGCACCACCTCGGCCGGCGCCCAAGCCTCGAGCTGTGCGAAGATACGCTTGTAATCAAGGATGTCGACGACAACGTCCGCTTCGCGGACAAGCCCGCGCTCGGCAAAGCCGCGCAGGGCAAGGACCCGAACGCTCCGATCGCGCCGCAACAGGGCTGCGCGAAGCAGGCCCGGCAGGGCCCCGCCGCCGGCAAGCAGGGCGACCGGTGCGCCAGCGGCCATGGTCAGTTCTCGTCGGAAGCCCGCGGAGTGCAGATGGAGCGCTTGCCGCCCTCGCGGATGAAATCGAGGATCTCATGCACGACGGCGTGGTTCTGGAACTCCGCCGCCACGTCCTCCACGCGCTCGCGCAGGCTGCCCTCGTCCGCGAAAAGCAGGCGGTAGGCGCGCCGGACAGTGTGGATATCATCGCGCGAGAAGCCGCGACGTTGCATCCCGACGATGTTGAGGCCCGACAGATAGGCACGGTTGCCCATCGCCATGCCATAGGGGATGAGGTCGTTCTCCAGGCCCGACATGCCGCCCACGAACGCATGCGCGCCAACACGCGCGAACTGGATGACCGCTGCCCCGCCGCCGATGATGACGTAGTTGCCAACGGTTACGTGGCCCGCCAGCATGACGTTGTTCGATAGGATGACATTGCTGCCGACGTGGCAGTCGTGCCCAACGTGCGAATTGGCAAGGAAGGCGCAGCGGTCGCCGATGACCGTCTTCATGCCCCCACCTTCGGTGCCGGGATTGAGCGTGACGCCCTCACGGATGATGCAGTCGCTGCCAATCTCGAGCGTCGAGGGTTCGCCGCGATACTTCAGGTCCTGCGGCTGATGGCCGATGGAGGCGAAGGGAAAGATCCGCGTGCGGGGCCCGATGCGGGTACGGCCCGCGACAACCGCGTGGCTGACGAGTTCGCAACCGTCTCCCAGCGACACCTGCGGGCCGACATGGCAATAGGGCCCGATGCGCACGCCCTCGCCGAGGCGCGCACCCTCCTCGACAATCGCCGTCGGATGAATCTGCGACATCAGCTCACTCTACGACCAGCATGGCGCTGACTTCAGCCTCGCAGACGAGCACGCCATTGACCTTCGCCTCACCACGATACCACCACATGTTGCGGCGATTGGCGAGCTTGGTCATGTGATACTCCACCGTGTCGCCGGGCACGACCGGCTTGCGGAACTTGGCCTTGTCGATGGTCATGAAATAGACCTCCTTCGGTCGCGCCTTCTGGGCGAGCTTGGAGGCCACGCACATGGCTCCGGCGGTCTGGGCCATGCCCTCGATCATGAACACTCCGGGGAACAGCGGACGGCTGGGGAAGTGCCCCATGAACTGCGGTTCGTTGTAGGTGACGTTCTTGATGCCGATGCAGCTCTCGTCGCCCTTCATCTCGATGATGCGATCGATGAGCAGGAAGGGATAACGGTGCGGCAGATAGCTCAGGATCTGCACGATATCGGCAGCCTCGAGGCCCGTGGTCGCATCGTTCATGTATCGTCGTCTCCCCGCACAACGCAGACGCCGGGCGCCCGCAGTGGTTCCTTATCCTTCACCGGCGTCGCCGCGCCGGGCTGCCAGGTTCTTCAAGGTCATCAGTTCCCGCAGCCAGACCCGCATGGGCTTGGCGGGCGAGCCGCCCCACCTGACGCCCGCAGGCACGTCGGTCGCGACATTGCTCGTCGCCGCGATCTGTGCGCCCATGCCGATGCGAACGTGGCCGACGACACCGACCTGACCGCCGAGGACGACGAAATCCTCCAAGGTGGCGCTGCCGGCGATACCGACCTGCGAGACGATGACGCAATGGCGGCCGATGACGACGTTATGACCAATCTGCACCAGGTTGTCGATCTTGGTCCCTTCGCCGATCACCGTGTCGCGGCTGGCGCCCCTGTCGACCGTGGTGTTGGCGCCGATCTCGACATCGTCCTGGATGATGACGCGCCCGATCTGCGGCACCTTGAGATGACCTTCGGCGCTCATGGCGAAGCCGAATCCGTCCTGCCCGATCTTGGCGCCCGCATGCAGAATGACGCGGTTGCCTATCAGCGCGTGCTGCAGTACCACACCCGGCCCGACGGAGCTGTTGCGGCCGATGCGCACGCCGGGACCGACCACGGCATTCGACGCGATGACCGTTCCGGAGCCGATCTCGGCTCCCGGTCCCACGCTTGCCCCCGGATCAACGATGACGCCCGCCTCCAGCCGCGCCTGGGGATGCACATAGGCGCCGGGCGAGATGCCGTCGGCAGCGAACTGCGAGCCAGGCCGCACTGCCGCCGGATACATTGCCGTGAGCACCTTGGCGAAGGCACGGTAAGGCTCGGCGACCACGAGCGCGACGCAGCCGGCGGGCACCCGCGCGGCAAAACGCTTCGAGACGAAACAGGCACCTGCCTGCGTGACGTCGAGCGCAGCCGCATAGCGCGGATTGTCCATATAGGCGAGATCGCCCTGCGCCGCGCTTTCGAGCGGCGAAACTCCGCTCAACACCATCTGCGGGTCGGCGCCCGCAGGCAGCGTCACTCCGGTAAGAGACGCCACCTCGGCGAGCGTCGGGCGCACGGCCTGAACGAAGAACACCGGATCCGACATCGCCAGAAATGTCTTTCGCCTGAAACGGAAGCGGCCCTTGCGGGCCGCTTCGAGGAGAGCATCAGAAACTCGTGCCGCCCGAGAAGCGGAAGGCCTGGGTCTGATCCCCTGTCGCCTTCGACAGCACGAAGGCGTAATCGAAACGCAACGGGCCGAGCGGCGACTGCCAGAGCAGGCTCACGCCGACCGAGGAGCGGATCTTCTTGTCATCCCGGACGTTGAGGCATTCCGGCTCCTGGCTGAGCGGATTGGTGCCTGCCGCCGGGCAATAGATCGAGCCGTCGCCGTTGAGATCGAAGAACCTGTTGCCCTCGTAACCGAAGAGCGAACCTGCATCGGCGAAGACAGCGCCCCGCAGACCGAACTCGCGCGGCAGGCCGAAGATCGGGAACTGCACCTCGAGCGTGCCGCCGAAATAGGTCGTGCCGCCGAGCGCGTTGGCGCGGTAGTCACCGGTCATGTCGCGTGGCCCGATGCCGGACGGGGCGAAGCCGCGCACCAGCGAGGGGCCGAGGAAGAAGTTGTCGACAATGCGCAGGTCATTGCCGCCGAAGGCACGGATGTGACCGCCCTGCACCTTGATCATGCCGACAACGTCGTCGAACAGCTCGTGATAGTAGCGCGCCTCGGCCGTGGCGCGAATGAACCGCGAATCGCCACCAAGGCCAGCGATCTCCGGCTTCACCTCAGCATAGAAGCCGGAACGCGGATCGCGGATGTTGTCGAGCGTATTGTAGGACAAAGTGGCGCCGACCAGTGACGTCCAGGTTGTCCCGACCGCTTCCTTGACCGCGATCGACGCTTCGCCGTTCCACGTGCAATTCGGGTAGGTCGCCGTGCCGTTGGGATTGACCGGCGTCAGCCCCGGCAGCGGAATGGAGCAGTCGTTATACGGCTTCGAGTAGGTATTCGGGATCTTGAGCTCGGACTGATACAGGGAGTAGCGCAGCGTCAGCGTGACCTCTTCGGTGATCGGCAGGCCGAGACGCAGCTGCCCGCCGGTCACGCGGTTCTCGTAGCGCGAATAGTTCGTGTTGTCGGTGTACTTCGAGAACAGGTCGACGCCGAAGGCCATGCGCTGGCCGAGGAAGTAAGGCTCCGTGAAGGAGAACTCCACGCCCTGCGTGCGCTGACCCCAGGTGCCGGCGAGGCGGACATACTGACCACGCCCGAGGAAGTTCGACTCGGAAACCGCGACCTCGCCGATGAAGCCGTCGGAGGTCGAATAACCGCCCGACACCGAGAACTGGCCGGTGGACTGATCCTCGACATCCACATTGACCACCACGCGATCCGGCGTCGAGCCGGGCTCGTTGGTGATGCGGACAGTCTTGAAATAGCCGAGATTGTTGAGGCGCCGAACGGCACGGTCGATCAGCACCTGATTGTAGGCGTCACCTTCGCCAATGTCGAACTCGCGGCGGATGACATAATCGCGTGAGCGCGTGTTGCCGCGCACATTGATGCGCTCGATATAAACGCGCGGCCCCTCTTCCACCACGTAATCAAGTGCGATCGTGTGGGAGGCCGAATCGCGCGTGCCGCGCGGGCGCACAACCAGGAAAGGGTACCCCCGGCGACCGAGCTCAGCCGTCATGTTGGTGAGGGTCTTCTCGACGGCCTCAGCATTGTACACGTCGCCCGAGGACAGGCGCGTCAGCCGCTGCAGCTCCGCAGCCTGCACTTCCGGTACGGTTGAATCGACCGTGACACCGCTGACGCGATACTGCTGACCCTCGTCGACAGTGATGGTGACGATGTAGCCCTCGCGAGCCGCGTCGAACACCGCATCCGCCGAGACAACGCGGAAATCGGCATATCCGTTCTTCAGGTAATAGCGACGGATCAGCTCGAGGTCGGCAGAAATGCGATCAGGATCGTAGACGTCGGTATTTTTGAGGAACGACAGGAAATTCATTTCCGTCGTCGTCATCAGGTTGCGCAGCCTCGACGACGAGAAGGCATTGTTGCCGACGAAGTTGATTTCCTTGACGCCGGTCTTGTCGCCCTCGTCGATGGTGAAGACGACATCGACCCGGTCGTTCGACAGCGGCACCACGCGGGCATCGACCTTGGCGAGGCTGCGGCCGCCGCGGCGATAGATCTCGCGGATGCGCTCAATATCACCGTCGACCACCGACTGGCTGAGGGGCGTGCGCGCCTGGGTCTGCATCTCGGGGCCGAGCTGCTCGGACTTCAGCTTCTTGTTGCCCTGAAACACGACGCGATTGATGAGCGGAGCGCCGACAGTCGCCGTCTGCGCACCCGCACGCGCGCCACGTGCCGACTGGGCGGTGGCAACCTGGGCGCTCGCAACGATGGCCACGCTGGCAAGGAGCACGCCCGTCAGGCGGCGCGCCACTCTGGCCCGGCGGTTGTTCACATTCCGCGTCATCAGGTGCCTACCCTCTTTATTCTTTCCCGAACGAACCGTCTCGATTGCCCGGAGTATGGGTCGAAGACGCTTCTACAGAGTTTACGCCGGTCTGCAAACGGGCCGAAGGCGCCATGCGCGCATTTTTCGAGCAAGCGTTGCCCGTCGGTCACGTCGCTCCGAGACCGAAAGCGGCGCCCAGATGCTGCAGATCGTTCCACGTCACGAAGAGCATGAGCATGAGCACCAAGGCAAGCCCGATTCTGAAGCCGATTTCCTGCGCCTGCTCGCTGAGCGGGCGTCCGCGCACGGCCTCGATGGCGTAGAATAGCAGATGGCCACCATCGAGCATCGGCACCGGAACGAGATTTATCAAGCCAATAGAGACAGATAGGATCGCCGCCAGATTGATGAGGCCGGCAAGCCCGCCCATCGAGGCGACCTCCCCGGAAACCTGTGCGATGCGGATCGGGCCCGAGAGCTGATCGGTCGATTCCCGGCCCGTCAGGAGCTTTCCGACATAGTCGCCGGTGCGCTCCACGATGTACCAAGTATCCGTTAACCCTATCCGCAGAGAATCGACGATGCCGTATTGCTTCACGGTCCAGTCGCCGGGGTCGCGGGAGGCGCGCAGGCCGAGCAGGCCGATGCGCTGCTTGCCGAATGGTGTCGTCATCTCGCGCAGGTCCGGTGTCGCCCTGAGCATCACCTCGCTGCCGTCCCGTTCGACGGTGACGGCCAGCGCCTCGCCCGGGCGGGCGCTGATGATGCGCTGCATGTCGGCGAAGCTTTCCACGGGGCGCCCGTCGATGGAAAGCACGAGATCGCCCGGACGGATGCCGGCGCGCTCGGCGGCGCTGCCCGCCTCCACGGCGTCGACCCGCGGCAGGAGAATGGCCCGGCCGCCCAAATAGACACTCGCGGTGAAGATGGCGATGGCGAGCAGGAAGTTGGCGATGGGACCGGCGGCCACAATCGCCGCGCGGGCGCCGACACCCTTGTGGTAGAAGCTACCGCGCCGTTCGGCCTCGGACATGGTGTCGAGCGCGTCGCGGTCCGGCATGCTGGCGCTGTTGGCATCGCCGGCGAATCTCACATAGCCGCCGAGCGGGATCGCCGAGATGCGCCAGCGCGTTCCCTGGCGATCCGTCCAGCCGACAAGTTCCCGGCCGAAGCCGATGGAGAAGGCCTGGACGGCGACGCCACAGCGGCGGGCGACCCAGAAGTGGCCGAGTTCGTGGAAGAAGACCACGACCGTCAGCACGAACAGGAAGGGAACCACATAGCTCAGGAGCCCCCACCCCGCGCCGATCACCGTGCCCGCTATGTCCATCGTCCACTCCTCGCCGGGCTCACTTGCGCCCGTTCAGCATGATTGCTGCAGAAGCGCGCGGGCTCGCTCCCGCGCGGCAAAGTCCACCGCGAGCGCTTCCTCGATCCCTGCCGGCGCGGCGCTCGCGCCCTCGCGCGTGCATACCGCCTCGACCAAGCGGGCGATATCCCCGAACCTGATGCGTCCTGCAAGGAACGCTTCCACCGCGACCTCGTTGGCCGCGTTGAGCACCGTCGGCGCGGCCCCACCCTGCTCCAGGGCTTCACGCGCCAGCCGCAGCGCGGGAAAGCGTGCGGTGTCGGGTTCGGCGAAAGTAAGGCAGCCCATTGCGGCAAGATCGAGCCGCGGGATCTGTGTTTCAACGCGCTCGGGCCAGCTGAGGCAATGCGCCACCGGCACCCGCATGTCGGGTACCGCAAGACCGGCCGAGAGCGACCCGTCCCGGAAATGCACGATGCCATGGACGATCGACTGCGGATGCACCAGCGCTCTCAGCCGCGCGGCAGGCAGGCCGAAGAGATGATGGGCCTCGATCAGCTCGAGGCCCTTGTTCATGAGCCCGGCGGAATCGACGGTGATCTTCGCCCCCATCGACCAGTTGGGGTGCTTCAAGGCCTCCTGCGGAGTCGCCTCGGCAATGGCCTTCGCCGGCCAGTCACGAAAGGGTCCGCCGGAGGCCGTCAAGGTCATCGCCTCGACACTCTCGATGGGAGCCTCGCCCAGAGCCTGGAAGAGCGCGTTGTGTTCGGAATCGAGCGGCAGGATCGTCGCACCGGCCGCGGCGGCATCGCGCATGAAGGCGGCGCCCGCGCTGACGAGACATTCCTTGTTGGCGAGCGCGATGCGGCGGCCGGGGCGAAGCGCACGATGGGTCGGGCGCAGCCCGGCCGTGCCGGCGATCGCGGCGACGACGAGGTCACAGTCCCGATCCACGGCCTCGAGCACCGCCGCCTCGCCCGCCCCGTTCGCGATGCCACTGCCGGACAGGGTCTCCGCCAGGGCCGCCCCGCCCTCGCCGTCCGCCAGCACGGCACAGCGCGCGCGCAGCCGCAACGCCACGTCGGCGAGAGCCCGCGCATCGCGGCCGGCGACGACGGCCTCGACTTCGAAACGCCCGGGATGGGCGGCGACCACATCGGCCACTGCCCGGCCGACGGAGCCGCTGGCACCGAGGATGGTGAGACGTGTCGCCATCGCTGCCCCTCACAGCGCCGGAGCCCGGACGGTGGAGCTGACGACGAGCCCCAAGCCGACGAGAACCGCCACGGCCCAGAAGGCATCGAGCCGATCCATCACGCCCCCGTGGCCCGGAATGATGTGTCCGGAATCCTTCACCCCGGCCCGGCGTTTCAGCGCGGATTCGGCGAGATCGCCGAGCTGGCCGAGCGCCGAGGCGATGGCCGAACAGCAGCCGACCAGCCACAGCGGGACAGCCTGCGCGACGCCGTTATCCTGCGCGACAGCGACGACAGCCATGCCGGCGAGGCTGCCCGCCAAAAGTCCACCAAAGAAGCCTGACCATGTCTTCTTCGGGCTGATGCTCGGCCACAGCTTCGGCCCGCCGAGACTGCGGCCGGTGAAATAGGCGGCGATATCCGTCATCCAGACGACAGCGAACATCCACAGGATGACGACGAGGCCGACCTCCGGCAGGGCGCGGGCAGCAACGGGAACGAGCCCGATGACCGCCGCATAGAGAAGACCGGCCAGCGCCCACAGGCGCGAGGTGCGATCACGCCCGAGGGCGGCAAGGCCGGCGGCCCCCACCGCAAGCGCGGTCAAGGCAGACGGCAGGTGGCCGCTCACCGACAGAACCACACTGGCGACGGCCACGGCCGCGGCGCCGCCAAGAGCCAGGACGGGCTGGTCGCGCGCCGGCGATAGCGCCACCCATTCGCGGCAGACGAGCGCGCCCGCCAGGGCCCAGAGGATGTCGAAGGCAAGTCCGCCCCACCAGGCTGTGCCGAGCGCCACGGCGACGAGGGCGATGCCGGACAAAATGCGCCGGCCGAGCTCGGATGAGAGGAAGGAACCGGTGCTGCGGGGCGTGGCCGGCGGTCGCGGCTCTGGAGAAGCCATGACGCTCAGGCGCTCGCCGTCAGGCCGCCATAACGCCGCTCGCGCCGGGCGAATTCAGCAAGCGCCTCGTCGAAGGCGGCCTCGTCGAAATCGGGCCACAGCACCGGCAGGAAGACGAGTTCGGCATAGGCCGCCTGCCAGAGCAGGAAGTTCGACAGACGCTGCTCGCCCGAGGTGCGGATGATGAGGTCTGGATCGGGAACGCCGGCCAGGTCGAGCCGGGCAGCGACGGCATCGGCGTCGATGGTGTCAGGAGCGAGGCGGCCGGCGGCAACCTCCTCGGCGAGGCGCCGGGCGGCACGAACGATCTCCTGCCGCGAGCCGTAGTTGAAGGCGACGACGAGGGTCAGGCCGGTGTTGTCGCGCGTGACGCTTTCGGCCTCCTCGAGCAGGGCCGTGATGTCGGGCTTGAGATTGGCCCGCTCCCCGAGGATGCGGACACGGACATTCGCCCGGTGCAGCTCGGCAAGGTCGCGGCGCACGAAGAGCTTCAGGAGGTTCATGAGGTCGGCGATCTCGGTTGCCGGCCTGCGCCAGTTCTCTGACGAGAAGCTGTAGATGGTGAGATAGCGGATGCCTCGCGCCGCGGCGGCACGCACGGCACGGCGCAACGCCTCGACGCCCCGCCGGTGGCCCTCGGCCCGCGGCAGGTGGCGCTTCTGCGCCCAGCGGCCGTTACCATCCATGATGATGGCGACATGCGCCGGCACGCCGGCCTCGCCTGCCGCCGCCCGCACATCTTCCGCTGCCGTTGCCGGCTCGGTCATTACCGTCATCGACCCGTCCTCACGGCGCCATCGGCCCCGACGTCGCACCGCGCCGCCGCCCCCGTCATGCAGATCAGACCTGCATGATCTCCTTTTCCTTGGCCGCGAGAAGCTGATCGATCTCGGCAATCGCCTGGTCGGTCGCCTTCTGGACGAGATCGGCCTCGCGGGCGTGGTCGTCCTGGCTCATGTCGCCGTCCTTCTCGAGCTTCTTCAGCGTGTCGAGGCCGTCGCGGCGGACGTGGCGCACCGCGATGCGCGACTCCTCCGCATATTTGTGCGCGACCTTGACCATCTCCTTGCGGCGCTGCTCATTCATCTCGGGAATGCGCAGGCGGATCACCTGCCCCTCCGTCTGCGGGTTGAGGCCGAGATCGGAATCGCGAATGGCCTTCTCGACGGCCGAGACCATGCCGCGGTCCCACACCTGCACGCTGAGGAGGCGCGGCTCCGGCACGCTGATGGTCGCGACCTGGTTGATGGGCATCAGGCTGCCGTAAGCGTCAACCTGGATGGGCTCGACAAGGCTGGCCGAGGCGCGGCCGGTGCGCAGTCCGCCAAGGTCGTGCTTCAGGGCCTGAACGGCGCCCTGCATGCGACGCTTGATGTCGGCGAGGTCGTATGTCTGGCTCATTGTTTTTGCTCGCTCCCTGCAAGATATCGCGGCGACGTTGAGCGCGCCCGAGCCTCCGGGTCAAGACCTTCGTCTCGAATCGGTGAACACGGGCGCGTGCGCCTCACGTCGCGGGAGCAACGATGGTGGCCCGCCCCCCACCCTCGAGCACGGCCCCGATGGAGCCCGGCTCCGCAAGGGAGAAGACGACGATGGTGAGCCCCGCCTCGCGCGCAAGAGCGAACGCGGCCGTGTCCATCACTTTGAGATTGCGGGCGATGGCTTCGTCGTGAGTTAGGCGCTCGAAGCGGGTGGCAGTCGGGTCCTTCTTCGGATCTGCCGTATAGACGCCGTCGACGTTCGTCGCCTTCATGAGCAGCGCGCACGACAGCTCGGCCGCACGCAGCGCCGCGCCGGTGTCGGTCGTGAAATAGGGATTGCTGGTGCCGCCGCCGAGGATCACGACCTTGCCATGGGCCATGTGGTCGAGGGCGCGCTTGCGCGCATAGCTCTCGCACAGAGACGGCATGGGCACCGCCGACATGGCGCGCGCGGGTACTCCAGCCGATTCGATGGCGTGCTCCAATGCCAGGGCGTTCATAACCGTGCCGAGCATGCCGATGGAATCGGCCGTCGGCCGGTCGAGACCCTTGGCAAGGCCTTGCACCCCACGGAAGAAATTGCCGCCACCGACGACGACGGCGATCTCGTGGCCGACACCGGCGGCCGTGGCGATGTCGTTGGCGAGCGCAGTCAGGGTTTCGCCATGGATGCCGGCTCCGCCCGGTCCCGCCAGTGCCTCACCCGACAGTTTGATCAGCGCCCGTTTGCCAGCCATCGTCCCTTCTGCCTCCGCCAGGGCCTGCAGCGATCCGACTGGATCTCGACAGGCGTTGCAACCGTCATGACAGGGCATTTCGCCGACGCGATCCGCAATACCGCCGGCAGAAATGCCTCCAACCGCTTCATCCTACAAAAACGGCGGCGCTTGGCGCCGCCGTCTTCTGGACATTCCGGTCTCAGCCGCCGACCGCCGCCGCCACCTCGGCGGCAAAGTCGGTTTCCTCTTTCTCGATGCCCTCGCCGAGGCTGTAGCGCACGAAACCCGTCAGCGAAACGGGCGCGCCGACCCTGCCTTCGGCCTCCTTGAGAGCCTGGGCGACCGTCTTGGATGGATCGTGGATGAAGGCCTGGTCGAGAAGGCAGACCTCCTTGTAATACGTCTTGAGGCCGCTCTCGACGATCTTCTCGATCACGTTGGCCGGCTTGCCGGCATGCTTCTCGCCGAGGATTGCCTTCTCGCGCTCCACCGTCGCCGGATCGAGGCCCGCCGGGTCGAGCGCCAAGGGGCTCGCCGCAGCGATATGCATGGCGATCTGGCGGCCGAGCGCCGCGAGCTCATCGGTCTTGCCGGCCGAGTTGAGGCCGACGAGCACACCGATGCGGCCGAGGCCCTCGCCCGAGGCGTTGTGGATGTAGGAGGCGACGACACCCTGCGGCACCGAGATGGAGGCGGCGCGGCGCAGCGTCATGTTCTCGCCGATGGTGGCGATAGCGTTGGCGATGGCGTCGGCGACCGTGCCCCCGCCCGGATAGGCCGCGGCCTTGATGGCCTCGACATCGTCGCCGACCGTAAGGCCGACACGGGCGATATTGGCGGCGAGCGCCTGGAACTGGTCGTTGCGCGCAACGAAGTCCGTCTCGGCATTCACCTCGACGACCACACCCTTGGCGCCGTCGATGGCGAGCGCGACAAGGCCCTCGGCCGCGACGCGGCCCGACTTCTTGGCGGCCTTGGCGAGACCCTTCTTGCGCAGCCAGTCGACCGCCGCCTCGACGTCACCGTTGGTCTCCGCGAGCGCCGTCTTGCAGTCCATCATGCCCGCGCCGGTCTTGTCGCGGAGCTCCTTGACCATCGCTGCGGTGATATTAGCCATTTCGTCCTCATAATCGTCGATGCGGCGCGGCCCGGCACCGAAGCGCCAGGCCGCACCATGCCCCGGACATCATCGTGCCGCTCAAGCGGCACGGAATTGCGAAGCGGTCAAACAGACTCGCTCAGGGTGCGGGCAAGCGCCACCCAGCCGTCGCGTTCGATGCGGCCGTTGAGCTTGAGCTCCGCGTCGAGCTTGGCGACATCGGCCTCGCCCATGGCGGCGATCTGCCAGTAGTGGAAGATGCCGGCCTCGTTCAGGGTCTTCTCGAGCTGCGGACCAACGCCCGCGATCTTGGTGAGATCGTCGGGCGCACCGCGCGGGGCATCGAGCAGTTCGAAGGCCTCGCCCGCCTGCTCGATCTCCGCCGGCAAATCCTCGACCAGTGGAGCTTCGGAGGCGCCGATGTCGATGCCAAAATCGCCCTGGCTGCGCGAAATGCCGTCGATCGCCGCGCGGGCCACGAGATCGCAGTAGAGCGCGATGGCCCGACCCGCGTCATCGTTGGCCGGCACGGGATAGGTGATCCCGTCAGGATCGCAGTTCGTATCAACGATCGCGGCCACCGGGATGCCGAGGCGCTGCGCCTCCTTGATGGCGAGTTGCTCCTTGTTCGTGTCGATCACGAAGAGCAGGTTCGGCGTGCCGCCCATGTCCTTGATGCCGCCCAGGGCGCGTTCGAGCTTGTCGCGCTCGCGCGACAACATCAGACGCTCCTTCTTGGTCAGGCCCTGCGCGCCGCCGGCCAGCATCTCCTCGACCTTGCGCAGGCGCTGGATGGACGCCGAGATCGTCTTCCAGTTGGTCAGCATGCCGCCGAGCCAGCGGGAGTTGACATAGTACTGGGCCGAGCGCTTGGCCGCATCGGCGACGGCATCGGCCGCCTGGCGCTTGGTGCCGACCATCAGCACGCGACCGCCGGCCGCCACCGTGTCGGAGATCGCCTGCAGCGCACGGTAGAGCGCCGGCACCGTCTGGGCGAGGTCGATGATGTGGATGCCGTTGCGGGCGCCGAAGATGTAGGATTCCATCTTCGGGTTCCAACGGTGGGACTGGTGTCCGAAATGCGCGCCAGCCTCAAGCAGCTGACGCATCGAGAATTCAGGAAGCGCCATTACGATTTCTCCGGTTCAAGCCTCCGCGGAGTTGCGACCGACGCTGGCGTCGGCCACCGGATGCTCTTCGAGCGTTCTCCGCGTGTGGGATGGCGGCGCTTATACGGGCGCCGCGGCCGCGACGCAAGCCTCCGGGCGCTTCACGCGTGGCAATTTTCGCGGGACCTCGTACCAGCGCGATGGCGGCAGGCATCAGCATTCCACCCTCGAGGGCGGATGCGTGGGAATGCGGGGATCGGGAGAGCAGGCGGCTCGGGATCAAGCGCCGGGCCCGGCTCGCATTCCGTTTCGCCGCGTTTCCCTGCATCCGTCCGCGATCACGGTTCTCCCGGTCAGGCCCTCGTTTCCCGGCCCGCGTGCGCGCAGCGCGGGCGAGCGCCGGGAACCAGCGCATGGCCCGATACCCATCAGGTTATCATCGCATGGCGGCATGACCCAGCACGTCCGGCCGCACTGCGCAGCGGCTATTGCAGCTCGACGTGCACCACGCCCGGCACGGCGCGCAGGGCGCCGGCGATCTGCGGGGTGGCGAGATAGCGCCCGGGCAGGCGCAGTTCCACCTCCTGCGCATTGTCGAGGATGAGCACCATCGACACTTCACCCTCGCCGCGCTGCTTCAGGCGCTCGCTGACGCTGGCGAGCGGGGCTTCGTCGCGTACATAGATGCGCATGCCTTTCTGATGCTGCGCGATCGCCTCATCGAGCGGCTCGACGGACTGGATGCGGGCGCGCACGTCCTCACCCTCGACGGCGGCCTGCACCACGAGCACCACCGCCCGCCCCGGCTCCAGGAGATCGCGGAAGCGCTGCAGCCCTTCGGAGAAGACGATGGCCTCGAAATGCCCGGTCTGGTCCGAGAGCGTGACGATGCCCATCTTGCTGCCGCTCTTGGTGCGCCGCTCAGTCCGGTCGAGCACCGTTGCCGCGATCCGGCCCATGGTCGCACCGGCCTTGACCGCCTTGGCGAAATCCACCCAGCGCTGAACGCGCAGCCGCTCGAGCATCTCCTCGTAGCCGTCGAGCGGGTGGCCGGACAGGAAGAAGCCGACAGCGTCGTATTCCTTCTGCAGCCGCACGGCCGGAACCCACGGCTCGTAGGGTGGGATGCGCAGCGGCTCGGGGCAGGCGGCTAGGCCGCCGAAAATGTCCGCCTGACCGTCGGTGGCCGCCGCCGCCATGCGCGATGCGAGCGCCATCATGGCATCGATCGCCGCCGTCGCGCGCGCCCGATCGGGCTCCAGCTCATCGAAAGCGCCCGCCGCGATCAGCGCTTCCAGGGTGCGCTTGTTGACGAGACGCGGATTGATGCGCGACGCAAAATCAGAAAGACTTGTGAAAGGCTTGTTGCCGCGTGCTGCAATGATGCTTTCGACCGCCTGACGTCCGACGCCCTTTGTCGCTGCAAGTGCGTAGCGGATGATTCCCGGGCCCACGCCGTCGTGGTCGACCTCGAAGGAGACGCCCGAGCGGTTGATGGACGGCGGCTCGACGCGAATGCCGAGGCGCTCGGCCTCGCGGCGGAATTCCGACAGCTTGTCCGTGTTGTCCATGTCGAGCGCCATGGAGGCGGCCAGGAACTCGACGGTGTAGTTGGCCTTGAGATAGCCCGTCTGGTAGGCGACGAGCGCATAGGCCGCCGCGTGGCTCTTGTTGAAGCCGTAGTCGGCGAACTTCGCGAGAAGGTCGAAGATTTCGTTGGCAAGGTCTTTCGTGAGGCCGTTTTTCAGCGCCCCCTCGACGAAGCGCACGCGCTGGGCGTCCATCTCGGCCTTGATCTTCTTGCCCATGGCTCGGCGCAAGAGATCGGCCTCGCCGAGCGAGTAGCCGGACAACGCCTGGGCCACCTGCATCACCTGCTCCTGGTAGATGATGATGCCGAAAGTCTCCTTGAGGATCGGCTCCAGCTTCGGGTGCAGGTACCATTTCTCGGAGGCTTCGCCGCGCCCGTGTTTGCGGTCGCAATAGACCGGGATGTTGGCCATCGGGCCGGGCCGGTAGAGCGCGACGAGGGCGATGAGGTCCTCCAGCCGGTCGGCACGCATGTCGACGAGCGCCTTGCGCATGCCCGCACTTTCCACCTGGAACACGCCGACCGTCTCGCCGCGGCCGAGGAGTTCGAAGGTGGTGCGGTCGTCGAGCGGGATGCGCGACAGGTCGAGGTCGATGCCGCGCTGGCGCACGAAATTGACCGCCGTCGTCAGCACCGTCAGCGTCTTGAGGCCGAGGAAATCGAATTTCACGAGCCCGGCCTGCTCTACCCACTTCATGTTGAACTGGGTGACGCGCATGCCCGAGCGCGGATCGCGATAGAGTGGCACCAGTTCCTCGAGCGGCCGATCGCCGATGACGATGCCTGCGGCATGGGTCGAGGCGTGACGGTGCAGGCCTTCCAGCTTCTCGGCGATGGCCAGCATGCGGCCGACGACAGGCTCCTCCTCGGCGGCAGCCTGCAGGCGCGGCTCGTCCTCGATGGCCTTCTGGAGCGTCACCGGATTGGCCGGGTTCTGCGGCACGAGCTTGGTGAGCTTGTCGACCTGGCCATAGGGCATCTCCAGCACGCGGCCGACGTCGCGCATCACGCCGCGGGCGAGCAAGGTGCCGAAGGTGATGATCTGCGCGACCTTGTCCTCGCCGTAGCGCTTCTGGACGTAGCCGATCACCTCCTCGCGCCGGTCCTGGCAGAAGTCGATGTCGAAGTCCGGCATCGACACGCGCTCGGGGTTGAGGAAGCGCTCGAACAGCAGGCCGAAGCGCAGCGGATCGAGGTCGGTAATGGTAAGGGCATAGGCGACGAGCGAGCCCGCGCCCGAGCCGCGTCCCGGCCCGACGGGGATTTCGTGAGCCTTCGCCCATTTGATGAAGTCCGACACGATGAGGAAGTAGCCGGGATACTTCATGCGCTCGATGACCGATAGCTCGAAGTCCAGCCGCTCCTCGTAATCCGCCACCGTCAGGCCGGGCGCCGGGCCGTGCGCATCGAGGCGGCGCTTCAGCCCCTCCGCCGCCTGCCGGCGCAGCTCCGCACCCTCGTCGCTCTCGGCGCCCTCGGTGCCGGCGTCGAAGCGCGGCAGGATCGGCTTGCGCGTGCGGATGCGGTAGGCACAGCGCATGGCAATCTCGACGCTCGAAGACAGTGCTTCCGGCAAATCCGAAAATAGATCAGCCATTTGCGCGCGTGTCTTGAAGTCGTGTTGCGGCGTGACGCGCCGCCGGTTCTCGTCTGACAGGAGCCGCCCTGCTGCGATTGCCAGCAGCGCGTCATGGGCCTCGTAATCGTCCGGCTTGGCGAAGAAGGGCTCGTTGGTGGCGACGATCGGCAGACCGAGGTCATAGGCGAGCCGCAGCAGCTCAGGCTCGGCGGCAGCCTGCTCGGGCAGGCCGTGACGCTGCAATTCCACATAGAGCCGCCCGTCGAAGGCGCCGCGCAAGGCCTTGAGCCGCTTCTCGGCACTTTCGGACCGCCCCTCGCGGAGAGCTTGGTCGAGCGGCCCTCCGAAGCCGCCGGTCAGCGCGATGAGGCCCCGGCTGTTGGCGAGGACACGGTCGAGCGGCACATGCGGCTTCTCGTTGGGATCGGTTTCGAGATAGACCCAGCTCGTGAGCCGCATCAGGTTGCCGTATCCCACCTCGTCCTGGGCCAGCAGGACGAGGTGGGGATAGTCGCGGGCGTGGACGCTGCGCTGGGCCGGATCCTGTTCCTCGAAGGCAACCGACAGCTGCACACCGGCGATGGGCTGGATGCCAAGGCCCTTCAGCTTTTCCGAGAACTCCAATCCGCCGAAGAGGTTGTTGGTGTCGGTGAGGGCAAGCGCCGGCATCTTGTCGGCGGCGGCGAGCTTGCCGAGGGTCGTGACGGTCAGGGCGCTCTCGAGCAGCGAATAGGACGAGTGCACGTGAAGATGCACGAAGCCGACGCTGCTCAGGATGCTACCCATCGTTCGTTCCGTCCTCGTCCCTTCGGCCCCGGCGACTCGCTGCTGATCCATCCGATCGCTCGGAAGCGCCGCAGTATCGCCTTGACCGGTCGGCGCCGTCGAGGGTCGGCGTCCCACCGGCTGTGGACGGTCTTTCGATCAGACGGGAGGCGCGCTGGCAACCGTGGCCCAGACGCCGATCATGGTGACGAAGACGCCGAGCGATGCGATCTCGACAAGTGAGGTGACAACGGTCTTGAACATGTCTCGCTCCTCTTGTTCGTCTTATGTTCACAATTATTCACTTTTTGTTCAAGTCCCGGCGCGTGTTTGAGTCAATAAATCATTACCGTCGCCGGCGCTCCGTGCGGCGTGCCTTCAGGGATGGCGGCGCGAAGCAGCCGGAGCGCGGGCGCTCGCCTGCGCACGCGGTAGCAATCGGTTCGTGGTGACTGTCACCGAGGCACCCGACGCCTCGGCCACTCTCAAGACCGGCGGATCGCTGGCCCCTGGAACCGATAGCGCGATGTCGCGGGAACCGCCGTCAGATCGGCCATTGCGTCATCGGGCGCTGGACGCGCAGACGGTCCACCACCTCGCTGACGCCTGGCTCGTTCTCCGCCAGCACGCGCAGGGCATCACGCACGCGCTCGTCATCGACCGTGCCGTCGAGTTCGACCTTGCCGGCGTTGACCACGACGTCGAGGGAGGCGTTCGACACCCAGCCCTCGCGATCGACCTCTTCGAGGATGCGCCGGCGGATATCCATGTCCTCGGCGGTCGCCTGCGCCGCGTCCTCCAGCCGGCGCGCAAGAACGCGCAGGAAATTGGCCCGGCTCACGATGCCGACAACCTTGCCGTCACGCACCACGGGCAGGCGCTTGAAGCCGCGTCGCTCCATCAGATCCACCGCATCGGTGAGCGGCGCGTCGGGGGCAACGCTCTGGGGGTCCTGCGTCATGACGTCCGACACCTTGCGGCCGTGGCTGCGCACGTAGTCCTCGGCTCGCGCAGCCGGATCCATGAGAAAGCTGAGCCAGCGCGGACGCCGGTGCTCGGTGCCGGTCTCAGCGCGCCGCAGCAGGTCGCGCTCGGTCACCATGCCGACGAGCCGCCCCTCCTTGTCGACGACGGGCACGCCGCTGATGCCATGATGAAGCATCAGTTGCGCCGCCTCGAGGACGGACGTGTCCGGATGTACCGTCGCCGCGCCCATGGTCATGATGTCGCCAACGTTCATCGTCCTGCCTCCTCATGCTCACTGCCACGACGCTCCGCCAAAAGCGGGCGTTCGTGAGACGCTCCGCCCTTCTCCCGGCTCGCTTGCCGTCTGTCCGGCGGCCTTGCTGTGGCACAGACGGGCCCGAAAAGCCTTGCGTTACATCAACGGCCGAACGGCTGCGCGGTTTCGACGCCAGGTTGCGGTCGATCAATGAACGTCCCCGCGCAGGCGCGACTATCGGCACCATCACCGTTCGCCTTTGGAGATTCTCATGCAGCTTTCCCTCCCCCACGATGCCCTCGTCGTCGTGTGCGATGCCCGCAGGGCCCTCTTCCTGCGGAACGAGGGCGACGAGCTCTTCCCCAATCTTCAGGTCGAACGGCATGCCGAGGCGCCCGAGAACGGCGTCGATGCGGCTGCCGGCACGGACCGGCCCGGCCGCCGGCAGAATGCCGTTGGTCCGGCGAGTGCAGTCGAGAGTGCGGACCGGCACCGCGAGGCCAAGGTGCAGTTCGCAGAGGAGACGATGCGGACGCTTGAATCCCTTCACAAGGCGATGCAGCCGCCCGGCCTTGTGCTCGTGGCGCCGCCGCGCATGCTGGCGGCCTTGCGCGAATGTCTCGCCGATGACATGCGCGCGACGCTGCTGGCCGAGGTCGGCAAGGACCTGACCAAGCATCCGGTCTACGAGATCGAGCGGCTCCTGACGAACGCATGACCGATGGTGCCGGCCGCCCCGGGGACAGCCGAAGACCGCCCCTGTCGCTGCGACGCTCGCCCCCGTCCGTTAGCGACCGTTATTGCCCGGCCGCGTTGGCGCGGGCTCCGTCACGGAAACCGGGTCGGAGGCCGGGAAGGTTTCCTTAAGCCCCTCTTCGAGCTGTTCTTCGAGCCGCCGGCGCCTTTCGGCTTCGCGGGAGGTCGGCTTCTCCGGCGGCCTTCCCTTCGGTGTCTCGGCATTCGATGATTCTTTCATCGACAACTCCTCTTGCTGGTTATTTGCACGCCCGCCGTTCGCTCCAAGCGAAGCGGCGAGCCACCGGTCGACAGTCTCGGCGAGCGCAACAAGCTTCGGCGCGACCGTCACCGGATAGGCGGGCGCCGGATCGAGCCCGCGCAGATCGTCCGGCAGGTGGGACAGGGCCTCGGCCGCATAAGCCCGTATCGCGGCCAGGGACGGTTGCGGCGCGATGCGCCTGCCATGGCGCATGACGGGCACGAGCAGCGGTGTGCCGGGCTGGTCATCGTCCAGCACGGAGAGGATGTCGCCGGCAGGCCGCCCGTCCGCGCCATGGCTGCGCCAGACCTGCTTGCGGCCGGGCCAGGTAGCCTTACCGGCCGACAGCTTGCGCCGGGCGACGCCGGCGTATTCCTGCAGCTTGTAGGCGCAGTCGAGCGCCGGTGCATCGGCGGAGGTCGTCAGGCTGGTGCCGATGCCAAAACCGTCGATGGGAGCGCCGGCCGCCAGCATGGCTGCGATCGCCTCCTCGTCGAGGCCGCCGCTGGCGAAGATGGTCACGTCCGGCAGGCCGCCGTCGTCGAGGATCTGCCGCACGGCGCGCGACAGGGCGACGAGGTTGCCGCTGTCGAGGCGCACACCCTTGATGGCGATGCCCTTGGCCCGCAGCCGCGGCGCGAGCTCCACGACCTTCCGCGCGGCCGCCTCGGTGTCGTAGGTGTCGATCAGCAGCACGAGGCCCTCGGGCCGGGACCAGGCGAAAGCCTCGAAGGCGGCCACCTCGTCCTCATGCGCCTGCACGAAAGAATGGGCCATGGTGCCGAACGAGGGAATGCCGAACAGACGGCTGGCGAGGAGCGTCGCGGTGCCGGCAAAGCCGGCGAGATAGCTCGCCCGTGCGGCAAGAAGCCCCGCCTCCATCCCGTGCGCCCGCCGCAGGCCGAAATCGACGAGGAGCTTGCCTGGCGCCGCGAGCACCATGCGCGCCGCCTTCGATGCGATGAGGCTCTGAAAGTGCAGGAGATTGAGGAGGCGGGTTTCGACGAGTTGGGCCTCGGGCAACGGAGCCACCACGCGCAGGATCGGCTCGTTCGGGAAGAAGACAGTGCCTTCTGGCACCGCATCGACATCGCCGGTGAAGTGCAGCGCGCGCAACTGCCTGAGAAACGCCGGCGAGAAACGCCCGCTTTCACCGAGCCATGCGATCTCGTCATCCGTGAATCGCAGGTTCTCGAGATAGTCGAGCGCCTGCTCGAGCCCCGCTGCGACAAGGAAATTGCGCCGCGGCGGCAGCTTGCGGACGAAAAACTCGAACACCGCCGTCCGCGTTCGGCCATGCTCCAGATAGGCCTGGATCATGTTCAACTGGTAGAGGTCTGTGAGCAGGGCACCCGCAGCGTCCATCCGCACACCTCGGACAGGCTTCTCACGGACGACCCGCCTTGCGGCAACCGGTGCGATGCCCGCTGGCGGCCCGCCGCACCGGCCCCGAAGGTGCCCATGACTGGCGACGATGACGCCGAGCACGCCATCTCGCCTTGATCGACGTCAACGCCGCCGGCGAGGCGGTCTATAACCTTACCGCATGTTCGCGCCTTCGACACCGCGTCTCACGGCCGAGACCGCGCCGGATGTTCCGTTTGCGGACAAGGTGCGTTTCCTCAGTCAGCCGGAGTGTCTTGCCCTGCCCGCCAGCACCGTCGAGGCGCGCGAGACGCACATGTCCTGGCTGTTCCTGACCGAGGGGCACGTCTACAAGCTCAAGAAGCCCGTGCGGTCCGCCTGTCTCGATTTTTCGACTACCGACCGGCGGGCTGCGGCCTGCCGCACCGAGTTGGCGCTGAACCGCCGCCTTGCGCCCGACGTCTATCTGGATGTCATGCCGCTCAGGCGGACGCCGGACGGCCTGTCCTTCGGCGCGGTCGGAACGATCGTCGACTGGCTCGTCCTCATGCGCCGTCTCGACGAGCGCCATACCCTCGAGACCCACGCCCGCGAGCAGCACCTGACGCGGGCGGACGCAGAGCGCCTCGCCGCTCGGCTCGCGACATTCTACCGGCGGGTTCGCCGCCTTCCCGTCGCCCCCGCCGTGCATCTGGCGCGCTGGCGGCGAGCCTTGCTCGAGAACGAGCAGCTCCTGCGCGATCCGCGCTTTCACCTCCCGGAAGGCACGATCGCGCGCATCTGCCGCGCGCAGCGCGCCTTCCTTGCCCGACGACCGGGCATTCTTGTCCGGCGGGCGCGCCGGGTCGTGGAGGCGCATGGGGATCTCAGACCCGAGCACATTTGGCTGACCGATCCCGTTATCGTCATCGACTGCCTCGAGTTTTCGGAACCGCTGCGTGCGCTCGACCCGCTCGACGAAATCGCCTTCCTCCATCTCGAATGCGAGCGGCTTGGCGTTGGCTGGGCAGGAGAAGCGCTGCGGCACCGCCTCGCGCGTCTGCTCGGCGACCGCCGTGGCAACGGCCTCTTCCTGTTCTATCGCAGCTACCGGGCCCTGCTGCGGGCGCGCCTCGCCATCACCCACCTTCTCGATGCCGAGCCCCGCACGCCGGAGAAATGGCCACGCCTCGCGCGCACCTACATCGATCTTGCCCTTGCCGATGCAGGACGGCTCGAGCGCATTCTCAATAGACGAACAGATCGGCGAGTGCCTGGCCGGTGTGCAGCCGCGCGATCGCCTCGGCGATGAGCGGCGCAACGGGCACGACGTCGAGCTTGTCGCGTACAGGCCCTTGCGGCAGCCGGAACGGCGGCACGCTGTCGCTCGATACGACACGATCGATGGCGGGATCCGCGAGCGCCGTCTCGGCGCCCGGCATGAACAGGCCGTGCGTCACGCAGGCGATGACGCTCCGTGCGCCGCCCGCCCGGGCTGCCTTCGCGGCACGCGCCAATGTGCCGCCCGTGCTGACGAGGTCGTCCACGATGATGCAGGTCGCGCCCGCGACCTCGCCGACGAAAAGATCCCCAGAGACGATGCCGCCGCTGCGCCGCTTCTCGGCGAAAGCCTTGCCCGCCGCGCGGCCCGTCACCGCTTCCAGCACCTCGCGGAACAGATCAGCCCGCTTGCCGCCGCCGAGATCGGGCGAGACAACGCACAGCGGCTCCGTTGCAAGGCCCGCGGCGAGGTGGCGGACGAGCAGCGGGGCCGCCGAAAGCGCCACCGTCGGCAGACGGAAGGCGTTCTCGAAGGCGGTTTCGTTGTGCACGTCGAGCGCGACGACCGCATCGGTCCCCATGGCCTCGAAAAGGCCGGCGACATAGCGCGTGATGACGGGATCGAGCGCCTTGGTGCGCCTGTCCTTGCGCGCATAGCAGAGATAGGGCGTGACGGCCGTGACGCGCGCTGCGCCTGCATCCTTGAGGGCGCCGATGAAGAAGAGGAGCCTGCACAGCTTGTCGTTGGCGCTTCCATCCGGGCCGCCATGCAGCGAGTGGATAACATAGACATCGGCACCGGCAACGGGCTCGAGCGGCCGCGCCTTGTGCTCGCCGTCCTCGAAATCCCGCTCCTCGTGCCGGGCCAGCTCCTGCCCGATAAGGCGCGCGACCGCGTGCCCGAGATCCTGCGAGCCGACAAGCGCAAAGATCTTCAGCCGGTCGGCTGCAATGGACCGTACATCGGCGGGTGACCAAATCGTGGCTGGCGGCATCGCGAGCCTCCTATCGACCATCGCGGGCAACCCAGAGTTCACCCCGCTTGACATAGGAGCGCTTGACGGCCGCCCATGCAATGCGATGGGCGCTTTCCTCCCGCCGGGGGTCATCTGAATGATCGGCGAAGGCACTGTTGAAGGCCGTCCGATAGATGTCCTGTGCATGCGCCGGCAGATGCGCGCGCACGGCCGGTGGCAGGTCGCTGTTGTCGCGGTACGGCATGGCAACCTCGCGCGATGCCGCAAGGATCAGAGGTGCTCGCTCTCCATGTCACTGCAAGACAGGCCGAACTGCGACAGCCCCTCCTCCAGATAGTCGGCAAGCAGCGGGATTCCCATGAGGTAGCGGGCCGTGCGGGTGTTATGCGCGCGCTCGGCTTCGGCCCGCAGGTCCACCCAGCCGTCGAGGCCGGCATCGCCGCGCCCCAGCCAGGCCAGTGCCACGAGATCGATCTGCTCATCCTCGTTGAGCGCGGCAATGGCAGCGGCGAGCTCGGCCGCCACGGGATCGTCGCGATGGTCCTCCAGCACCGAGCGCATGCCGTCATCACTGGCGTTCGAGGCAGGGTGCGGCTCGGTGACGTCGTCCTTCACGTCGAACTGGCGCGCCTTGATGATGATGAAGCAGACCTTGTCCAGTGCAATGGAGAGATTCGGCGGCCTCGGCATGGTGTGGCTCCCCGATTCCGCAGACGACGGTGCCTGCAGGTCCCCACCAGCATGTGTCCTATCTTGCAGCCAGCCATTGCGCAGAATCAATGGCGCAATGTGTGCCGTCCCCTCAGTCGAGGCTGACCACGAGGCCGTCGCGGATGGTGACGCGACGGTCCATGCGTGCGGCAAGGTCGAGATTATGGGTCGCGATGACCGCCGCGAGGCGCGAGGCACGCACCAGCGCGACCAGCATCGAAAAGACGTAGTCCGACGTCTTCGGATCGAGATTGCCGGTCGGCTCGTCGGCGAGGAGCACCCGCGGCGCATTGGCCACGGCGCGGGCGATGGCGACGCGCTGCTGCTCGCCACCGGAGAGCTCCGCCGGCCGGTGGACGAGGCGCTCGCCGAGACCGAGGAAGCTCAGCACCTCGGCGGCGCGGGCCTCCGCCTCCCGGCGCGCCAAGCCGCGGATGAGCTGTGGCAGGGCGACATTCTCGAGCGCCGAGAACTCCGGCAGCAGGTGGTGGAACTGGTAGACGAAACCGATATCGAGGCGCCTCAGGCGCGTGCGTCCGGCATCGTCGAGCCCCGTCGTCGGCTCGCCGCCGACGTAGACCTCGCCGCTATCGGGATGCTCCAGGAGGCCGGCGATGTGCAACAGCGTCGACTTGCCTGTGCCGGACGGCGCAACCAGCGCGACGATCTCGCCTGGCCACACGGCGAGGTCCGCGCCGCGCAGGATGTCGAGCATCGTCTCGCCCTGGGGGTAACGGCGTTCGATCTTGGAGAGGAACAGGGCCGGCGTCTGGGGCGTCGTCATGCCGTCTCACCCGTAGCGAAGGGCTTCGACGGGGTCGAGGCGCGCCGCCCGCCAGCTCGGGTAGAGCGTTGCCACGAGCGACAGGACGATCGCCATGAGCACCACGGTCGTCACCTCACCGGGGTCGATCTCAGCCGGCAGGCGGCTGAGGAAATAGAGCTCTGCCGGGAAGAGGTTGGAACTCGTCAGCTGCGACAGGAAACTGCGGATCGCCTCCACGTTCCATGCGAGGGTGAGGCCGAGCAGGAAGCCGGCGAGCGTTCCCACAATGCCGATGGAGGCGCCTGTGATGAGGAAGACTCGCATCACGGCGCCGCGCGTCGCCCCCATCGTGCGCAGGATGGCAATGTCCTCGCTCTTGTCCTTCACCAGCATGATGAGGCCGGAAACGATGTTGAGGGCCGCCACCAGCACGATCAGCGTCAGGATGAGGAACATCACGTTGCGCTCGACCTCGAGCGCACCGAAGAAGGTGCGGTTCCGCTGGCGCCAGTCGGTGATCATGATCGGCCGGCCCGCGGCTTCTTCGATGCGCGGGCGCATGGCGCCGACATCATCGGCATTGTTCAGGAAGACCTCGATGACGCTGACGTCGCCGTCCCGGTTGAAATAGGCCTGCGCCTCGCCGAGCGGCATGTAGACGAAGGTGTTGTCGAACTCGGACATGCCGATCTCGAACACCGCGACGATGGGGTAGGCCTTGATCCGCGGCGCGGTGCCGAAGGCCGTCGCGGCGCCGCGCGGCGAGACGATGGTGAGTGAATCGCCGACACGAAGGCCGAGATATTCGGCCATGCGCCGGCCGATAGCGACGCCGCCCTTCTCGTCGAAATCGCGCAGGGTGCCCTGCCGGATGGTATCGGCGATGAAGGGAATGCTGGCGATGTCGGCCTCGCGCACCCCGCGCACCAGCGCGCCGCCGGAGGCCGCGGTGGAGGAGACGAGCGCCTGGCCCTCCACCATCGGCACGACGAGCTTCATCCCCGAGAGGTCGGCGAGCCGCTTCGACACGGCGTCGAAGTCGGTGAGCGGGGAATCGATCGGCTGGATGAACATGTGGCCGTTCACACCGACGATCTTGTCCAGCAGTTCCTTGCGGAAGCCGTTCATCACCGACATCACGACGATCAGCGTCGCAACCCCGAGCATGATGCCGAGGAAGGAGAAGCCGGCGATGACGGAGATGAAGCCCTCGCGCCGGCGCGCCCGCAGATAGCGGGCCGCCAGCAGCCACTCGAAGAGCGCAAAGGGTCTCGTCGAACCGCTCTCGGCCGCGCGTCCGCTCATGCCGCTCCCCGCCCCTGCCTCGCCGTCAGCCCGCGATCCGCGTCACGGCATCCTCGATCGACAGAAGCTCGCGCTCGCCCGTGGCGCGGCGCTTCACCTCCACCTTGCCGTCGGCAAGCCCCTTGGGGCCGACGAGGATCTGCCACGGCATGCCGACGAGGTCGGCCGTCGCGAACTTGGCTCCGGGACGCTCGTCCCGGTCGTCGTACAGCACGTCGAGGCCGCGCAGGGCGAGCGCCCGATGGAGATGCGCGCAGGCCTCGTCCGTCGCTGTGTCACCGACCTTGATGTTGATGAGCGAGACGTCGAAAGGCGCGATCGGATCCGGCCAGACGATGCCGGCCTCGTCGTGGCTGGCCTCGATGATGGCGGCGACGAGCCGCGACGGGCCGATGCCGTAGGAGCCCATGTGCACGGGATGCTCCTTGCCGTCCGGCCCGGTCACCGTCGCCTTCATCGGCAGGGAGTATTTCGTGCCGAAATAGAAGATGTGGCCGACCTCGATGCCACGCGCCGACACCTTCCGGTCATTCGGAATAGCAGCGAAGGCGGCCTCGTCGTGCTTCTCGGAGGTCGCGGCGTAGAGCGACGTCCACTTGTCGACGATCGACTGAAGGCCGGCGACGTCGTCGAAATCCGTGTCCGCGGCCGGGATCGGAAAGTCGAGGAAGTCGCGGTGGCAGAACACCTCGCTCTCGCCCGTCGAGGCAAGGATGATGAACTCGTGGCTGAGGTCACCGCCGATCGGGCCCGTATCCGCCTGCATGGGGATGGCCTTGAGGCCGAGGCGGGCGAAGGTGCGCAGGTAGGCGACGAACATCCTGTTGTAGGAATGGCGCGCGCCGGCCTGGTCGATGTCGAAGGAATAGGCATCCTTCATCAGGAATTCGCGCGAGCGCATGGTGCCGAAGCGCGGCCGGATCTCGTCCCGGAACTTCCACTGGATGTGATAGAGATTGAGCGGCAGGTCCTTGTAGGAGCGCACGTAGGACCGGAAGATGTCCGTGATCATCTCCTCGTTCGTCGGCCCGTAGAGCATCTCGCGCTCGTGCCGGTCGGTGATGCGCAGCATCTCCTTGCCGTAGGCGTCGTAGCGCCCCGATTCACGCCACAGATCGGCCGACTGGATGGTCGGCATCAGGAGTTCGACGGCGCCGGAACGGTTCTGTTCCTCCCGTACGATTGCCGCAATCTTGTTCAGGACCTTGAGGCCGATCGGCAGCCAGGAATAGATCCCCGCCGATTGCTGCCGGATGAGTCCTGCCCGCAGCATCAGGCGATGGGAAACGATCTCCGCCTCTTTGGGATCTTCGCGGAGCGTGGGCAGAAAATAGCGGCTGAGACGCATGAGAAACCGGCAACCGGGCTTGTGTGGAAGGGGAAGCGAGTCGTTTGCTGAGACAACACCGCCGCACGGCAAAAGACAAGGCTGGCTTTGCGATTCGCCGACCAACGCACCGCCATTCGACCCATGTGTGACAACACCATGCAAAAAATGCGGGCAGCCCCTGCACAAATGGGTGACAAGTGGTGAACGATCGACTATGCATTGTTACCCGATCGAAAGTCCCCGCCGCCATTCACAGAGCGGGGAACTGCGGTCCAGGTCTCGGGAGGAAGCCCAGGCGACGTCGAGAGGTGCGAGAGCACCCCGTTGTTCCGAATGAACAGGCGTTACGGGTTCGAGAAGAAACTCCAACAGCAAGGCGTCAGCCTTGCTTTTTTGTTGGAAGACACGGTTTCACGCGCAACCAACCGCGTTTCCTACCCCCTTATGTCACAGTTCGATGAGCGCCAGCGCGACCTTCACGAGCGCGAGGACGATGGCCGAGACGACGGTGGTCGCCAGCACCTTCTTGAAGAGTCGGGGCTTCGCCGGCGCGCCGGGCTCCGTGCCGCTCGTCACCTCGCCCGATTCCAACTGGCTGCGCACGCCAAAGGGCAGGACAGCGAACAGAACCGTCCACCAGATGATGAAATAGAGGGCCAGCCAGGTCGCAATGGTCATCGGGTCTACCCGCTCCGCTTGGGTTCTCGGCAATGGAGACGGATCCACCGATCAGGTTGAAGCAACCCGACGGGTCCGGATCTAGGACGGTCGCTCAGGCCTGTTCCAGCTCGACGAGCGTACCGCAGAAGTCCTTGGGGTGGAGGAAGAGCACAGGCTTGCCGTGCGCGCCGATCTTCGGTTCGCCGCTGCCGAGCACGCGCGCGCCCTTCTCCACCAGCCGGTCGCGCGCGGCGATGATGTCGTCTACCTCGTAGCAGATGTGGTGGATGCCACCATCGGCATTGCGCTCGAGGAAGCGGGCAATCGGGGAATCGGCGCCCAGAGGCTCCAGCAGCTCGATCTTGGTGTTCGGCAGTTCGATGAATACCGTGGTGACGCCATGCTCCGGCTGCGGAACGGCCGGCGACAGGCGTGCTCCGAGGGTGTCCCGGTAGACGGCGCAGGCGCTTTCGAGATTGCGGACAGCGATGGCGACGTGGTTGAGGCGGCCGATCATGAGGCTCTCCCGGCTGACGGAACCCTCACCTCATACGACGATCACGTGCACGTGGCACGTTGGCTTTTTGCCCCAGGCATGGCGCACTTCCGCCCGCACCGCGCGCTCGACGGCATTCGCGACCGCATCGGGGTCGCGCCGGCGCGCCTTGGGTAGCCCGTCCAGCACGTCGGCCACAGCATCGGCGACGAGCTCGAACATCGGCTCGCCCTCGCGCGTCGCGGGCGGCAGGCCGCTGACCTCCACCTGCGCCTCGCCGACGATCTCGCCCTTGGCGTCGAGGGCGATGGCGACGGAGACGACGCCGGCGAAGGCGAGCTTGCGCCGCTCGCCGATGGTGGCCTCGCCGGCGCTGACGACGATCATCCCGTCCTTGTAGAGGCGGCCGACGGGCACGTCGTCCACGACGGCCGGCTTGCCGGGCGCGAGCAGAACCATCTCGCCGTTCATGGCCCGCACCACGCTGCCGATGCCCTCGGCGCGGGCGAATTTTGCCTGTTCGGTGAGGTGCAGGGCCTCGCCGTGCGCCGGCACGAGCACCTTCGGCCGCACCCAGCGATACATGGCGGCGAGCTCGCCGCGGCGCGGGTGGCCGGAGACGTGGACGAGCGCGTCCCGATCGGTGATCACCTCGATGCCGCGCGTGACGAGATTGTTGATGATGCGGCCGACCGCCTTCTCGTTGCCCGGAATGGTGCGAGAGGAGAAGATCACGCGATCGCCGGCGGAGAGTGCGATGTCGGGATGCTCGTCATTCGCGACGCGGGCGAGCGCGGCCCGCGGCTCGCCCTGGCTACCCGTGAGCAATGCGACCACCTTGTTGCGCGGCAGGTAGCCGAAGGTCTCAGCCGAGCGGAACGGCGGCAGGCCGGCGAGATAGCCGCGCTCGGTCGCGACGTCGATGACGCGGTCCATCGCCCGGCCGAAGACGACGACCTCGCGGTCGCAGGCCGCGGCCGCCTCGGCCACGGCGCGCAGGCGCGCGACGTTGGAGGCGAAGGTCGTCACGGCCACGCGCTCCGGCGCCTCGCGGATGACCTCCATCAGGGTCTTGGCGACGTCCGCCTCGCTGGGACTGACGCCATCCCGCAAGACGTTGGTCGAATCGCAGATGAGCGCGATCACGCCCTCGTCGCCAATTTCCGTGAGCCGCTTCTCGTCCGTCGGCCGGCCGACGCCCGGATGCGGGTCGAGCTTCCAGTCGCCGGTGTGGACGACGGTACCAAGCGGCGTGCGGATGGCGAGCGCATTCGATTCAGGGATCGAATGACCGACGGCGACGAATTCGATGTCGAAGGGGCCGAGGGTGACGCGACCGCCCTGCTCCACCACGTTCAGCGGGATCTTGGGCGCGCCGGGCTCGCCGAGGCGGCGGACCTCCAGGAGCCCCGCCGCGAAGGGCGTGCACACCACGGGCGCGCCAAGGCGCGGCCACAGCTCGGCGAGGCCGCCGATATGGTCCTCGTGCGCATGGGTTATGACGATGCCGACGAGGTTGTCCCTCTCCTCCTCGAGGAAGCGGATGTCGGGGAAGATGAGATCGACGCCCGGCACATCCTCGCCAGCGAAGGCGATGCCGCAGTCGACGAGCAGCCATTTGCGCCGGCGCGCCGGCCCGAAGCCGTAGAGACCGGCGTTCATGCCGATCTCGCCGAGACCACCGAGCGCTACGAATACGAGGCCGTCGTCATCGCGTGAGGCCATGCCCTCTCAATCCTCCTTCAGTCGCATCCTTGAGATGCCATGTCGGCGAGACCGAGATAAAGATCTCCCGCATCGATCGTCCGGCGCCCGTCCGGGGTATCGAGCAGCAGCCGGCCGGCGCTGTCGAGCCCGGCAAAGGTGCCGCTGAGCTCGCCGCCCGGCAGGCGCACCCGCGCCGGCCCGCCGATGCCGGCGGCGCGGGCGAGCCAGGCTTCGCGCGTCAGGGCGAAGCCGAGCCCCCGGTCCCACTGCCTCAGCCTATAGGCGAAACTCGCCGACAATGCGCGGAAAACGTCGCTCACGTCCACCGTTCCGACGGCCTCGGCGAGGCAGCGCGCCGGATAAGGTGTATCGGCCGGCTTGTGGGCAACGTTGAGGCCCATGCCGATGATGACGGCAAAATGCCTGTCCGGCCCGAGCCTGTGCCCCTCGAGAATGAGGCCGGACAGCTTGCCGCCATCCATCAGCAGGTCGTTCGGCCATTTGAGCACCAGCCGTGGCGCCGCGAGCCCGGTGACGCCCGCGACCGCATCGTGCAAAGCGAGGCCCGCGACGAAGCCGAGCTGCGGCGCCTTCGGCGGATCGCACGGTTCGCTCAGGACAAGGCTGGCGTAGAGATTTCCGGGCGGCGAGGCCCATTGCCGGCCATGGCGGCCGCGGCCGCTCGTCTGCTCGCGCGCCACGACCCAGAGGCGGTCCGCCCCTTGCGACGAGGCCCGCTCAAGAGCCTCGTCGTTGGTCGAGGTGGTCGTCGCCAGCATCACGGCATCGAAGCCGGCGTCGCGCGCCTCCTGCGAGATGCTCCCGCGTTCCACGTCCGTGTCGCCGGCCCCGTCAGAACAGCGAGCGAGCGGCGGCGAGCGCGACGCTGTTCAACGGCCCCGGAGCGCCGGGCAGCATCAGGACGACGATAATGATGCTGGCGAGGGCGAAGATCACCTTCTGGCCGGCCGCCATCGGGGTGAAGGCCGCGCCCGCCGGCTCGTCGAAGTGCATAATCTTGACGATGCGGATGTAGTAGTAGGCGCCGACGACGCTGGCGAGCACGCCGATGACGGCAAGCGAATAGAGCTGCGCCTCGACGGCGGCCGCGAAGACATACCACTTGGCGAGGAAGCCGGCGAGCGGCGGAATGCCCGCGAGCGAGAAGAACAGGATCGTCAGGCCATAAGCAGCATAGGGCTGCGTGCGGGCAAGGCCGGCGAGATCGTAGATCCCCTCGACGGGCCCCTCCTCCCGCCGCATGGACAGGATGAAGGCGAAGGTGCCGAGCGTCATGACGAGATAGATCGCCATGTAGACGAGCACGCTCTGCACGCCCTCCGCCGTGCCGGCGGCAAGGCCGACGAGCGCGTAGCCCATGTGGCCGATGGACGAATAGGCCATGAGGCGCTTGATGTTGCGCTGGCCGATGGCAGCGAAGGCGCCGAGCGCCATGGAGGCGATGGCGACGAAGACGATGATCTGCCGCCACTGATCGACGATGCCGGGGAAGGCCGTAATGAAGACGCGCACCAGGAGCGCCATCGCCGCCATCTTGGGCGCCGCCGCGAAGAAGGCGGCGACCGGCGTCGGCGCGCCCTCGTAGACGTCCGGCGTCCACATGTGGAAGGGCACGGCCGAGATCTTGAAGGCGAGGCCGGCAGCGATGAAGACAAGGCCGAAGATCGCGCCGGTGTGCCCCTCGCCCTGCAGGGCCTGGGCGATGCCGGTGAAGGAGACCGTGCCGGTGAAGCCATAGATCAGCGACGCGCCGTAGAGCAGCATGCCCGAGGACAGGGCGCCGAGCACGAAATACTTGAGGCCCGCCTCGCTCGAACGGGCATTGTCGCGGTCGATGGCTGCGACGACGTAGAGCGAGAGGCTCTGCAGCTCGAGGCCGAGATAGAGTGCGATGAGGTCGTTGGCCGAGATCATCATCATCATGCCGGTCGTCGCCAGCAGGATGAGGATGGGATATTCGAAGCGGTTGATGCCCGCCCGGCGCAGGTAGTCGCCCGACATCAGCAAGGCCGCGGCCGAGCCGACCAGCGTCAGCACCTTGGCGAAGCGCGCGAAGCCGTCGACGACGAAGGAGCCGCCGAAGGTCTCCACCCGCTCGCCGCCCTGCGTCACCACGAAGAAGCCGGCGGCGAGAATGGCGACGAGTGTGAGCGCCTCGATCAGGCCGGCAGCACGCTCGCCCCTCAGCGCGCCGATGAGCACGAGAAGGAGCGCGGCGGCAGCCAGGACGATCTCCGGCAGGGCCGGAGCGAGCGCGAACATCGGGACGGCGGCCATCGGCTGAACCTCAGTGAAGCGTCAGGGCCACGGACTTGGCGGTTGCCAGCGCGGCCTCGGTGGACTTGAGCAGTTCCGCCGTCGGAGCGGCGAAGACATCGAGAATGGCGCCGGGCTGCAGGCCGTACCAGATGACCAGCACGAGCAGCGGCACGAGAACGACCATCTCACGGGTGTTGAGATCGGTGATCGTCTTCAGGTTGTCCTTCTCGATCACGCCGAAGACGACGCGGCGGTAGAGCCACAGGGCATAGGCAGCCGAGAGGATGACGCCCGAGGTGGCGAGCACTGCGACCCAGGGATTGGCCTTGAAGGCGCCCGCGAGCGACAGGAACTCGCCGATGAAGCCCGAGGTGCCCGGCAGGCCGACATTGGCCATGGTGAAGACCATGAACACAACCGCATAGCGCGGCATGCGCTGCACGAGGCCGCCATAGGCCGCGATCTCGCGTGTATGCATGCGGTCGTAGATCACGCCGACGCACAGGAAGAGCGCGCCCGAGACGAGGCCATGGCTGACCATCTGGAACATGGCGCCCTGGATGCCCTGGGTGGTCATCGTGAAGATGCCCATGGTCACGAAGCCCATGTGGGCGACCGACGAATAGGCGATGAGCTTCTTGATGTCCTCCTGCATCAGCGCGACGAGTGAGGTGTAGATGATCGCGATGACGGACAGGGCGAAGACGAGCGGCGCGAAATCGGCCGAGGCCTCCGGAAACATCGGGATGGAGAAGCGGATGAAACCGTAGCCGCCCATCTTGAGGAGGATGCCGGCGAGGATGACGGACCCTGCTGTCGGCGCCTCGACGTGCGCGTCCGGCAGCCAGGTGTGGACCGGCCACATGGGCATCTTCACCGCGAAGGAGGCGAAGAAGGCGAGCCACAGCCACGTCTGCATCGCCGGGGCGAAGGGGTGCTTGAGCAGCGCCGCGATGTCGGTCGTGCCGGCGTCCCAATACATCGCCATGATGGCGATGAGCATCAGCACCGAGCCGAGCAGCGTGTAGAGGAAGAACTTGAAGCTGGCGTAGATGCGCCGCTTGCCACCCCAGATGCCGATGATGAGGAACATCGGGATAAGGCCGGCCTCGAAGAACAGGTAGAACAGGACAAGATCCTGCGCCACGAAGACGCCGATCATCGTCGTCTCGAGCACGAGGAAGGCGACCATGTATTCCTTCACCCGCTTCTCGATCGAGGTCCACGACGCCAGGATGCAGAAGGGCATCAGGAAGGTCGTCAGCAGGACGAACGGCATCGAGAAGCCGTCGACGCCGAGGCGGAAGCGGATGGCCTCCGTCAGCCAGGCATGGTCCTCGGTGAGCTGGAAGGCGGCGCTCGCCGTGTCGAACCGTCCCCAGGCGACGAGCGAGAGGACCAAGGTCGCGAGCGTCGTCACCAGCGCCGCGGAGCGGGCGTTGGAGCGCACCGCCTCCTCGCTGCCGCGCACCATGAGGATGAAGGCGGCACCGACGAGCGGCAGGATGAGGAGACCAGAAAGGAGACCGAGGCCGAACATCAGTGCGTGCCCCCGATGAGGTACCAGGTGACGAGAGCCGCGACACCGACGAGCATCGCGAAGGCGTAGTGGTAGACGTAGCCGGTCTGCAGGCGCACGACGCGGTTGGTGACGTCGACGACACGGGCGGAGACGCCGTCCGGCCCGAAACCGTCGATGAGCCAGCCGTCACCCTTCTTCCAGAGGAAGCGGCCGAGCCACATCGCCGGACGCACGAACAGGACGTCGTAGATCTCGTCGAAGTACCACTTGTTGAGCAGGAACCGGTAGAGGAGCGGCTGCTGCCCCGCGACGATCGCCGGCATGCGCGGGTTGATGATGTAGAACCACAGCGCGATGAGGAAGCCGAGCATCATCATCACGAAGGGCGAGGCGACAACCCAGCCCGGCACCTCGTGCATTTCGTGCAGGATGTGGTTGTCGGCACCAGTGAAGAGCGCGCCCTTCCAGAAGTGGTCGTAGTCGTGGCCGATGAAGGCTTCCTTGAAGGCGAAGCCGGCAACGACCGCGCCGATCGCCAGGACAGCGAGCGGGATGAGCATCACAAGCGGGCTCTCGTGCGGCGTGTGGTCACCGTGGCCATGGCCATGGTCGTCATGGCCGTGTTCGGCCCAGCGCGCCTTGCCCTCGAAGGTCATGAAGTACAGGCGCCAGGAATAGAAGGACGTGAACAACGCAGCGATGACCGTAGCGAGGAAGGCGAAGTTGGCCCCCGGCGTGTGGGAGGCATAGGCCGCTTCGATGATGGCATCCTTCGAGAAGTAGCCCGCCGTGAACGGGAAACCCGTCAGCGCCAGCGTGCCGATCGTCATCATGGCCGCCGTGAAGGGAATGTGCTTCCGAAGGCCGCCCATGTGGCGCATGTCCTGCTCGTGGTGCATCGCGTGGATGACCGAGCCGGCGCCGAGGAACAGCAGCGCCTTGAAGAAGGCGTGCGTGAAGAGGTGAAAGATGCCCGCCCCGTAGGCGCCGACGCCGAGAGCGACGAACATGTAGCCGAGCTGCGAGCAGGTCGAATAGGCGATGACGCGCTTGATGTCGTTCTGCACGAGGCCGACGGTCGCGGCGAAGAAGGCGGTGATGCCGCCGACCACCGTGACGACCGACAGCGCCGTCGGGGCATATTCGAACACCGGCGACATGCGCGCGACCATGAACACGCCGGCCGTCACCATCGTCGCCGCATGGATGAGGGCGGAGACCGGGGTCGGGCCTTCCATGGCGTCCGGCAGCCAGGTGTGCAGCAGGAACTGCGCCGACTTGCCCATGGCGCCCATGAAGAGCAGGAGGCTCGCCAGCGTCAGCGCGTGCCACTCGTAGCCGAGGAAGCGGAAGGTCGCCTCGTTGAATTCCGCCACGCGGGGGAAGATGCCGTCGAAGGTGACCGCGCCGAACAGCACGAAAACGAGGAAGATGCCGAGCAGGAAGCCGAAGTCGCCGACGCGGTTGACGACGAAGGCCTTGATCGCGGCGGCATTGGCCGACGGCTTCTCGTACCAGAAGCCGATGAGCAGGTAGCTCGCGAGGCCGACGCCCTCCCAGCCGAAGAACATCTGCACGAGGTTGTCGGCCGTCACCAGCATCAGCATGGCGAAGGTGAACAGCGAGAGATAGGCGAAGAAGCGCGGCCTCGCCGGATCCTCGTGCATGTAGCCGATGGAATAGAGATGGACGAGCGAGGAGACCGTCGTCACGACGATCAGCATCACGGCCGTGAGCGTATCGATGCGGAAGGCCCAGTCGACCACGAGGTCGCCGGAGACCATCCAGCTCGCCACCGCGACGCGCGTCGCCCCCTCGCCGAAGCCGACGTCGAAGAAGGCGATCCACGACAGGAGGCAGGAGACGAACAGGCCCGAGGTCGTGACGACCTCGCTTGCCCGCGCGCCGATGAACCGGCCGGCAAGGCCAGCGATCAGGAAGCCGGCAAGCGGCAGGAAGACGATCGCGTGATACATGATCGCGGCCTCAGCCCTTCATCATGTTGATGTCCTCAACCGCGATGGTGCCGCGGTTGCGGAAGTAGACGACGAGGATGGCAAGCCCGATGGCCGCCTCGGCGGCCGCCACGGTCAGCACGAGCAGGGCGAAGACCTGCCCGACGATGTCGCCCATGAAGCTCGAGAAGGCGACGAGATTGATGTTGACCGCAAGCAGGATGAGCTCGACCGACATCAGAATGACGATGACGTTCTTGCGGTTGATGAAGATGCCGAGCACGCCGAGCGTGAACAGCACGGCGGCGACGGTGAGATAATGCGCGAGCCCGATGGTCATGTCTGTCTCTCCGGCCTCACTCACACGCCCTCGCGGAAGGGCACCTTCCGCACTTCGATGGCGGTGTCGCGCGTGCGCGCCACCTGCTGGGCAACATCCTGGCGCTTGACGCCCGGCTTGTGGCGCAGCGTGAGCACGATGGCGCCGATCATGGCGACGAGCAGCACGAGGCCCGACGCCTGGAAGAAGTAGAGGTAGCGCGTGTAGAGCACCTGGCCGAGCGCCGCGGTGTTCGTCATCTCGCTGACGGGGGGGATGGCCGCGACCGGCGTCTTCACGAGCTCGGGATCGATCGCCATCGAACCGACGACGAGCACGAGCTCGATGAGGAAGATCACGCCGATGAGGGCGCCCACCGGCAGATATTGCAGGAAGCCCTGGCGCAGCTCGGCGAAATCGACGTCGAGCATCATGACGACGAAGAGGAAGAGCACCGCGACCGCGCCGACATAGACGACGACGAGGATCATCGCCAGGAACTCGGCGCCCATCAGGATGAACAGGCCCGCCGCGTTGACGAAGGCCAGGATCAGGAAGAGCACCGAATGCACGGGGTTGCGCGAGGCGATGACCATGAAGGCCGACGCCACGCACACGCACGAAAAGAGATAGAAGAAGGCCGCTGCGACCGTCATGCCCCGTATCCCGTCCTGTCGCCCACGGGCCCCAAGCCCCCGGGCATGGCGTCTATAGACACCGAATCCCTCACGAACAACCTCACCGCGACGTCACCTGTAGGGTGCGTCCATCGCGATGTTGCGGGCGATCTCCCGCTCCCAGCGGGCGCCGTTGTCGAGGAGCTTGTCCTTGTCGTAGTAGAGCTCCTCGCGGGTCTCCACCGCGAATTCGAAGTTCGGTCCCTCGACGATGGCATCGACCGGGCAGGCCTCCTGGCAGAATCCGCAGTAGATGCACTTCACCATGTCGATGTCGTAACGCGTCGTGCGGCGCGTGCCGTCGTTGCGGCGCGGCCCGGCCTCGATCGTGATGGCCTGAGCCGGGCAGATGGCCTCGCACAGCTTGCAGGCGATGCAGCGCTCCTCACCGTTGGGATAACGGCGTAACGCGTGCTCGCCGCGGAAGCGCGGGCTCAGGACTCCCTTCTCGAAGGGATAGTTGAGCGTCGCCTTCGGCTTGAAGAAATAGCGCATCGACAAGAAGAACGCCGATACGAACTCCTTCAAGAAGAGCGACTTTGCGGCCTGATCGAGCCTCATGATCCGGCTCCGTCCCTTTCTCTTGCCGGCCTCACGAGGCCGGCGCCCATCCCGTGATCTGCAGCACGGCCGCGACGATGATGACGGCAGCGAGCGACAGGGGCAGGAACACCTTCCAGCCCAACCGCATCAGCTGGTCGTAGCGATAGCGCGGCACCATCGCCTTCACCATGGCGAACATGAAAAAGACGAAGCAGACCTTGACCACGAACCATACGACGCCCGGGATCCACGTGAACGGCGGCAACGCCACCGGCGCGGTCCAGCCGCCGAGGAAGAGGATCGTCGTCAGCGAGCACATGGTCATGATGGCCACGTACTCGCCGAGCATGAACAGGAGGTACGGCGTCGAGGCGTATTCCACCATGAAGCCGGCCACCAGTTCCGATTCTGCCTCGGGCAGGTCGAAGGGCGGGCGGTTCGTCTCGGCGAGCGCCGAGATAAAGAAGATGACGAACATCGGGAACAGCGGCAGCCAGTACCAGTTGAGCACTGTCAGCCACGGCACGCCGAGCATCGTCGCGAGCCCCCTCGCCTCCTGAGCGCGCACGATCTCGGTGAGATTGAGCGAGCCGACGCAGAGCAGCACGGTGATGATGACGAAGCCGATAGAGACCTCGTAGGACACCATCTGCGCGGCGGAACGCAGCGCGCCGAGAAAAGGGTACTTCGAGTTCGACGCCCAGCCGCCCATCAGGATGCCGTAGACGCCGAGCGAGGAGATGGCGAAGATGTAGAGGATGCCGACGTTGATGTCGGCGATCGCCCATCCGTCCGCCACCGGGATGACCGCCCAGGCGGCCAGCGCCAGCACACAGGTGACGAGCGGCGCCAGCAAGAAAAGCCCCTTGTTGGCGCCTGCAGGGATCACCGGCTCCTTGAGCACGAACTTCAGCAGGTCGGCGAAGGACTGCAGCAGCCCCCACGGCCCCACGACGTTGGGCCCGCGGCGCAGCTGCACCGCCGCCCAGACCTTGCGATCGGCATAGAGGATGTAGGCGATGAAGACGAGCAGCGCGACCAGCAGGAGCAGGCTCTTGCCGAGAATGATCGCAACCGTGGTCAGCCATTCCATCGGGCGTGGTCCTTACTCTGCAGCCTGCTTCAGCGCCCCGCCGGCCAGAGCCGAGCACTCGGCCATGACGGCGGAAGCGCGCGCGATGGGGTTGGTGAGATAGAAGTCGGCGATCGGCGAAATCAGCGGCGCATCGGCGAGCACGCCGCCCTTGCCGGCGAGCGTCTCGATGCCGGCCGTGTCCACCGGCGCGATCTCGCCGATAGCGGCAAGATGCGGATGCGCGGCGAAAAGCTGCTCGCGCAGCGCCGCAAGCGAGTCGAACGGCAGGCGCTTGCCGAGCACATCGGACAGCGCGCGCAGGATCGCCCAATCCTCGCGGGCGTCCCCCGGCGGGAACACAGCGCGGTTGGCGAACTGGGGGCGCCCCTCGGTGTTGACATAGATGCCGGTCTTCTCCGTATAGGCCGCCCCCGGCAGGATGACATCGGCCCGGTGGGCACCGCGGTCACCGTGCGTGCCCTGGTAGACGACGAAGGCGCCTTCCGGCACGTCGACCTCGTCAGCACCGAGAAGGAAGAGGACGTCGAGCGCGCCAGGAGCCAGCATGCCGGCAACGTCGAGACCGTCCGCCTTCGGCACGAAGCCGAGGTCGAGCGCGCCAGCCCGCGCCGCGGCGGTGTGCAGCACCGAAAAGCCGTTCCACGCCTCGCCAAGGGCGCCGACGGCCTTGGCGAGCTTCGCCGCCGCCGCGAGCACGGCCATGCCGTCCTCCCGCGCCAGGGCCCCCTGCCCCACGATGATGAGCGGCCGCTCGGCCTTGCTCAGCACCTCGAGAAATGCGCCGTTGCCGGCCGCGAGATCGGCCAGCGTCTGCGCGCCGGTGCCGAGATAGGAATAGTCGTAGGTGAGATCGACATTCTCGCCGATCACGCCGATGGGTGTACGCAGCAGGCGCCAACGTTTGCGGATGCGGGCATTGAGCACCGGCGCTTCCTTGCGCGGATTGGTGCCGATGAGCAGCACCGCATCGGCATCCTCGATGCCGGCGATGGTGGTATTGAAGAGATAGGTCGCGCGCCCGAGCGCCGGGTCGAGCTGCGCGCCATCCTGACGGCAGTCGATGTTGGGGACGCCGAGCTTCTCCATGAGGAGCTTGAGGGCGTAAGTTTCCTCGACGGCGGCAAGGTCGCCGACGATGGCACCGATGCGCTCGCTCTTCGCCGCATTGACCTTTTCGGCGATGAGAGCGAAGGCCTCGTTCCAGCTCGCCGGACGCAGCCGTCCGTTCTCCCGCACATAGGGGCGGTCGAGGCGCTGGGTCCTGAGGCCGTCCCAGACGAAGCGCGTCTTGTCCGAGATCCATTCCTCGTTGATGAACTCGTTGACGCGCGGCAGGAAACGCATGACCTCGCGCCCGCGGGCATCGACACGGATAGCCGAGCCGACCGCATCCATCACGTCGACGGATTCAGTCTTCGACAATTCCCAGGGCCGCGCCTTGAAGGCATAGGGCTTCGAGGTCAGCGCGCCTACCGGGCACAAATCGATCACGTTGCCCTGCAGCTCCGAGCCCATGGCGTGTTCGAGATAGGTCGTGATCTCCATGTCCTCGCCGCGGCCGATGGCACCGAGATCCGGCACGCCGGCGACCTCGGTGGTGAATCGGATGCAGCGGGTGCAGTGAATGCACCGGTTCATCGAGGTCTTGACCAGCGGGCCGATGTACTTGTCCTCCACGGCGCGCTTGTTCTCGGCGAAGCGCGAGGAATCGACGCCGTAGGCCATGGCCTGGTCTTGCAGGTCGCATTCCCCGCCCTGGTCGCAGATCGGGCAGTCCAGCGGGTGGTTGATGAGCAGAAACTCCATCACCCCCTCCCGCGCCTTCTTGACGAGCGGCGTGCGGGTGTTGACGACCGGCGGCTCGCCGTTGGGGCCGGGCCGCAGGTCGCGCACCGACATGGCGCAGGAGGCGACGGGCTTCGGCGAGCCCTTCACCTCGACAAGGCACATGCGGCAGTTGCCGGCGATCGACAGCCGCTCGTGGAAGCAGAAGCGCGGCACTTCGGCGCCCGCCTCCTCGCAGGCCTGCAGGATGGTGAACTCCGCAGGCACCTCGATCTCATTGCCGTCGACGATGAGCTTGGCCATCGCTACTTCGTCCTTTCCCGTCCGGCGGCGAGCCGCCCGGACGTGATCAATCACTCAGCTGCCTGCAGAACCGCATCCGAATGCGGGTTGGCCGCATAATCGTCGATGCGCTTCTCGATCTCGTGGCGGAAATGGCGGATGAGGCCCTGCACGGGCCAGGCCGCGGCATCGCCGAGCGCGCAGATCGTGTGGCCCTCGACCTGGTAGGTCACGTCGAGGAGCATGTCGATCTCGCGCTTCAGCGCCCGGCCCTCGGCCATGCGCGTCAGCACGCGCCACATCCAGCCCGTGCCCTCGCGGCAGGGCGTGCACTGGCCGCAGCTCTCGTGCTTGTAGAAGTAGCTGAGTCGCGCGATCGCCCGGACGATGTCGGTGGACCTGTCCATGACGATGACGGCGGCCGTGCCAAGGCCGGACTTCAGATTCCTGAGGGAGTCGAAGTCCATCGGGCAGTCGATGATCTGCTCGGCCGGCACGCAGGGCACCGAGGAGCCGCCGGGGATGACGGCGAGAAGGTTGTCCCAGCCGCCGCGGATGCCGCCGCAATGCCGGTCGATGAGTTCACGGAAGGTGATGCCCATCTCCTCTTCCACGTTGCACGGCTTGTTGACGTGGCCGGAGACGCAGAAGAGCTTCGTGCCGACGTTGTTCGGCCGGCCGAGGCTCGCGAACCAGGAGGCGCCGCGGCGCAGGATGGTGCCGGCGACGGCGATCGACTCGACGTTGTTCACCGTCGTCGGGCAACCGTAGAGACCCATGTTGGCCGGGAACGGCGGCTTCAGCCGCGGCATGCCCTTCTTGCCCTCGAGGCTCTCGAGCAGCGCCGTCTCCTCGCCGCAGATATAGGCGCCGGCGCCGTGGTGCACGTAGAGGTCGAAGGGATAGCCGTGGACGTTGTCCTTGCCGATGAGGCGCGCCTCGTAGGCCTCGTCCACCGCCCGCTGCAGCGCCTCGCGTTCGGCGATGTACTCGCCGCGGATGTAGATGTAGGCCGCGTGGGCCCCCATGGCGAAGGAGGCGATGAGGCAGCCCTCGACCAGGAGGTGCGGATCATGGCGCATGATCTCGCGGTCCTTGCAGGTGCCCGGCTCCGACTCGTCGGCATTGACAACGAGGTAGTGCGGGCGCCCGTCGGACTGCTTGGGCATGAACGACCACTTGAGGCCGGTGGGAAAGCCCGCGCCACCACGCCCGCGCAGGCCCGACTTCTTCATCTCCTCGATGATCCAATCGCGCCCCTGCTGCAGCAGGAACTTGGTGCCGTCCCAAGCGCCGCGCATCTTCGCGGCCTCGAGGCCAGGGCTGTGAAGCCCGTAGAGATTGGTGAAAATGCGGTCCTTGTCAGACAGCATGGCCGTTCACTCCTCCGGCTTCTCGCCGACGTCGCTCGCCGGGCGCCAGCCCGTAGCGAGCTTCCTGGCCTGCTCGATCCACTTGTCGCGCACCGCGCGCCCGCGGAAGGCGCCAAGATGCTGGTCGACCCAGGCGAGATTCATCTCGTTCCAGGCGGCAATCTGATCGAAGTGATAGACGCCGAGTTCGTTCAGCATGGTCGCGAGCTTCGGCCCGACACCGTAGATGAGCTTGAGGTCGTCCGGGCCGTCGCCACGCGCCTTGGCGAGGAGGACGGGCTTGTGCTCGTCCGCGACGCCCTCGGCCGCATCCGCCTTGGCGGCCGGCGCGATCGGCGCCTTGCCTTCAGCGACGCGCACCTCGGGACGGTCGGCGGCCTTCTCCTCGGCTCGCGTCTCCTTCGGCTTGGCGGGCTCGGGCGTCTTCGCCGCCTCCGGCGCTGCGGCGGCAGCCTCCGCCTCTGCGCGCGCCTTCTCGGCTGCCTCGGCCTCGAAGCGCTGGCGCCAGGCGCCGATCTGCGAGCCGTCGAACAGCGAAGGATCGCTCAAGGTGGTGATGGCGCCCTCTGGCTCGGAGGCGCGTCGGCCGTTCTGCGGGCCGGGCTTAACCGGCTTGCCGGCGGCGAGATCGTCGAGCAGCTTCTCGAGGCTTTCGGGTGTCAGGTCCTCGTAATAGTCATTGTTGATCTGCACCATCGGCGCGTTGCAGCAGGCGCCGAGGCACTCGACCTCCATCCACGAGAACTTGCCGTCGGCACTGACGTGCTTCTCGTCGCCGACCCTGCGCTTCAAGACGTCCTTGAGCTGCTCGGCGCCGCGCAGCATGCAGGGCGTCGTTCCGCACAGCTGCACCAGATGGCGGCCGACGGGCTCGAGGTTGAACATCGTGTAGAAGGTCGCGACCTCGAGCACCCGGATGTAGGGCATCTTGAGGAGGTCGGCGACGGTGCGGATCGCCGGCTCGGGCAACCAGCCGCCGGCCTGCTCCTGCGCCTTCCACAACAGCGCGATCACCGCCGATGCCTGTCGGCCTTCGGGATATTTCGCAATCTGCTGCCCTGCCCAGATCGCATTCTCCGCCGTGAAGGCGAAGCTGTCCGGCTGGAATTCCTTGGGGGCGAGACGACGAACAGCCATCAGATCCGCCTGTCCTTGAGCTTCACATAGGTCAGGCGCGCCGGCGAATAGCCGGTCACGCCATGGAGATCATCGAAATTGCGCACCGTCTCGACCCGCTCGCGGACGGCTTCGATGACGGAGGCGTCGGCCTCATAGACGAATTCGCGCCCGTTGCGCAGCCAGCGTACCGGCTCCGTCGGCAGGTCATCGGCGAGCACCATGTCGACGGTCGGAAAGGCCGGGCCGCCATGGGCGTGGATACGATGTGCGGCGGTGTTGTCATCGAAGACGAGCTGGCTGAGCCCGCGCTCCCCGGCCTCGATGATGCGCCGTGCTTGGTCGATGTGATCGTCGAAGAAGGCGAGCGCGCGCGACAGGTCGAGCCCGTCGAAATCGTAGCCCGACCAGTCCGCCTCGTGATAGGTGGCCGCCGGATCGCGGTGCTGCAGATTGGCGAAGACCGCGTCGAAGCAGAAGATCCGCGCCTCGGGGCAGGCCTTGCGCAGCACCCAGGTCGTCAGGCCGCGGAAGACACCCGATTCGATGATGACGTCCGGAGCGAGCGCCCGCGCGATGACGAAGAGCTCGAGCGCGCCGTTGAAGCCGTTGCCGCCGTGCTTCTGGCGGACCGGGCACTGGCAGATGTCTTCATAGAAGGCGCGCACCAGGCCTTCCATGTCCTCCGGCACCGCGATGCCGGCCGCGTCCAGATCGACGGCGATATGGTGGGCGGCTCCGCGCACGAGCCGATCGACCTCGCGGCGCGACAGGGGCCGGTGTTCCCATTCCGGCACGGCCGGCAGGAGGTCGTAGCCGAGACGGGTGAAGAGCGGCCCAAGGACACGCCGGCGCAGCGGCTCGAGCACCTTACGGCGCGTCCGCTCCGACGGCGTCCAGCCGGATGCGCAGCCCACGAGCCCCGTCCCTTCTATGGCCGGTGCCGAAGCCATCAGCGGTCGACCTCGCCGAACACGATGTCGAGCGAGCCGAGTACGGCCGAGACGTCGGCCAGCATGTGGCCGCGGCACATGAAATCCATGGCCTGCAGATGGGCGAAGCCCGGCGCCTTGATCTTGCAGCGATAGGGTTTGTTGGTGCCGTCCGACACCAGGTAGACACCGAACTCGCCCTTGGGCGCCTCGACGGCGGCGTAAACCTCACCCGCGGGGACGTGGTAGCCTTCCGTATAGAGCTTGAAGTGGTGGATGAGCGCTTCCATCGAACGCTTCATCTCGCCGCGCTTGGGCGGCACGATCTTGTGGTCGCTCGTCGAGACCGGGCCCTGCCCTTCGGGCGAGCGCAGCTTCTCGAGGCACTGCTTCATGATGCGGATGGACTGCCGCATCTCCTCCATGCGGATGCAGTAACGGTCGTAGCAATCGCCGTTCTTGCCGACCGGGATGTCGAAATCGAGCTCTTCGTAGCACTCGTAGGGCTGCGCCTTGCGCAGGTCCCACGCCGCGCCCGAGCCGCGCACCATGACGCCGGAGAAGCCCCAGGCCCAGCAGTCCTCGAGCGAGACCACGCCGATGTCGACGTTGCGCTGCTTGAAGATGCGGTTGTCGGTGAGGAGCCCCTCGAGGTCGTCGCAGACGTTGAGGAAGGGGTCGCAGAAATCCCAGATGTCGTCGATGAGCTTGCTCGGCAGATCCTGGTGTACGCCGCCGGGGCGCACATAGGCCGCGTGCATGCGCGCGCCCGAGGCCCGCTCATAGAAGATCATCAGCTTCTCGCGCTCCTCGAAGCCCCAGAGGGGCGGGGTGAGCGCGCCGACGTCCATGGCCTGCGTCGTCACATTGAGGAGGTGCGAGAGGAGACGCCCGATCTCCGAATAGAGCACACGGATGAGCTGGCCGCGCTTCGGCACCGTGATACCCAGCAGCCGCTCGACCGCAAGCGCAAAAGCGTGTTCCTGGTTCATCGGCGCGACATAGTCGAGCCGGTCGAAATAGGGCACCGCCTGCAGGTAGGTCTTGGCCTCGATCAGCTTCTCCGTGCCCCGGTGCAGAAGGCCGATGTGCGGGTCGACGCGCTCCACCACCTCGCCGTCGAGCTCGAGCACGAGGCGCAGCACGCCGTGCGCCGCCGGATGCTGCGGGCCGAAGTTGATCGAGAAATTGCGGATCTGATGCTCGCCCAAGGCGCCCTCTCCCGCTCAGTTGGCCTTGGCCTTCTCGTCGCCGGGCAGCACGTAGTCGGTGCCCTCCCACGGCGAGAGAAAGTCGAAGTTGCGGAATTCCTGGTTGAGCCGCACCGGCTCGTAGACCACCCGCTTCTCCTCGTCGTCGTAGCGCACCTCGACGAAGCCGGTGAGCGGAAAGTCCTTGCGCAGCGGATGGCCCTCGAAGCCGTAGTCGGTGAGGATGCGGCGCAGGTCCGGATGGCCGGAGAACAGGATGCCGTAGAGGTCGTAAGCCTCGCGCTCGAACCAGTTGGCAGCCGGGAAGACGCCGACGGCCGAGGGCACGGGCGTCACCTCGTCGGTCTCCACCTTCACGCGGATGCGCGTGTTATGCTGCGGCGACAGGAGGTGATAGACGACGTCGAAGCGCTTCTCGCGCACCGGATAGTCGACGCCGCACAGATCCGTGAAGTTAACGAAGCGGCAGCGCGCGTCGTCGCGCAGGAAGGTCAGGACACGCACGATCTCGTGCGCGTCGGCATAGATCGTGAGCTCGCCGAAGCCGACGCCCGCCGCCTTCGCCGCACCCGGCAGCGATGCGAGGATATGCTCTCCGAGCTCGGTCAGATTGACGCTCATTCGCCTCGTTCCTCAGCGCTCGATGGTGCCGGTGCGGCGGATCTTCTTCTGCAGAAGAAGGACGCCGTAGAGCAGCGCCTCGGCGGTCGGCGGGCAGCCCGGGACATAGATGTCGACCGGCACCACCCGGTCGCAGCCACGCACGACCGAATAGGAATAATGGTAGTAGCCGCCACCGTTGGCGCACGAGCCCATCGAGATGACGTAGCGTGGCTCGGGCATCTGGTCGTAGACCTTGCGCAGGGCTGGCGCCATCTTGTTGGTCAGCGTCCCGGCGACGATCATCACGTCCGACTGGCGCGGGCTGGCGCGCGGAGCGAAGCCGAAGCGCTCGACGTCGTAGCGCGGCATCGACAGCTGCATCATCTCCACGGCGCAGCAGGCAAGGCCGAAGGTCATCCACATCAGCGAGCCGGTGCGGGCCCACTGGATGAGCTCGTCCGTCGAGGTGACGAGGAAGCCCTTGTCCGCCAGTTCGTCATTGAGGCCGAGGAAGAAGGAATCATCCGAGCCCACGGGCTTGCCGGTCCGCGGGTCGATGACGCCCCTGGCCGCCGGCGCGACGGCCGGGCCGCTCGCTTCGCCGATCAATCCCATTCGAGGGCTCCCTTTCTCCACTCGTAGATAAAGCCGACGGTCAGGACGCCGAGAAACAGCATCATGGACCAGAAGCCGAACCAGCCGAGGTCGCCGAAGGCCACGGCCCACGGGAAGAGAAAGGCGACCTCGAGGTCGAAAATGATGAAGAGGATGGCGACGAGATAGAAGCGCACGTCGAACTTCATGCGCGCATCGTCGAAGGCGTTGAAGCCGCATTCGTAGGCCGACAGCTTCTCGGCGTCAGGCCGCGAATATGCCACGATGAAGGGCGAGACAAGCAGCGCCATCCCGATCACCAGCGACACACCGATGAAGATGACGAGCGGCAGATAGTCGGCAAGAAGGCTCTGCATCCGGCACCCGCGGTATCGTGGCCCGTCGCCGAAGACGGCGGGCTCTTGGACGGATTTCTCGCTCAGCACGAAGCCGGTCCGAGCGCGGCGAAGCGACGGAAAACGCCGGCAATCCGCTACCTTGGACCGTTTCGCATTTGCGGGCGAGGCTTATCGCAGCCGATCCGCGGGCGCAAGTGCTGCGGTGCCGCATAGCTGCCATGTTCCCGGCTTTCGGCACCGCGGCGCAAGGCCCGCGCAACCGCCACCCCGCGACCCGCCTCATCCTCGCTCGACCAAACATCCGCATGGGACATTTCGGCACGGCACCCGTCCGGCATACCTGACGGGTGCCGTGCCCGAAGGGCACCCCGCGTCAGAGGGTCACGATGGAGACGATCTCATAGGACTTGGGATCGACGATGACGATCCGACCATCCGCTGGCATGAAATCCAAGTGCTCGTGGAACTGCAGGAACGATCTCCACCCCACGTAGCGGCACGGGATGCAACTCGACGGTCTGTCAAATCGATTGGCCGAAGCAGATCGTGAAGTTCACGTCCCGCATGGTCTCGAAGAACGCGCCGATGATGCATTCCCGGATGGCGCGCCGCGCTCGGCACTGAGCGCGACATTGCTCCGAGGCGGCTAGTAAGGCGTATCCGTTCCGCGCTCGCAGACGATGCCTGCCACGGGACGCGCCTCGAATCCGTATCAGAAGCGAGACCGGCAAGGACAAGGTGAACGGGCGCGCCGGATGTCGAAACTCCGGGGCTCCCAGCGGAGAAGTCGTTCGCCGGGGCCGGCCCGGCAGCCGGCCCCGGCCGTTGCGCGGACAAGCGATCCGCGCATGCCTTTCACCAAGCGTCAGATGCGCTGAAGCATCTTGCACAGGCTGACGAGTTCGTCGTCGAACTCGGCATAGGACGAGAGAATGCTGGAGCAGCGCTTCTTCAGCGCCGCGACCTGCTGCTGGCTCATTCCGGACACGGCAGCCGGGACACTGCCGGCGGGACCACCGACGCCGGGACCACCAGGACCTCCCGGACCGCCAGGACCACCAGGACCGCCAGGACCACCAGGACCACCAGGACCTCCCGGACCGCCCGGGCCTCCGCCCCCGTTGCCGCCGATGCCGAGATTGAGCCCGACATTGATGCCGCTGGTACCGCCGATACCAACGCCGATGCCGGCATTGATCCCGTCATCCGGCGTCGCTGATGCGCCGACGCCAGCCGTGGCGAGCCCGAGAATGCCAATGCCGATACCGGCATTGAGCCCGTCGTCATCGAGGCTCGCACCAGCGCCGACACCAGCAACGCTCCCGATGTTGGCGCCGAGGCCGACCTCCACCCCGCCCAAAGCTCCGCCGACCCCGCCAAGAGCGCCTCCGACGGAATTGCCGACACCGCCGACGGCCCCACCGAGCGAGCCGCCGGACGCGCCGCCCGAGGAGCCGCCCAGAGCATCGCCCAGACCGCTGACGGCACCACCGACGCCACTCACGGCGCCGCCGAGGGAGCCGCCAAGCGCGTCGCCAACACCACTGACGGTGTCACCCAATCCACCAACCGCTCCACCGAGAGCGCCTCCCAAACCGCCCAAGTCTTGCGCATTTGCCGGAACAGCAAAAGCCATGAGGGTCGCAATACTCGCTGCGATCAGCAGCTGCCGCTGCTTCATCGAATTGGCATGCTTCATGTCAACGCCCCATGTTAGGCCGTAGACTCATAACCGCGTAGCCAGATGCGGATGGACGCGAGCTTCACGGCGGCGAGGAAGTTTTCCGCCGTCTTGTCGAAGCGGGTGGCGATACGGCGGAAGTGTTTGATCTTGTTGAAGA